>DATJVW010000357.1:0-22604 GCA_035501675.1 Burkholderiales bacterium
CATGGCCCGCTTCACGCCTCACGGCCATACCCCCGGCGCCATGCAGTACAGCCAGGAGCGCCCCAGCCCCGAGTTCCCGCTGACCCTGGACTTGCGACGCGCGCCCGATCGCGAAGGCGTTCTTCCGCCCGGCATTCCGCAGAGCGGCGAGCAACAGCAGTAAATTCCCTCTCCCGTGGGAGAGAGACAGGTGAGGGGTGCAAGAGCGACTGCGACCGAATGAAGCAGAGGGAGAATGAAAACGACATTCCCAGTGATGATGCTCCTGGCCGCGGGCAATGCCTGCGCTGCGCAGTGGGTCGAGATCGGCGCCGACACCGAGGCGACCTACTACGTGGACGTGTCATCGATCGAGGTCGAGGCCGAGACCGTGCGCGTGCTCAAGAAGGGCGTTTATCCGCAGCCGGTGACGGAGGATCTGGGCGGCTCGCGCAAGGTGTTCATGCAGACGCTCGGCGTCATCGAGCTGGACTGCGCGAGGCGCATCAATCGGGTCGTGCAGATCGACATGATCGGGCCCAACGACGAGGTGGTGTGGTCCTCGGGCCGCATGAGTAAGCGCCTGTGGGAGGACGTGCGGCCGAACACGCACGGCGAAGCCACGCTCGACTTCGTGTGCGGCATGGTGAAGGGCTAGCCCGGATATTTCATGAAGACGCCCCCGGACATGACGCATGCGCTGATGCGTAAGCGATGCAGCCGATCCGAGCCGGGTACGCTTTGTACGAGCGGGCTACTCGGGCGCTGGCGGCCGCTTTCCGGCCATTTGCGGCATGCCCGTCTTGCCAACAGGCTTGGGCTTTGGCTGCGACGGTCGAGCCGCAACTGGCTCGCAAACCGGCTCGCTGTGCCGCCCGGCCCACGGCGAGGGGGTATCTTTTGGGGCAGGGATAGGCGGCGGCGGGCTGCTCCCGCAAACGGCCGCAAGCGGTAACGTGTCGCAGCCCGACCCCGAGTCCCTCATGAAATATCCGGGCTGATCCGGGCTAGAGGATCTGTGTCCCTATGCCGTTCGGGTCGCTGCCGACCCCGAGCGAGCGTCCAAACTGCGGGTTAACGGGCGATCCTTACCGATCAGCGTGGCGGGCTCATCCCCTGCCCCCACCATTTGTGCTGGAGAGCATCGCCGCGACCTCGACGGCCCATACCCGATCGCCCGGCATGTTGCTGCCCGTTGATCTGCCTGTGACGCCGAAGCTCTTGGGATCGCGTGGTCGCCGATACAAAGCCGCGTTGTGTTTCGTGACGCTTCATAGGGTTGCGTGCGCACTCGATCTTCACGCCCGCATCATTCACCGGCCGGGCTGGCGTTACGGAGAACCTTACGTTAGGCTTACTCGATGTGGTCCGTGGGGGAGTGGGTTGTCTGGATAGTCGGGATTCTCGCGCTATTAGCGTTGGTGTGGTCGATTGGCTTCTTGGCTGGTTTTTTCTGAGTACGCGGCGCAGCGAAGTCCCGCAATGTCAGGCGCAGGGTCAAGACGCGCGCGCGTAGCGGCGCTAGGGAGTTGACTGGCCTACACCCGTCTCGCATGGAGGTTGGCCCACAAGGGTTCTGCGCAAGTGTTGCGAAAAGTGCGCAATAGTTTGCGCTACGGTGTGTGTCCCCGAACACCACAGCGCAGTGGTGGACCCTTGCGCAATCACAGTTGCGCCGCCCGGAGTCGAAGCCCAAGTTTCTTGTGTCGATTGGCGTAGGTTCCCACTTGGGCGACTTCGATCCTACCGTCGGCCTGCAAGCGGGCGACGGCACTCGGGAAGTCCTAGCGTCGCAGCGACCGAGCGTCGTCATTCCGGCGTAGGTCGGAATCGAGTGACTTCGCCGTACCGCGGGATGCATCGCTTGTCCGTCCTCTCTCGCGTGAGCGCCTTAGTTAGCCAACCGGGCGTCGTACTGATCTGGAGCATTGCCTGACTGGATTCTGGCTTGCACCGGAACGACGAGCACCCGTAACCTCGCTCCCGGTCCGTGGGACTTGGGCTCCCCATGCGCCGCCCCTCGCCTTGCTAAACTAGCGCGCCCAGCACCGCGTTCGGCGCTGCGGCACCGAGGGAAACTCCCATGACAGCCCTGCTGCGCGACCTCGCGTTTGCGCTGCTTTTCCTCTCCGCGCCGGGATTCGCGGCCAAGGTGGAGCTCTTCTCGCCCCAGGGAGAGGTCAAGGGCGTGCGTCAGGTCAACGCGCGCTTCTCCGACACCATGGTCGCGTTCGGCGATGCGCGTCTGGCCGAGCCCTTCGACATCGAATGCCCGGAGAAGGGGACGGCCCGCTGGGCGGACCAGAAGAACTGGGTGTTCGACTTCGAGCGCGATCTGCCGGCCGGGGTGCGCTGCACCTTCAAGGTCAAACCCAAGCTGAAGACCAGCGGCGGCGACGCGGTGGAACCCGCGGTCTTTACGTTTACGACCGGCGGCCCCGCCATCATTGAATACCTGCCCTATCGCTACGAGCTCGCGGACGAGGAGCAGATCTTCGTGCTGGGCCTGGATGCGGCGGCTCAGCTCGATTCCGTGGTCCAGCATGCTTACTGCGACGTCAAGGGTGTGACCGAGAAGGTGCCGGTCAGGCTGGTCACAGGCGAGGAGCGGCTGCAGGTGCTGGAGAGCCGCCAGGACTTCGTCGAGCGCTATCTGGTTGCGCTGTTCAAGAACGGCCGCGTGGCGGCGATCGCCGAGCGCGGGCTGCTGCGCGGAACGCGCGCCGAACAACTCAAGTCTGCCGACGAGTCGAAGTTCCCGATTGTCACTCTGCGCTGCGCGCGGCGGCTTCCGAGCGACGCCGAGCTGCGCCTCGTGTGGGGGCAGGGGATCGAATCGACCAGCGGAGTGCCCACCAGAGAGAACCAGGTGCTCGAATTCAAAGTCCGGCAGGCGTTCTCGGCCAAGTTCTCCTGTGAGCGCGTGAACCGCGACGCGGACTGCTTGCCCTTTCTGGCGATGCGCCTGGCCTTCTCGGCCCCGATCGCGCGCGCAAGCGCCGCGAAGATGCGGCTTCGCGGCGACGACGGCAAGGTGTACAGGGCGGCGCTGCTCGACGCCAAGCAGGTGGGCGAGTGGGTGGACGAAGTTTCCTTCGCCGCGCCGTTTCCCGAGCAGTCGCAGTTCAAGCTCGAGATCCCCGGCGACTTGCACGACGACGCCGGCCGCCGGCTGACCAACCAGAAGCGCTTTCCGCTCACCGTCAGAACCGACGCGGCGCCGCCGCTGGCCAAGTTCCCGGCCCGCTTCGGCATCATCGAGCTCAACGCGGAACCGGTGCTGCCGGTCACGCTGCGCAACCTCGAAGCCGAGTTGGGCGGCAAGCAGTGGAGCACGAGCGGAAATATCCCCGGCCGCGTGCTGCGGATCGGCGACAGCGATGCGCGGCAGATCGTGAACTGGATGAAACGGGTCAACCAGTCCGAACGCGTGAATTGGGAGAGCCCGGCAGGGGACGAGCCGCCATCTGCGTATTACGCCGCAGCCGAGTCCGTGTTTGACCCATCGGAGCCAACGCAATCCATCAAGGTCCCCAAGCCGAACGGCCCGCAAGCGTTCGAGGTCGTGGGCATCCCGCTCAAGCAGGCCGGGTTCTACGTGGTGGAGCTCGCCAGCCCGAAGCTGGGCGAGGCGCTGCTCACCGGTGCGAACCCCGGTGTCGACAACAAACCGGTCTACCACGTCTCGACCACGGCGCTGGTGACCAATCTCGCCGTGCACTTCAAGCAGGGCCGTGAATCGTCGCTGGTGTGGGTCACCGCGTTGGACACCGGGACGCCGGTGGCCAAGGCGCAGGTGTCGGTGCAGGACTGCGATGCCAACGAGCACTGGAAGGGAATGACCGACGCGCACGGCATCGCGCGCATCAACAAGGAGCTGCCCGACCGGCGTCGGCTGCCCGGCTGCTTCGGCGCCTACGACCAGCAATACATGGTGCTCGCGCGCAGCGGGGGCGATGCGAGCTTCGTGCTCTCGGATTGGAACGAGGGCATCTCGCGCTGGCGCTTCAATCTCCCGCAGCCCAGCTACGAGGGCCCGTACATCGCGACCACGGTGTTCGATCGCACGCTGGTGCGCGCGGGCGAGAGCGTGCACATGAAGCACTTCTACCGGCAGCACGCCCGTGCGGGATTCCGGCTCGTGCCCTGGGGCGCGCTGCCGCCCAACCTTGTCATCGAGCACGTCGGCAGCGACCAGAAGTACGACGTGCCGGTGAGATGGGATGCGAAGGACAGCGCCGAGTCGACTTGGGATGTGCCCAAAGAGGCGAAGACCGGGATCTACCGGGTGGTCATGGAAGACGCTCTGGGCGGCACCCAACGCGGAGAGCGGCGGCGGCGCGTATCGGGCAGCTTTCGCGTCGAGGAGTTCCGCGTGCCGCTCATGCGCGCCGCCGTCGATCCGCCCGCGACGCCGCCGATCGACGCCGACAGCGTCGAGGTGGGCATACAGGTCAGCTACCTTGCCGGCGGGGGTGCGAGCTTCCTGCCCGTCAAGCTGCGCAGCGTCGTGCAGCCGCGCGCGGTGAAATTCCCGGGGTACGACGAGTTCGCTTTGGCTCAAGGTGCAGTCCAGGAAGGCGTGCAGGAGCAGAGACGCTATCGCTGGTATCGCGGCGACACCGCGCTCTCGGAGGAGGACGAGGAGGCCCCGCTCGACTCGGGCGCGGCCAGCGGCCAGACGCGGCCGCTCAAGAGCGTGTCGCTCACGCTGGACGCGGCGGGCGGCGGTCGCGCCGGCATCGCCGGTATCCCGAAGCAGGACGCACCGCAGGAGATCGTCGCCGAACTGGAGTACAGCGACCCCAACGGCGAGGTGCTGACCTCCTCGACGCGCATCCCGGTCTGGCCGTCGCAGATCGTATTGGGTCTGAAGCCCGACGCCTGGGCGCTGTCCAAGGACAAGATCAAATACCAGGCGGTGGCGCTGGACCTGACGGGGAGACCGATGCCGGGCGTGAAGGTGAGGCTGGACCTGTTCGAGCGCAAGACCTTCTCCCACCGCAAGCGGCTGCTGGGCGGCTTCTACGCCTACCAGAGCGGCACCGAGGTCAAGCGCCTGCAGAGCGTGTGCGAAGGAGAGAGCGACGACAAGGGGCGGGTGTTTTGCGAGCTCACCTCGCCGGTGTCGGGCGAGATCTCGGTGCAGGCGAGCGCCGTGGATGCGGCCGGGAACGCCGCGTTCACCAACAGCTCCGTCTGGGTGGCGGGCGGTGGCGAGTGGTGGTTCGAAGCGTCCAACGACGACCGCATGGACGTGCTGCCGGAGAAGAAGCGCTACGAGCCCGGAGACAAGGCGGTGTTCCAGGTACGCATGCCGTTTCGCAAGGCCACCGCGCTGGTCACCGTCGAGCGCGAGGGCGTGATGGACGCGTTCGTCACCGAGCTGTCCGGTACGGCGCCGGTGGTGGAGGTGCCGGTGCGCGGCAACCATGCGCCGAACATCTTCGTGTCGGTGCTCGCGGTCCGCGGACGCGTGTCGGATGTACAGCCGACTGCGCTGGTGGACCTGGGCAAGCCGGCATTCAAGATGGGCGTGTCCGAGATCAACGTGGGCTGGCGCGCGCATGAGCTGGACGTGAAGGTGAGCACGGATCGGACCGTTTACCGGGTCCGCGACAAAGCCAAGGTGACGGTGGAGGTCAAACGCGCGACGGACGCGGCCCCCGCGCCGAAGGATTCCGAGATCGCGCTGCTCGCGGTCGACGAGGGGTTGCTGGAGCTGGCGCCGAACGAGAGCTGGAGATTGCTCAACACGATGATGCAGCGGCGCGGCATCGAAGTGGACACGGCCACCGCCTCCATGCAAGTCGTAGGCAGGCGCCACTTCGGGCGCAAGGCGCGCGAAACCGGGGGCGGAGGCGGCAGGCGCACGGCGCGCGAGCTGTTCGACACACTGCTGTTCTGGAAAGCGCGCGTCAAGCTCGACGAGCAGGGCCGCGCCACGGTCGAGGTGCCGCTCAACGACTCGCTCACTTCGTTCCGGATCGTAGCGGTGGCCAACGGCGAGGCCGGCCTGTTCGGCACCGGTGAGAGCTCGATCCGCTCGACTCAGGACCTGATGCTGTTCTCCGGGCTGCCGCCGGTGGTGCGGGAGCAAGACGCGTTTCGCGCAGGCTTCACCGTGCGCAACGCGGCTGAGCTGCCGCTCGAAATCGAGGTGCGGGCAAAGCTCGATCCCGAAGCGCTCGGCAAGCGCTCCGGCACGCGGGAGCTGAACCCCAACACGTTCAGCCTCGCGCCCGGCGCGTCGCAAGCCGTGGGTTGGGACGTGAAGACACCGGCCAACGTGGACATGCTGCGCTGGGAAGTGACGGCGCAGGCCAGACGCGCCGACGGCGCCGTGTCAAGGGACACCATGAAGGTGGCGCAGAAGGTCATCGCCGCTGTGCCGGTGCGCACGTTCCAGGCCACGATCCTGCAGCTGGAGAAGCCGTTCGAGCTGCCGGTGGCCTTGCCTTCCGACGCGATCCCGGGACGCGGCGGCGTGCGCGTGAGTCTGCTCAAAAGCCTGGGAGGGGAGCTCGGCGGCGTGCAGGAGTTCATGAGCCGCTATCCCTATACCTGCCTCGAGCAGCTGGTATCGCAGGCTGTCGCGTTGCGCGACAGCGCCCGCTGGGCTGGGGCGATGGGCTCGCTGCCGTCCTATCTCGATCACGACGGCTTCGCAAAGTATTTCCCGATCCTGCAGTACGGCAGCGATGTGCTCACCACGTACATTTTGACGATCGCCAGCGAGTCGGGACGGGACGTGCCGGCAGCGCCACGCGGCCGGATGATCTCAGCGCTGGAGCGCTTCGTCCAAGGCCAGGTGCAACGCGATCCCGAGTGGCGCGCGGCGGATCTTTCCGTGCGCAAGGTGGCCGCGCTGCAAGCGTTGGCGCGCTGGGGCCGCAAGATCGGCGACGGCGATCTGGCCTCGATCGCCATCGAGCCGAACCTGTGGCCCACCTCGGCGGTGATCGACTGGTTCGATCTGCTCAAACGCGCCCCGGATCTGTCCAGGCGCGACGAGCAGGCGGCGCAGGCCGAGCAGATCCTGCGCTCGCGGCTGAGCTTCCAGGGCACGACCATGGGGTTCTCGACCGAGCGCACCGATTATCTGTGGTGGCTGATGGTGTCCGGCGACGTGAACGCCAACCGGGTGCTGCTGTCGATGCTCGATCAAGACGCGTGGCGTGAGGACATGCCGCGGCTGGCGCGGGGCAGCCTGGGGCGCCAGCAGCGCGGTCACTGGAACACGACGGTGGCCAACGCCTGGGGCGTGCTGGCGCTGGAGCGCTTCGGTGCGAAGTTCGAAGCCGAAGCGGTGGCCGGCGTCACGGCTGCGAAGCTCGCCGGGCAGGAGCGCACCGTGGAATGGAGCCGGCAGCCGGAGGGCGGCGACCTGATGTTCTCGTGGCCCGCCGGGCAGGCGCACCTGGACCTGGCTCAGGACGGCACCGGCAAGCCCTGGGCCACGGTCCAGAGCCTGGCCGCAATCCCGCTGAAGGAGCCTTTTTCGTCGGGCTATCGGATCGCGCGCATGGTCTCCGCGGTCGAACAGAAGACCAAAGGGCAATGGACGCGCGGCGACGTGATGCGCGTGCGCCTCGAGCTGGAAGCGCAATCGGACATGAGCTGGGTGGTGGTCAACGACCCGGTGCCCGCCGGCGCCGCCATCCTGGGCACGGGCCTCGGCCGCGACTCGCAGCTGCTCGCGGAGGGCGAGAAGAAGCGCGGCTGGGTGTGGCCGGCCTACGAGGAGCGCAAGCTCGACTCCTTTCGCGCCTATTATCGCTTCGTGCCCAAGGGGAAGTGGGCCGTGGAATACACGCTGCGCTTGAACAACCCGGGCGAGTTCCTCCTGCCCGAGACGCGGGTCGAGGCGTTGTATTCGCCGGAGATGTTCGGGGAGTTGCCCAACGGTCGAGTGACCGTTGGGCCGTGAAAATCCGTGATTCGTGAAAGGCCGTGACTCGTGAAAGGCCGTGATTCGTGATTCGTGGTTCGCGACTCGTGACTCGTGATTCGCAACAGGGAAGAAGCCGTGATTCGTGCTCCCTTCTCCCGGGGGGAGAGGGGTGAACTGCGCGACTGCGCGATTCGCGCCGTTGCGAATCACGAGTCACGGACCACGAGCCACGGGTTCTTCGCTGTCACGAGCCACGAGCCACGGACCACGAGCCACGGGGCTTTTGCTGTTGCGAATCACGAATCACGAGTCACGAGTCACGGTTTTCTTGTCACGAGTCACGGCTTTCTTGTCACGAATCACGGCTTTCCTCCTGCTGGCGCTTCTCGCGCCCCCGCTGGCCTGCGCTGTTCCCGCCTACGAGACGGTCAAACACGAATACATCTCCACCGAGGGCGTGCTGCTCGACCGGAACGCAGAGCCGATCCACGAGTTGCGCGTAGACCTGCACGGGCGGCGCTTGTCCTGGGTGCAGCTCACCGAGGTCTCGCCTGCGCTGCTCGAGGCGGTGATCCGGGCCGAAGACAAGCGCTTCTTCCACCACGGCGGAGTGGACTGGCTGGCGTTGTCCGACGCCGCTCTCGGCAGCTTGTTCTCGTCCAAGCCGCGCGGGGCCAGCACCCTGTCCATGCAGGCGGCGGCGATGCTCGAGGGCAAGCTCAAGCGCGGCAAGGAGCACCGCACCCTGAGTCAAAAGTGGGATCAGATCAAGGCGGCGCGCACGCTGGAAAAGGCATGGACGAAGCGGCAGATCCTGGAGGCCTACCTCAACCTGTCCACGTTCCGCGGCGAGCTGCAGGGGGTCGGCGCGGCGTCGCGGGCACTCTTCGGCAAGCAGCCCAGCGGCCTCAACGAGCGCGAGGCCTTGCTGCTGGCCGCGCTGCTGCGTGGGCCGAATGCCACGGCGGAGGCCGTTGCCAAGCGCGCCTGCGCGCTCGGGAGATCGATGCAGCCGCCACAACTTTGCGACGGGTTGGACACCTTGGCACACGAGGCGCTCGCAGGCGTGCCCAACTTGCGGCCCTCGGTGGCGTTGGCGCCGCATGTGGCACGCATGCTGGTCACCCCGGAGCAGCGGCGCGTGCAGTCGACGCTCGACGGCGCGTTGCAGGCGTTCGTGCTGGACGCGGTGAACCGGCAGCTCGTCGCGCTCGACCAGCATCACGTAGGCGACGCGGCCGTGCTGGTCGTGGACAACGCCACCGGCGAGGTGCTCGCCTACCTGGGCAACTCCGGCGAATCCTCTTCCGCCCGCTATGTGGACGGGGTGAAGGCGGCGCGCCAAGCGGGCTCCGCGCTCAAGCCTTTCCTCTACGAGCTCGCCCTGGAGCAACGGCTGCTCACCGCCGCTTCTCTTCTGGACGATGCGCCGATCAACATCGTCACGCCCGGCGGGCTGTACGTGCCCCAGGATTACGACCGGGAGTTCAAGGGCCTGGTCAGCCTGCGCACGGCGCTATCGGGGTCGCTCAACGTGCCGGCGGTGCGCACGCTCACGCTGGTCGGCCCCGAGGCTTTCGTGGACCGGCTGCGCGCTCTGGGCTTCGAGCACATCGACCGCGACGGCGACTACTACGGCTACTCGCTCGCGCTCGGCTCCGCCGAAGTGAGCCTGTGGGAGCTGACCAACGCGTACCGCGCCTTGACCGGCGGCGGCGTGCTCGCTCCGCTCACGCTCACGCCGGGAACAAAGGTCTCCGGCCAGAGCGTGATGGACCGCGCGGCCAGCTACATCGTGGCCGACATCCTCTCCGACCGCGCGGCCCGCAGCATCACCTTCGGGTTGGCCAGTCCACTCGCCGCGCGCTTCTGGGCCGCGGTCAAGACCGGGACCAGCAAGGGTATGCGCGACAACTGGTGCGTCGGCTCCTCGCTGCGCTACACGGTGGGCGTGTGGGTCGGAAACTTCGACGGCAGCCCGATGTGGGACGTGTCGGGCGTGACCGGGGCCGCGCCGCTCTGGCTCGAGATCATGAATGAGCTGCACCGGACGGGAGCGGGCGCTCCCGCCCCACCCCCTGGCGTCGAGACGGCGCAGGTGAGCTTCGTGCCGCCCGTGGAAGCGCCCCGGCAAGAGCTCTTCGTGGCGGGCACGGCGGTTGAGCGCGTCGCGGCCAAAGACCCTGAGCAGAGCCATCCGAGCATCGTCTACCCGGAAGAGGGTCAGATCTTCGCGGTGGATCCGGACATCCCGTCGGACCGGCAGCGGGTGCTGTTCGAGGCGCTTGGCGCCGGCCCGGGTGCGCGCTGGCGCCTCAACGGGGAGGCGCTCGATGGCGCCGCCGTCCTATGGCGGCCGCAGCCTGGCAAATGGCTCCTCACCCTGCACGACGCCGACGGGACGCAGCTCGACGCAGTCAGGTTCGAGGTCAGAGGGAGCGTCCAGTAGCCAAGGGCTTGGGTGCCCCCTACAATAGCCGCGGCACGGGGCGCGGCTCGAGCTGGACGCCCGTGACGATCACAAAAAACTACAGCGGAGGAGCCTTCATTGGACACGGCAAGCGTCACCCCGGAGTTTGAGCAAGCGACCTTCAGCAAGGTCGCCTGGCGTATCATCCCTTTCCTGTTCATCTGCTACATCGTCGCGTTCCTGGACCGGGTCAATGTCGGGTTCGCGAAGCTGCAGATGGCCGGAGACCTGAAGTTCAGCGACGCGGTTTACGGCTTCGGTGCGGGGATCTTCTTCATCGGCTATTTCATCTTCGAAGTCCCGAGCAACGTCATCCTCGAGCGAGTCGGGGCACGCATCTGGATCGCCCGCATCATGATCACCTGGGGCGTGATCTCTTCGGCGTTCATGTTCGCCGGCGACTTCCACTGGGGAGCGATCGCCGGGTGGTTCAATTGCACGGATGCTCAGTTCTCTTTCTATTTCCTGCGCTTCCTGCTGGGCGTGGCGGAGGCCGGCTTCTTCCCCGGCATCATCCTGTACTTGACCTACTGGTTTCCCGCGCAACGGCGGGCGAAGATGACGGCTCTGTTCATGACCGCCATCGCGATATCCAACGTGGTCGGATCGCCGACTTCGGGCGCGATCATGCAGTTCATGGATGGCGCCAACGGGTGGCGCGGCTGGCAGTGGCTCTTCCTGATGGAGGGGATTCCCTCGGTCATCATCGGGGTGCTGGTGTTCGTCCTGCTCGACAACGGGCCACGCCAGGCCAAGTGGCTGACCCAGGCGGAAAAGGACCTGGTGCAGCGCCGGCTCTCGGAAGACGATGCGACCAAGCACGGCCTCGGCAGACGCCACAGCTTTCTCGACGCGTTCAAGGATGGACGCGTCTGGGCGTTGGCTGTGGTGTACTTCTCCGGCGTAGTCGGCTTCTACGCGGTGAACTTCTGGATGCCGACCATCATTCAGGAACTGGGCATCGACAAGAAAGACTTCCTGAAAGTCGGGCTGCTCAGCATGATCCCCTGGGGTGTGGCGGCGGTCTCGATGGTCGTCGTCGGAGGGCACTCCGACCGCACCGGGGAGCGGCGCTGGCACTCGGCCGGCTCGCTGCTGGTCGCGATGGCCGGATTGCTGGCGCTGGCGATGATCGGCAAAGCGCCGGTGCCCTCGATCATTGCGCTCACTCTGGTGACTGCCGGTATTCTGTCATGGGTCGCGACATTCTGGTCTTTGCCCACGGCCTTCCTCTCCGGGACGGCCGCCGCTGCGGGGATCGCGTGGATCAACTCGGTGGGCAACCTCGGAGGCCAAGTCGGTCCGGATTTGATCGGTCGCATCCGCACAGCGACCAATTCGACGGAAGCAGCCTTCTACACGCTGGCCGCCGTAGCGCTGTTGGGTGCGTTGATCATCCTGCTCTTGCCAAAGACCCAGCAGAAGGCCGTTCCAGTTCCGGCGCCGGCGCCGGCCCGGTGATGCGTGCTCGAGCCCATCGTTGCCTCGACGGGCAACGGGCTTGATTCAGCAATTCGTCTCGGCCGGCTTGCGCTGGCGGCAGCGCTGGGTTTGATGCAAATCAAGGGGCATGCCCCGCGTGGATGGCAGTCTTCGCGCGGGGCTGCCGCGTTTTGGCTGCGGCGAATGCAGGAGGCGCCAGCGATGGCTGACACCATTCGAAGTGCCGACCAGGTCGTCGTGGTGCGCATCGTCTGTGAGAGCGCGACGGCAAAATTCGCGTGAGCCTGTCACCCACCCAGAGCTGCTATCACTGCGGGCTGCCGCTGCCCGAGAGCGGTCGTTATTTCGCGCTGATCGAAGGCAAGCGACAGGCTATGTGCTGCCCCGGCTGTCAGGCGGTGGCCGAAGCCATCGCGGGCGGCGGCCTCGCCTCCTATTACCGGACGCGCACGACGTACGGGCCGCGCCTCGCAGCGGATGCGCAGCGCGAGCGCGCCGACCTTGCCCTGTACGACCGGCCCGAAGTCCAGGCCGGCTTCGTGCGCCGGATTGCGCAGCACGAGCACGAGGCCACGTTGATCCTCGAGGGCATCACGTGTGCCGCCTGCATCTGGCTCAACGAGCAACACCTGTCTCGCCTGCGCGGCATGCTCTCGGTACAGATCAACTACGCGACGCGGCGCGCCCGGGTGCGCTGGGACCCGCAGAGCATTCAGCTCTCGGAGATCCTCGCCCGGATCGCGGCTATCGGATACCGGGCCTGGCCGGCCAGCCGGGCCGGCGCCGAGGAGTCGGCCAAGCGCGAGGCGCGCGCGGCGCTCTGGCGCGTGTTCGTCGCTGGCTTCGGCATGATGCAGGTGATGATGTACGCGGTGCCGGCCTACCTGGCGGCCGAGGGAACGATGAGCGACGACATCCGCCTGTTGATGCGGCTCGCGAGCCTGGTACTGACCGTGCCCGTGGTATTCTACTCGGCGGCGCCGTTTTTCCGTGGGGCGTGGCGCGATCTGCGGCTGCGCCGGCTGGGCATGGATGTGCCGGTGGCGCTCGGGGTCGGGGTGGCGTTCGCCGCCAGCGTCGCGGCCACCTTCACCGGCGGCGCGGAAGTCTACTTCGACTCCATCACCATGTTCGTGTTCCTCCTGCTGTGCGCGCGATACCTCGAGATGCGGGCCCGGCAGAAGGCGGCAGCGAGCCTCGAGTACCTGGACAAGGCGCTACCCCTGGCGGCGCATCGGCTGTCCGCGTATCCCACCAGCATGGACAGCGAGGAGGTCCCCGCCGTGACCCTGCAGCGCGGCGATCTGGTGCTGGTGCGCCCGGGCGAAAGCTTCCCCGCCGACGGCAGCATCGTGCAGGGCGAAACCGAGAGCGACGAGTCCCTGCTCACCGGCGAGAGCCATCCGGTGCATAAGCGGACCGGCGCCGAGGTCACCGGAGGGGCGGTCAACCGGGTGAGCCCGGTGGTGGTCCGCGTCGAGCGGGTAGGAGAGGACACGCGCGTTTCCGCCATCTGCCGGCTGGTCGAGCGCGCCAGCGGGCAGCGGCCCCGCATCACCGAGCTGACCGATCGCGTAGCCGCCTGGTTCGTCGCCGCGGTGATCCTGATCGCGGGCGCCAGTGCGCTGGTCTGGCTGCGCGTCGACGCCACGCGAGCGCTCTGGGTGGCCGTCGCGGTGTTGGTCGTCACCTGTCCTTGCGCGCTATCGCTCGCGACCCCCACGGCGCTTACCGTGGCACTGGGGAGGCTTGCACGCCGCGGGGTCGTGGCCGCACGCGGCCATGCGATACAGGCTCTTGCGCAAGTGACTCACGTGGTGTTCGACAAGACCGGCACGCTCACGGAGGGACGGCTTGCGCTGACCGCAGTGCACGCGTTGGCGGGCATGACCAGCGAGCGCTGCCTCGGGCTCGCGGCTGCACTCGAGGCCGGCTCCGAGCATCCCATCGCTGCCGCACTGCTGACGGTTGCCTCCCCGCAGGCCAGCCGCGATCCGGCTGCCGAGCTGCGTAACGTGCCGGGAGCCGGGGTCGAGGCTTTGATCGCCGGAGCGCGCCATCGCATCGGAACACGGACTTTCGTGTCGGCGCTGGCGGGCGTACCGACGGGCGAACAAACGACCGAGACTTGCAACGCGACGCGGGTGTGGCTGGGTCGAGAAGGGGAGTGGCTCGCGTGCTTCGAATTCGCGGACCGCATCCGACCGCAGGCGCACGCGATCGTGCAACGGTTGCGCGATGGCGGGAGGCAAGTCCTGATCCTGAGCGGCGATGCGCCGCCTGCAGTCGAGGCGGTGGCGCGCCGGCTGGGGGTCGAGAGCTTCGAGGCCGGGCTCTCGCCCGAGGACAAGCAGGCGCGCGTTCAGGCGCTGCAGCGCGCGGGCGCCTGCGTCGCGATGGTGGGCGACGGCGTCAACGACGCGCCGGTATTGGCCCAGGCCCAGTTGTCCGTTGCGATGGGCGGCGGCGCGCTCCTGTCCCAGGCCAACGCCGACGTCGTGCTGCTGTCCGGGCGCCTGCAGGGCTTGGTTGACGCGCTCGGCATTGCCGAGCAGACCCGGCGCATCGTGCAGCAGAACCTGGTCTGGGCCCTGGGCTACAACATCGTCGCGTTGCCGCTGGCTGTGACCGGCCTGGTGACGCCATGGATGGCGGGAATAGGGATGGGGGCGAGCTCTCTGCTGGTGGTGTTGAACTCATTGCGCCTGGTCGATGCGAAGCCGGCGCAGGAGCAGGGCTCCTTCGAGCAGGCGACACAGCCTGGAGGCTAGCCGGTGTTCGATGGACATCCTCTACCTCCTGATTCCCCTTTCGGTGGTGCTGGTGTTCCTGATCGGCGCGCTGTTCTGGTGGTCGCTGCGCAGCGGTCAGTTCGACGACCTCGAGGGCCCCGCTCACCGCATCCTGCAGGACGACGACGATGCCAAGGGCGACTGACCGGTCACCGGCCGCCCTTCGCGGTGGGCGTACCATGCGGGTTGTGCTGAACTTCGGACTGGACGGGCGCGGCGCTCCCAAAGGGGGGCTCGACATTGTTTGATCTAGGTCAACCGAACCGCAGAACCGGCCGCTAGCATGCGCGAGGCGCGCAATGATCGAGTTGCCGGCGCGCCGTTGCGGGTTCGGCCACACAACCAGGGAGGCCACATGGCAGCACAGGCCACGGCCGCTGGAGCGCAGGCGGCTTCGAGCGGATTGGAATCGACTTATAACTACAAGGTCATCCGGCAGTTCGCGATCATGACCTTGGTCTGGGGCATCGTGGGCATGGCCGTCGGAGTGCTGATCGCCGCCGAGCTGATGTTCCCGGACATGACCTACGGCATCCCGTGGTTGTCCTACGGACGGCTGCGGCCGCTGCATACCAACGCCGTGATCTTTGCATTCGGCGGGTGCGCCCTGTTCGCCACGAGCTACTACGTCGTCCAGCGCACCTGCCACACACGCCTGTTTCTCGATAAGCTGGCTGCTTTCACGTTCTGGGGCTGGCAGGCGGTGATCGTGTTGGCCGCGATCACTCTTCCGCTGGGCATCACGACCTCGAAGGAATACGCTGAGTTGGAGTGGCCCATCGACGTGCTGATCACGGTGGTGTGGGTGGCCTACGCCGTGGTGTTCTTCGGCACCATCGCCAAGCGCAAAGTCCCGCACATCTATGTGGCCAACTGGTTCTTCGGCGCCTTCATCCTCACGGTGGCGCTGCTGCACGTGGTGAACAGCGCCGAAATCCCGGTCACCTTCTGGAAGTCCTACTCGGTGTACCCCGGGGCCGAGGACGCCATGGTGCAGTGGTGGTATGGACACAACGCGGTGGGCTTTTTTCTCACGGCGGGCTTCCTGGGGATGATGTACTACTTCGTGCCCAAGCAGGCCGGGCGCCCCATCTACAGCTACCGACTGTCGGTCGTGCACTTCTGGGCCCTGATCTTCACCTACATGTGGGCCGGGCCGCACCATTTGCACTACACCGCGCTGCCCGACTGGGCGCAGTCGCTGGGAATGGTGTTCTCGCTGATTCTGCTCGCGCCTTCCTGGGGCGGGATGATCAACGGGATCATGACGCTGTCGGGGGCCTGGTACAAGCTGCGCACCGATCCGATCCTCAAGTTCCTCATCACCTCGCTGTCCTTCTACGGCATGTCTACCTTCGAGGGACCGATGATGTCGATCAAGACGGTGAACTCGCTGTCCCACTACACCGACTGGACCATCGGGCATGTCCACTCCGGCGCGCTGGGGTGGGTGGCGATGATCTCGGTCGGCAGCCTGTACTACGTGATCCCGCGGCTGTTCGGCAAGACCGAGATGTTCAGCACGCGGCTGGTCACGCTGCATTTCTGGGTCGCCACGATCGGGGTGGTTCTGTATATCGCCGCCATGTGGATCGCGGGGGTCATGCAGGGCTTGATGTGGCGCGCGACGAACCCGGACGGCACGCTCACTTACACGTTCGTCGAAAGCGTGAAGTCGACGTACCCGTTCTACGCCATCCGGCTGCTGGGCGGCATCCTGTACCTCTCCGGCATGCTCGTGATGGCCTACAACGTCTGGAAGACCGTGCGCGGCGCCAAGCCGGTCGACGCGCCGGTGCTGACGCCGGCCGGCGCGCACGCGTGATCTGAGGGGAGTAAGGCACATGGCTACTCAAGCAACGGGTCACGAGTTCATCGAGAAGAACATGACGTGGCTGATCGTGCTGGTCATCCTGGTGGTGAGCGTGGGCGGGCTGGTGGAGATCGTGCCCCTGTTCTTCCAGCGCTACACCACCGAGCCGGTCGAAGGCCTGAAGCCGTACAACGCATTGCAGCTCACCGGCCGCGACGTCTACATCCGCGAAGGCTGCTACAACTGCCACAGCCAGATGATACGGCCGTTCCGGGCCGAGACCGAACGCTACGGACACTACTCGGTGGCAGGCGAGTTCGTTTACGACCATCCGTTCCAGTGGGGGAGCAAGCGCACGGGCCCGGACCTGGCGCGCGTGGGCGGGCGCTACAGCGACGAATGGCACCGCCTGCATCTGAACCAGCCGCGCGATGTGGTGCCGGAATCCAACATGCCCGCTTATCCGTGGCTGGCGCAAACGCCGGCCGACGCGACGACGATCGAAGCCAAGATGCGCGCGCTGCGAGTGGTCGGCGTGCCGTATACCGACGAAGACATCGGCAAGGCGCGCGAGGCGCTGAGGGAGAAGACCGAGGCCGACGCGCTGATCGCCTACCTGCAGAACCTGGGCACGGTGCTCAAGGGAGTGAGATAGCCATGGACTTGACCAGCGCGAGGGCGGCCCTGACGGTGGTGATGCTGGTGTTGTTCGCCGGCATCGTCGTGTGGGCCTACGGCAGCAAGCGCAAGAAGCAGTTCGACGAGGCCGCGCGCAGCGTGCTCGAGGACGACGGCCCGCCTGAGAGCGAGAAGCGGCAACCGGGGAGATGAACGTGAGCGAGTTCACGAGCGGATTCTGGTCGATCTATATTCTGGTCATCACCGTCGTCAGCATATTGGCGTGCGCCGTATTCCTGTGGAAGCTGACCACCAAGCGCCTGCCTGCCGGTCAGAAGGCCGGCGTCATGGGCCATGTCTGGGACGAGAACCTGGAGGAGTACAACAACCCGTTGCCGCGCTGGTGGCTTTGGCTGTTCTACATCACCCTGGTGTTCGGTGCCGTCTATTTGATCCTGTACCCCGGTCTGGGGAGCTACCCCGGGTTGCTGCACTGGAGCTCGCACGGACAGTACGAGCAGGAGGAAGCGAAGGCCCGGCAGAAGTACGAGCCGATCTACGTCAAGTACGCCGCCATGGGCGTTCCTGCGCTGGCGGCCGATCCCCAGGCGCGGGAGATGGGACAGCGGCTGTTTCTGAACTACTGTGCGCCGTGCCACGCCTCCGACGCACGCGGCGGCAAAGGCTTTCCCAACCTGACCGACAACGACTGGTTGTACGGCGGCGACCCCGAGACTATCGCGGCGACCATCACCAAAGGGCGCAACGGCGTGATGCCGCCCTGGGGCCCGGTCCTGGGCGAGGAGGGTGTGAAGGACGTCGCCAACTATGTGCTGCAGATCTCCGGGCGCACCTACGACAACCTGCGTGCGACGCACGGGAAGGAGCTCTTCCAGCAGTACTGCGTCGCCTGTCATGGGCCGGAAGGGAAAGGCAACCCAGCGCTGGGCGCACCCAACCTGACCGATGACATCTGGTTGTACGGCGGAGGTCAGACGTCGCTCATCGAGACCATCGGCAAGGGCCGCAACGGCGTGATGCCGGCCTGGGGCGGATTCCTCGGCCCGGACAAGGTGCACCTGCTCACGGCTTACGTGTATGGGTTCTCGCACCCCGATGGCAAGTGACCTCGGTGGTGGACTCTACAAATCGCTGACGCTAAGAACATGAACCACGGAGACACGGAGAGCACGGAGAAAAAGCGGATTCACATCCGTCAACGGCCCGATGACGAGAGCAATGAGCGTTTCGTGGGACTCTCGTTGATCTTTTCATTGGGTGGGTTTGTTCTTGGTTCTCTCCGCGCTCTCCGTGTCTCTGTGGTTAACCTGGTTTTTGGATGGACGCACCGGTACAACTGAACCAGCCCCCTGCGGCGGAACCGCTGGAGCAGTCGCTCTACGAGATCCGCAAGAAGATCTATCCGCGCGCGGTGAGCGGGATGTTCGCCACCTGGCGCTGGGGCTTTGTCCTGCTCACGCAGCTCGTGTTCTACGGCTCGCCTTGGCTGACCTGGAACGGGCGACAGGCGGTGCTGTTCGACCTGGTCTCGCGCAAGTTCTACATCTTCGGCCTGGTGTTCTGGCCGCAGGACATCGTCTACCTCACCGTCCTGCTCATCGTCTGCGCCTACTCTTTGTTCCTGTTCACCGCCGTTGCCGGGCGCTTGTGGTGCGGCTTTGCCTGTCCGCAGACGGTGTACACCGAGATGTTCATGTGGATCGAGCGCAAGATCGAAGGCGATCGTCTGGCGCGCATGAAGCTCGACCAGGGGCCGCTTTCCGCGCGCAAGTTCGGGCTCAAGGCGGCCAAGCATGGGCTGTGGATCGCGCTCGCCCTTTGGACCGGCTTTACCTTCGTGGGCTACTTCACGCCGATCAAGACCCTCGGGCACGAGGTCCTGGTCCTGAGCACCGGGCCGTGGGAGACCTTCTGGATCCTGTTCTACGGCTTCGCGACGTATGGCAATGCGGGCTGGATGCGGGAGCAGGTGTGCAAGTACATGTGCCCCTACGCCCGCTTCCAGAGTGTGATGTTCGACCCGGACACGCTGATCGTCACCTACGACCGCGAGCGGGGCGAGCCGCGCGGATCGCGCAACAAGAGCGCCGACTACAAGGCCAAAGGCCTGGGCGACTGCGTGGACTGCGGCATCTGCGTGCAAGTGTGCCCGACCGGCATCGACATCCGCAACGGGCTGCAGTACGAGTGCATCGGGTGCACCGCTTGCATCGACGGCTGCGATCAGGTGATGGAGAAGATGGGGTATCCGAAGGGCCTCATCCGCTACTCCACCGAGAATGCGCTCAAAGGCCACTACAGCGTGGAGCGCATCGCGAAGCGGGTGCTGCGGCCGCGCGTGCTCGTCTACTCCGGTGCCCTGTGGATCATCATCATTGCGGCGCTGGTCACCCTCTACCACCGGGTTCCTCTGAAGGTCGACGTGATCCGCGATCGCGGGAACGTGATGCGCGACGCCGACGAACAAGAGGCGGAAAACGTGTACCGCCTCCAGATCATGAACACGCAGGAGGTCTCGCGCGAGGTGCGGGTCAGCGTGTCGGGGCTGGACGGCATCGAGCTGAAGAGCGAAGGGCAGCCGCTCCGCGTTGCTCCCGCGTCCTCACGCGTGGTGCCGGTTCGCGTGGAGGCCCCGCGTGCATCGGGACACAAGGGCTCCAACCGCATCCAATTCACGATAGAAGCCGCTGACCCCGCCAGACCCGGCGAGCCCCCGATCAAGGTGGTGGAGAAGGCGAGCTTCGTGATCCCATGAAGGGGAGACAGGTCGTGGACCAACCACAGCTCTTCGGAAGCAAGACGCCCTGGTACAGGGAACCGTGGCCCTGGATTCTCATGTCCGGCCCTGCAGTGGCCGTGGTGGCCAGCTTCGTTTCACTGTACCTGGCCGTCGCCGGGGCTGATCCGCTGGTAGCCGACAACTACTACAAGGAAGGTTTGGCCATCAACCGCGTGATCGATCGGGATCGCGCGGCCCAAGCGCAAGGCTACCGGGCCGTCGTCATGGTCAGCCCCACAGGAACGAAGGTACGCGTCCAGCTCACCGGGCTCGGTGCGCTTCCGGACGCGTTGCGATTGCGCTTCGTGCATCCGACCAAGGCCGGAATGGACCAGGACGTCTTTGCGCGGCAGACGCAGCAGGGATGGTACGAGGCGGCCATCGAACTGGCGCCCGCGGTCCGCTGGCACGTGCAACTCGAAGACCCGGGTGAGCGCTGGCGCGTCACGGGTGATTGGCATCCCGGCGATGCCAGCTTCGTTCTCGAGCCCCGCCGCGGCTGAACCGGCACCCGAAGCACAGGCGAGCAGGAGGAGGCAATGCGAGGCAAGACGCTGATCTGGATCCTGTGGCCCTCGTTCCTCGTCGCCGGGGCGGCGGAGGCGTTGTTCTTCACGGTGTTCGATCCCACCGAGCTGACATTCTTCGGCGAGGTGGTGAACGTCAGCCGCATTGCGGCCTACTCCATCGGCTTCTTCCTGTTCTGGGCTTTCGCGGCGTCGTCCAGCGCGCTGACCTGCTTTTTCCAGCGCGGCTCGGCGGAGATCAACCGCTGTCCGCTGCCTGCCGACGAACGTCCGGTCGGTTGCCCTAAACGTGCCGACGGCGACGCGTGTTGCTAGAACGTAGCCTGGGTGGAGCGCAGCGTAACCCAGGGTCATCTCCTGGACTCCGCTACGCTTTGTCCAGGCTACGGGACCACGCTCTCCCTCTTGCGGGCTACCCGGTGCTGAAACGTCAGGGCTTCGGTTCCGTGTCGCGCTGCAGGAAGCGCGCGCCGAGCAGCCACAACGCGCCGGCCACGAGGAACATCAAGCCCACCGCGATGAACGCCTTGTTCATATCCTGGAACCAGTCGCTCAGCAGGCCGATGATCACCGGCGATATGACGTCGCCGAACGCGTGGATGACGAGGATGTTGAGCGCGAATGCCGCCGCGCGCATGGACGGGTGCGTGACGTTGGCGAGAATGGTGTTCGTGGGACCGGTGTTGAAGAACAGGCAGAAGACCGTCAGGAAGATGAACACCCAGATCCACGGGAACGGTGCGTGTAGCACGGCAAGAAACACGGGGAATCCCGTCAGCATCGCGGCACCGGACACCAGAAAATACGAGCCCGCAAAGCGTGCGCGCAACCGATCGCCGGCGAGGCCGCCGAGCAGGGTGGCGCTGAGTCCGGCGACGACGGTGATCAAGCCAAAAATGAAGGTCGATGCGGCCGGGGCGCCGGGGCGAGTTTCCAGGTAGTACGGCATCCAGAATGCGATGCCGCCGATCGCGAAGGTCATCGCGGTCATACCCAGCGTGCAGAACACGTAGGAAGGCGTGCGCAGAAACACCAGGTAGTCGCGCCACCGAACGGCGGCCGGGGCCACGGGTTGGGCGAGATCGGCCTGGCCGCGCGCCGGGTCGCGCATGAAGAAGCTCCACACTCCGAGCAGGATTCCCGGTGGAACGACGAGATAGAACGCCCACCGCCAGCTTTCGGGCCTGGCGCCGATCGCACCCGCCCCCCATTCCCCGATGCCGGAGTTCGCGACCCAGCCGCCAAGGACGTAGCCGAGCGCGCTGCCGACCGGAATGGCCATGTAGAACCACGCCAGCACCTGGCCCCGGATCGCGACCGGGTACAGGTCCGAGATGATGGCGGGCGCGACGGGGCCATAGGCCGCCTCGCCAATGCCGACCAGGCAGCGCGTCAGCAGCAGGGCAACGAACGTGGCGGCCATGCCCGAGGCGCCGCTCGCGAGGCTCCACAGCATGACCCCGATGCCCACCAGCACCCAGCGCGACGTTCGCTCCGCCAGACGCCCGAACACCGGCGCGCCGACCATGTACACCACCATGAACGCCGTTCCGAGCAGCCCGACCAGCGCGTCTTCGGGCTTGAAGCCGAGACGGTGCTGAAACCAGTTCATCACGGCGGTCAGGGTCGCTCCCGCGCCCGAGCCGTTCGCGCCGAAGAACGTCGCCTTGATGGGACCGACCACAGCGGCCAGGACCTGGCGGTCGATGTAGTTGAACAGATTGATGAGCAAGAGCAGCAGGAGCGCCGCTCGCGCGTTGGGGAAGGGCGCGTCGCGTCCGGCGCGCTCGCGAGGCGCGGTCGTACCCACTACCGCAGCGGCCGCATGCGCTCACGCAGCGTGAGCTCGGCGATTTTTCTGCCCATCTCCTGGGCGACTACCGCGGATGTCCGGTAGTGGACGCCGCCGTAGATCCTGGCGGCGGAGACTTCCTCGACGTATTCCTTGGTGCTGTTCCACGTGCGTACGACTCCGGGCGCGGTTGGACTGGTCATGCTCACTTTGGCGATCGACTCGGCGCCCACTTCCGAATTCAAAATCGTCGCGACTGCGGAGGACGTTATACAGTGGGCGCACGGATACTCGGGATGAGGCGGTGTGTCGATCAGCGGCTCCCAATCGGCATCTCGCGTCGTTGCTTCGTTGCCGTCGATGTCGCCGTTGCGTATCGCCGTGATGGGACGCCAGAAATTGAATGCGTATTTCGCGTCGAACACGGCGATATAAGCATCTGCAGTCGCGACCGCCACCAGCGCATGCAGGCGGGC
>DATJVW010000358.1:0-6477 GCA_035501675.1 Burkholderiales bacterium
TGGGCGGTGCCACCGAAGAGAGCGCACGCGGCCAGTCCTCGGTCAACGCCGTGGTGCCGATCGCGGTCCTGGTCATCATCACGCTGCTGATGATCCATCTGCAAAGCGTGTCCAAGACCTTGCTGGTGATGCTGACCGCACCGCTCGGGCTGATCGGAGTCGTCTTCTTCCTGCTCGTGTTCAACGTGCCGTTCGGCTTCGTGGCCATGCTCGGGTTCCTCGCGCTGTTCGGCATGATCATGCGCAACTCGGTGATTCTGGTCGACCAGATCGATCAGGACGCGGCCGCGGGACACTCGCTGTGGACCGCCATCATCGACTCGACGGTGCGTCGCTTCCGCCCCATCATCCTCACCGCCGCAGCGGCCATCCTCGCGATGATTCCGCTCACTCGCAGCAACTTCTGGGGGCCGATGGCGGTGGCCATCATGGGGGGGCTGCTGGTGGCTACGGTGCTCACGCTGCTTTTCCTGCCGGCCCTATACGCGGCATGGTTCCGCGTCGAGCGGCCGGCTCCATCGCCCGCCGCGCAAAAAGTAGCCGCTGGCGCAGCCGTGCTACATTAGCGCTCGTCTGCTCGACCCGAATTTGCTTCCCGAATGATCCTGACCGCGTTGCGCAGGTCGCTCCGCGCAGACCTGCAGCTTCATCGCATCGGCGCGGGCGCTTTTCTTGTACTGGTTCTCGCGCTGCACGGTCCCGCGCAGGCGGCGCGGGAGGCGATCGCTTCGGCGCATCCGCTGGCCACCGAAGCGGGCATGCAGGTGCTGGCCCAAGGCGGCAATGCTTTCGACGCGGCGGTAGCGGTGGCCTCCACGCTCGCCGTGGTGGAACCGTTTGCGTCGGGTCTGGGCGGAGGCGGGTTTTTTCTCTTGCACCGCGCCGCCGACGGTCTCGAGGTGATGGTCGATGCGCGCGAAACGGCTCCGGGCAGAGCGCGAAGCGATCTGTATCTGGGAGCGGACGGCAAACCGACGGCCAGAGGTTCGGTCGATGGGATGAAGGCGGCGGCCATTCCCGGCACTCCAGCAGGCCTCGCCTGGCTGGCGCAGCGTTATGGCCGCGTCCCGCTGTCGAGCTCGCTCGCGTCGGCCGTGCGTCTGGCGCAGGACGGTTTTGCGATCGATGCCCGCTACGCAATCGTAGCGGGTTTCTCCGAATCGAAGCTGAAAGCCGAGCCGCGGACTGCGCTCGCCTTTCTCGACAATGGCGCCGTTCCGGCGCCGGGCTTCGTCCTGCGCCAACCCGAGCTGGCGAAGACCCTGCAGGCCATCGCGGCGCATGGGCGCGATGGCTTCTACCTGGGCGATGTGGCGCGACGCATGACCGCGGCGGTGCAGGCCGGCGGCGGGATCTGGCAAGAAGAGGATCTGCAGCGCTACGAGGTGGTGGAGCGCACGCCACAGCGCTTCACCTATCGTGGCGCGCGCATCACGTGCGCATCGCTTCCGTCCGCCGGGGGTTTGACGCTCGCGCAGAGCCTGCGGATCCTGGAGCGTTTTCCGCTGGGTTCGCTCGGCCCGGTCGAACGCATTCATCTCGTGGTCGAGGCGCTGCGGCGCGGGTTCCAGGACCGCGCGCGCTACCTCGGCGATCCGGACTTCGTCCAGGTGCCCGATTGGCTCGGCACGCGCGCCTACGCGGATCGGCGCGCCGCGACGATCGATCCTCTGCGCGCGACGCCCAGCGCGCAGTTGGCAGCGCTGCCCGAGGGCGACAACACGACCCACTTCTCGGTGGTGGACCGGGACGGCAACCGGGTCGCCGCGACGCTGTCGATCAACCTGCCCTTCGGCGCCGGCGTCTTGGCCGGCGATACCGGCGTGCTCCTGAACGACGAGATGGACGATTTCGCCGTTGCACCGGACGTTGCGAACGCCTTCCAGTTGACCGGGGGCAGCGCCAACCGCATCGAGGGCGGCAAGCGGCCGCTTTCGAGCATGACGCCCACCTTCGTCGAGGACGAGCGCGGGTGGCTGGTGTTCGGGACCCCGGGCGGCTCGCGCATCATCAGCATGGTGCTGCTCGGCATTTTGGAGTATGTGGATGGAGGACCGCCGGATATCGAGCGCCTCGTGAACGCGCCGCGCTACCATCATCAATTCTTGCCCGACGGCGTCGAGTACGAGCCGGGCGCGTTCACTCCGGCATGGATCGAGGCCCTCAGAGGCATGGGCCACACGCTGCGCGAGGGGCGCCGGCGCTGGGGTAATATGCAGGCGGTGTATGTGGACCGCGCCTCGGGTGAAGCCAGCAGCTACAGCGACCCCCGTGGCAAAGGTGGAGCGCAGTTTTGAGGGTCGCCGATTGATTCGAGGGCGCGATTCGTTTAGGGTGCGCGGAACAAGCGCATGACACCAGGAAGCGCATGAAACAGACGTTTCTCGAGTTCGAGCAGCCGATTGCCGAGCTAGAGGCGAAGATCGAGGAGCTGCGCTACGTGCAGGACGACTCCGCGCTCGACATCTCGGAAGAGATCAACCGCCTGCAGAAGAAGAGCAACGTCCTCACCAAGGAGATCTACGGGAAGCTCACCCCGTGGCAGATCTCGCAGGTCGCCCGCCATCCGCAGCGGCCCTATACCCTGGATTACATCCACAACATCTTCAGCGACTTCCAGGAGCTGCATGGCGACCGCAGCTATGCCGACGACGCCTCGATGGTGGGCGGGCTGGCCCGCTTTTCCAACCAAACGGTGATGGTGATCGGCCACCAGAAGGGCCACGATACCAAGGAGAAGCTGCTGCGCAACTTCGGAATGCCGCGCCCCGAGGGTTATCGCAAGGCCCTGCGCCTGATGCGGCTGGCGGAGAAGTTCGGTATCCCCGTCCTGACCTTCGTCGACACGCCGGGGGCTTATCCCGGGGTGGGGGCGGAGGAGCGCGGGCAGTCCGAGGCGATCGGCCGCAACCTCTACGTGATGGCCGAGCTGCGCGTGCCTGTCGTCGTGACGATCATCGGCGAGGGCGGCTCGGGCGGAGCGCTCGCCATCGCGGTGGGGGATGTGGTGCTGATGCTGCAATATGCGACCTATTCGGTGATCTCGCCCGAGGGCTGTGCCTCCATCTTGTGGAAGAGCGCGGAGAAGGCGCCCGACGCGGCGGAGCATTTGGGGATCACGGCCAGCAGGCTGAAGAGCCTCGGGATGGTGGACAAGATCGTCGCCGAGCCGCTGGGCGGCGCGCACCGCGATCCCCAGACCATGATGCAGACGTTGCGCAAGGCCTTGCAGGACGCGCTCAAGCAGGTGCAGGAAAAGCCGCTCGAGGCCTTGTTGCAGGAGCGCTTCACCAAGCTCATGGAGTTCGGCAAGTTCAAAGAAGTGGCCTTGCGCTGAGCGCGCGGGAGCACGTGGAGGCGACGCGAGATCCCCCTCTAGCGGGGGATTTTGTTTTGGTGGGGGCGGAACGCGGTGGCGAGAGCGCGCAGAGCGACTAGCGACGGCGCCAGCGTTGTCGAGCGGGCGCTGCTCGACGCGGGTCTGGGAACAGGATCGCGCATCGTCGTAGGCCTGAGCGGAGGCGTGGACTCGGTTGCTCTGCTGCATGCGCTCGCCCGGGTCGCGCCCGGCCTGGGCGTGACGGTGTCCGCTCTGCACGTGCACCACGGGCTGAGTCCGCACGCCGACGGATGGGCGCGTTTCTGCGCCGAGCTCTGCCGCGAGCTAGGGGTCGAGCTGAGCCAAGTGCACGTGCACGTGGACCGCCGCTCGAGGCTGGGCATCGAAGCGGCCGCGCGCGAGGCGCGCTATGCGGTATTCAGGCAGCAGCCGGCCGATGCCGTCGCGCTTGCGCATCATGCGGACGACCAAGCAGAGACGCTGCTCCTGCAGTTGCTGCGCGGCGCGGGGGTGCGCGGTTTGAGCGCGATGCCGGCGACGCGCGTCCTGGACCTCGCGACCGGATTGCGTCTGGTGCGCCCGTGGCTTGGTCTGACGCGCGAGCAGATCCGCAACTACGCGCAGCAGGCCGAGCTCACCTGGATCGAGGACGAAAGCAACAGCGATCCGGCTTTCGACCGCAGTTTTCTGCGTACGCGCATCCTGCCCGAACTCGTCGCGCGCTTTCCGGGCTTGCGCGTCACGCTGGGGCGCGCAGCGCGCAATTTCAGCGATGCGGTTGAGCTCCTCGATGAGCTCGCCGTTCGGGACGCCCAGGGCGGCGCGGCGGAAACCAGCCTGGCGGTATCCGCGCTTGCCGCGCGCTCTCCCGCCGGCGCTCGCAACCTCCTGCGCTGGTTCCTCGAGCAACAGGGCCTGTGTGCGCCCAGCCGCGATCAGCTCGAGGAGGCGCTGCGTCAAGCGCTCGCCGCGCGCGGCGATGCCCGGTTGCGGGTCAAGGTCGGGGCCGCCTGGCTGCGACGGCATCGCGGCCGACTGTATCTGGAGTCCGCGGGCCGCGAGCCGGCGCCGGGCTGGCGTCTGGCGTGGACCGGTCAGCGCGAGCTGCCCCTGCCTGCGGGCCTGGGTCGTTTGCGCTTTGAGCCGACGCGGGGCACCGGGCTATCCCTCGCGCGGTTGCGGGCGGAGACGGTCGCGGTTGGGCCGCGCTGCGGTGGAGAGCGCTTGCGCCTCGCACCGAACCGGCCCTCGCGCACGCTCAAGAACTTGCTGCACGAGGCTCGCGTCCCGGAATGGGAACGCGCCTGCATGCCATTGGTCTTCGTCGGAGAGGCCTTGGCATGGGTCCCGGGAGTCGGGCAGGATTTCCGCTTCGCCGCCGCGGCGGACGAGGCGGGCGTGATGCCGCGCTGGGACCGTCAGGACGCCGTGTCGGCGTGAGACCCCGCGTGGCAGCGCACGCCGAATCGACCGGCCCGATCCGCCGTGATCCCAGAACTCCCCGCACCCCGCTCGACAAGCGTGGACAGCGCTCTGCGAGGGCAGCTCACTCGTCGGTCTTCGCCAGGCGCATGAGCTGGATTTGCGTATCGTGAGGCAGCGTGGCGATGGCCCGCCGAACCAGCGCCTCGTAGGCGCGTGGGTCCGGTGCGTCCGTCGAGTCGCCGCCGAACTCCGACAGGATGGAAAGGCCGTCTTCGCTCACCGCCTCTTTGTACTTGCCCAGCGGGTGCGCGACAGCAGTCACGCGAAGCGTTTGTACCACCAGCTCACGCATCTCGATGTTCTTCCGTATCCAGTCGCGGGCCTCCGCCTGCACTTGCGGGAGATCGAGCCCCGCATGGGAGGGGTGGGGCGCGTGTCCGTTCAGGAAGTTCGCGGCGGCCGCCGCCTTCTTCGCCGTGTTGTCCTCCGCACCGGAGGGCGCAGTGCGGCCCACGCCATAGTGCCGCATCAGCGCCATCCCGATGGTCGCCTGGGCGGCCCGAGCCAGACTGTCCATCCTGCCAACGCCGCTTCGCTTGTTTCGTCCAAACATGAAACTTCTCCTTCCGGCCTGGGCCCCACGAACCCGCAGAGCCCTCTCCAGCCGTCCTGCAACTTTGGCAACTTTGCGCCCTGAAGGGCTTCCGGCTGACGATCCGCACCAGTTGATCGGCGCAGCCGATTCCCGGATGATAGCGCGCGCCGCCCACGCCGCAAACACCCGGCCAGCGCCGCCCCACCAGCTCGTTGCCGCCCTCTGCGCAAGCGCCGCTCGATGGTAGCGCGCGCGGTCGACACCCGGCAACGGCTGAGTGTCATCGGCGGCAACCAGCGCCAGGCTAGGATAACGGAACGGCACTAGAACAAAACCATCCATTCGGGGAGGAGAATGAAGCTCGGACACGCTAGGGTCCTCGGCCTGCTGCTAGCCGCGACCGTACCGGCCGCTCACGCCGCGGATCTCACGCTGCGCTTCGGTACGCCGTTCGTCACCAACAGCAACCTGCACAAAGCCATGGAGAAGTTCGCCGAGGTCGTCGCCCAGGACAGCGGCGGAAAGATCAAGGTGCAGGTCTACGCGGACAGCCAAATCGGTGACATCCAGCAGCTCATCGCGGGCATGCAGCTGGGCACCGTCGACATGGCTTATCTCGGGGTGGGGAACTCGGGCCAGCTCAAGGACTGCGGCGCGCTCAACATCCCCTACCTGCCGTACCTGTTCAAGAACAAGGAGAAGGCGACGCAGGTTCTCAACGGGCCGATCTTTCAGGAGCTGTACGAGAGCTGCGCCAAATCCTCCGGCCTGCGCATCTTTGCCGTCGCCGGGGCGCGCTCCCCGCGCGCCATCGTCACGACCAAGGGCCCGGTCCGCAAACCCGAGGACCTCAAGGGCATGCGCCTGCGCATCCCTCCGATCCCGATCTTCCGCGACACGTTCGAGACGTTGGGCGTCAAGGTCGTGCCGCTCGGCCTGAACGAGGTCTACATGGCGCTGTCCCGCGGGCAGGTCGACGGTCAGGACAACGGCTTCGACCTGACGCTGGCGTTTCGCTTCCACGAGGTGTCCAAGTATTGGGCGGCCACCGATCACGTCTACGACGTGGCGGCGTGGTACATCTCCGAGAAGCGCTGGAAATCCCTGACCAAAGAGC
>DATJVW010000359.1:0-6322 GCA_035501675.1 Burkholderiales bacterium
CGAGCGGTGCATCCTCGCATGCCACAACCCCGCCGAGCTGGAGGAGGCGAGGCGGCTCGACCCTGGGGCGGAACTGTTCTATTCCGAGGACTACGGAGAGTACCTGCGGCTTTACGCCGGCGCGAAGTGGGGGGTCGTCAACCGAGTGCACGCCGCATTCGGAATCGCCAGCTTCGGGCGGCCGGCGTTTTGCATCGGCACAGACTCGCGCGCGCGGATGGTGGAGGAACTGGGCCTGCGGTCTACCTTCGTCACCGAAGCCTCGGCAGACTCTCTGTCGAGCGAAGTGGACGAGCTCATCCGGCTTGCACCGGCCTACTCAGAGCAGATGCTCACGGTTCGGGCGAAGGCGATGAGCGATTATCTCCGGGCGCTGCAGCCTCTTGCGGACCGATTGCATCTCGACTCGGATTCGCGCCGAGCCCGCATCGCATGAGCGGTCCGCGGCGCCGAAGCCTGTTCGTCAGCGCGAAGCGTGTGGCGAGCGTCGTACTGGATGGACTGATCCATCTTGTTCCAGCGGGCGCGCGCGGCGGAGCGAAGTCTCGCCTGCTGGTGATCAAGCTCGATGCGCTCGGCGACTTTATCCTCTGGCTCCCTGTGGCGCGGGCGTTACGAAAGGCGTTCCCGCCGTCGTCGCACGAAATCACGCTGCTGGGCAATCAGGCCTGGACGGACCTGGCCGCGAAGATCGGGGTGTTCGATCGGATCCGGCCGGTCAATCGCGATCGGCTCCGCAATGACCTGGTGTATCGCTATGGGTTGATGCTCGAGACGCGGCGCGCCGGGTTCACGCAAGCCGTCCAGTGCCAGCTCTCCCGCGAGTTCTTCCTTGGCGATGCAATTGTGCGGACCTGCGGTGCACCGCTTCGCGTCGGGCCGCGCGGCGACTCTGCGGTTTCCACGCCACGGCAGCTCCGGATATCGGACCATTGGTATGACCGGCTGCTCGACACGTTGCCGCCGACATCGGCGGAGCTCAAGCGGAATGCGGACTTCTTGCAGAAGCTGACGGGCGCCACCGTGGAGGAGCCGTTCCCTAGCCTGAGAGCGGATTGGTTCGAGGCATCGCCGCAGAGGAAATTCTCGGGCAAGTACTTCGTGGTCGCGCCCGGCGCCAGCATCCCCGGGAAGATGTGGCCTGCCGAGCGGTACGCCGAGATCTGTCGGAGAATCGTCGGGCAGCTCGGCTGGGAGGGAGTGATCTGCGGTGACGCGACGCAGACGCAGCTGGCGCAGCAGATCTGCGAACGCACGTCGACAGGCATCAGTGATTTGACCGGCCGCACCACGATCGCCGAGCTGTGCGCCTTGGTGTCGCGCGCCTCGCTGTACGTGGGAAACGACACCGGGCCGGCTCACATGGCGGTCGCGTTTGGCGTCCCGGCGGTTGTGGTCATGGGAGGCGGACATTTCGGGCGCTTCTTCCCGTATGGCGTTTCCGGCGAGCGCGGAGCACCGAAAGCGGCGGTCGTGAACCGGCCCATGGACTGCTACGGCTGCGATTGGCATTGCCGTTACGTCGACGTGATCGACCATGTGGCTCCTTGCCTCGACGGCGTAGCGGTGGAGTCCGTATGGCAAGCGATCCGGTCGGTCTTGGCCGTGGAAAGTCTGGTGGCGGGTGTTCCAGAACAGTAACGCTCGCCCGCTCGCGCGTGCCGGCTCGGGGCTGCAGGGGCTTCTGTGGGCCGCCATCGGGTTCTTCTGGGCGCCCGTGTCGTTCCCTGCGCTGGGGGGTGTATTCGCGCTGGCGTGGCGCTCCTGGCATCTGACTTTGACGGGACGCTCCGTCACGGGCGGCGTCGCGAAGAGCCTGGCTTTGCTCGCCTTCCTGACCGTTTACTACTGCATATTCGGACTGCACGAGCCGGAAGCGCAGGCGCTGACGGTGATGATGTACCGAACGGTCTCGCTCTGGCTGCTCTACTTGTTCGCGTTCGCGTTTTCCACGCGGCCCCTCGACGGCTACCGGATCATCGCTTTCTATTCCATTGGGATGTTGGTCAAGTCCGCCTGGGTCGTCTTCACCTCACTGGCCACCGATCCGATCCTCGTCGCGGCGCGCCAGGTGCTGGATCCCTTCACAGGTGAGCAGGTGAATTCCATCGGGTATTCCAACATGGCTGCGCTGGCGGCGCTCGCGGCGATCGGCGGATTGGTCGGACGCAACTCCATCCTCGCGCCGCGTTGGGGAAGCCGCCTCGTCATCGGCACCGTGCTCGCCGTGGCGCTCACCATCGCGATCATCCTGCAGGCACGAACCTTCTTCCTTGTGGTCGCAGGGGCGATCGCCGTGTTCCTTTGGCGGCTGCGCAAGGGCGCATTCGTGGGGTTCGTCGTGGCGCTCGGCCTCGTGGCATCCCTCGTCCTGGTCTTCGGCGACGAGCTGGTAGAAGGCTTAGGCGTGAGCGGGCCCCAAGCGGCCCTCGTTGGCGGTATCGCCAGTCGCTTCTCCGAGAAGGGGCTGGAGTCGCCCCGGTACGAGCTATGGGCTCACGGTGTGCCACGCGTTCTGGAGCAGCCTGGCGGCGGGGTCCGGGTCGACTCGAATCTGTATGGAACGAAATGGCTGCACAACCTCTGGCTTGATGCAGCCCGGACGTCGAGCCTGTTCGCCGTCGCGCTGCTGATCGCTTTCCAATTGATGCACCTTCGAGACTTTATCGGACTCGCAAAACGCGCGAAGGAAGATGCCGACCTGTTCGTCTTGCTGGTCTTGTGCGTCGGCACGTTCGCGATCGCCTTCACGTCGATTCCGCTCGAAGGGGATCTGTGCATCTTCGGACTGTTCGTGATCCTGCATGGCGTGGTTGCGGGGCTTGGTCGTGGCGGATTGTTGGAGGCGCCGCGCCCTGCACCCGGCTAGCAGAGCGCACGAACGCCGATCGACCGCCCCACGACGCAGACAGCGCGTACGAGCTGGGTACCGGGAGACCACAACTCGGTAGCACCAATCAGGGCGCCCATGGCGGAAGACAATCTGCATCCGGAGTTGAATTCGCTGCGTCCCAACGGCCTTGACGTCAGCATCGTCGTCGCTTGCCTCAACAGCGCTCCCAGTTTGCGCCGTTGCTTGGACAGCGTTTTGTGCCAGACCGTTACGGCCGCCGAGCTGATCGTGATCGACGGAGGATCGGCCGACGGTACGGTCGATATCCTCCGGAGCTACGGCGACCGCATCGCGTTCTGGACCTCGGAGCCGGATCGAGGGATCGCCGATGCCTGGAACAAGGGGATCGCGCATGCACACGGCGAATGGCTGTATTTCCTCGGCGCGGACGATTTCCTCTGGTCGCGGGAAGTGCTGGATCTGCTGGCGGAAAGATTGGCGCGAGTCCCGAGCGGTCAGTCGGTGGTCTTTGGCGCGGCGAACGTGGTCGCTCCTCGCGGGCGAGTGATCAGAACTCTGGGAACCGCTTGGGACCGGCGCGAATTCTTGCGTGTCGGAATGAACGTTCCGCACCAAGGCGTCTTGCAACGCCGCATCCTGTTCGACCAGCTCGGCCGATTCGACGAATCGTTCCGGATCGCAATCGACTACGAGTTCCTGCTCCGGTACCTGAAAGATCGGGAACCGCACTTGATGCCGGATATCGTGGTGGCCGGCCAGGAGGCGGGCGGGCTGTCTACCAGCGATCGGAACACGCTCACGGTGTTGCGCGAATTCGCCAAGGCGCGGAGCAAGAACGGGTTGCCCAACCATTCGCCGGCGTTTCTCGCGCGCGTAGGATTGGCTGTGCTGAAGAAAGCCATCTACGGGATATTAGGCGAAGCCGCGGGACGGCGCGTCACCGACTTTTGCCGCCGGTTGGCGGGGCGAGAAGTCCTGTGGACCGAGTAGCCGCCGATAGCAGGTGCGAGCAAGAGGCACATTGCGATCTTTTGCTGGAGCTGCACTGGGTGGTTCTGCTTCGATCTCACAACCTGCACCGGTGCTAGGCGAAATGACGCTGACGGATGGCTTGGGCGAGCCGATCTCGGACCCGACTGTGCTGCAGGTCGCGATGGACTGCGTCGAGCGCAACGCCGGCATCCCCAAAGCGGTGGAGGACTTCCGGCGCGCGCTTGGCGGCGCCATCCTTTCGTTTACGGCGCCCGGCTTGATCCCCGAGGCTGGCGCCCCGGACGTCATCCACTTACCGACCGGCGATGGCCCCGTGGTGCGAGGCTACGGCATGCCGGAACGACAAGCCGTGGAGCAGTGCGCGCGAACGCGTCTGCGACGAGTCGAGTTGATCGTGGTGCACGGCTTGTACCGCTATCACGCCCAATGGGGCGCCGCGTTTGCGCGCGCACGCCGCATCCCGTACTGGGTGGTGCCGCACGGCGCGCTGGACCCGTGGGTGTTCTCCTACCGGAGCCTTCAGAAAAGAGCGTGGATGCGGTTGATCGGGTCACGAGTGCTGCGCGAGGCGCGGTCTGTCGTGGTGGCGACGGCGCGAGAGGCGGAGAAGGCGGCGCGGCATTTGGCTGGTTGCCGCGTGCGCGTTGCGCACCTCCCGGTGACGCCTGTGGCGATCGAAGGCCGCGAAGAGGCGCGGACGTCGGTGCGGGAGCAGCTCGGCATCTCCAATGACGCCCGCATCCTGCTGTTTCTCGGCCGACTGCACCCTATGAAGCGCGTCCTCGAGACGATCGACGCCGTCCATCGGGCCGCTCGTCCGGCTGTTCACCTCGTCGTCGTCGGGCCGAGCAGCCCCGATCTATCGATCGAGAACTGCCGCGCGCGTGCACATGCGTTGGGCGCCGGCAACGTCCACATCATGGGACCATCCTTCGGTGCGGGAAGGGACCGATGGCTGCTCGGGGCCGACGCGTTGATCAGCCTGTCCCATCGCGAGAACTTCAACTATGCGGCTGCCGAGGCGCTCTCGGCGGGCCTGCCGGTGATCCTCTCGCCCGGTAACGATCTCGCATCGGAGCTCGCCGTCCGTGGCGTGGGGTGGCTGCTGAAATCCTTCGCGCCGCAAGACGAGGTCGAAGCCGTGCGGGATTTCGGTGCTGCACCGGTGGAGCGGCTGCGGGCGATGGGCGCTGCAGGCGCGCGCTGGGCGGCCACTGAGTTGTCCGAAGACGCGTTCCGGACCACGCTGCATCAGCTCCGGGATGGAGCGCTGAGCGAAAGCAGTCGTTCATGAGCCGGAACCGCGCCGACGACCGCGTGTTGGTGACGGGTGGCTCCGGATTTCTGGGGACGAACCTCGTGGATGCGTTCCTCCGCGCGGGTGCGGCCGTGGCCAGTCTGGACCGTGTACCCCCGCGCAACGCGGCGCAGCGCCCGTGCTGGATCGAGGCCGATCTGCGCGATCCGGCTGCGATGACCAAAGCGATGTTGCACTTCCAGCCAACAGAGGTGATCCACATGGGCGCGCGCACCGACCTGCGCGGCAAGCGGTTGGAAGACTACGACTCGAACACCACCGGCGTCGAGCGCGTTGTCGATGCCGTACTGGGATCTCCGTCGATTCGGCGCGTGATCTATGCGTCCTCCATGCTGGTGTGCCGGACGGGCTACCGGCCTACCTCGGACGACGATTACGCGCCCTCCACCGTCTACGGCGAGAGCAAGATCGTCGGCGAACGTATCGTGCGGAATCTCGGAAATACCGGCCCTACGTGGGTCATCGTGCGGCCGACCTCGATCTGGGGACCTTGGTTCGGCACACCTTACCGCGAGTTCTTCGAAGCCGTACTGCGGGAGCGCTTCGTAAAGTTCGGGGGAGCGGGCGCACGCAAGACTTTTGGCTACGTCGGAAATCTTGTATTCCAGATCGAGTCGCTGCTCGATGCGCCCGGTGAGCGGGTGCAGGGCCGAACGTTCTACCTCGGCGACCATCCCCCACTGCAGATCAGCGAGTGGGCTGAGATCATCGCGCGGGAAGCCGGCGTGCGTTGCCCGCGCACGGTTCCCCTGTGGGTCGCCCGTGGCGCGGCCAAGGCGGGAGATCTGTTGCTGCGGGTTGGCGTGGACGCGCCGCTCAGCTCGTTCCGGCTGAGCAACATCACCACGGACAACGAAATCCCGCTCGATCCGATCTACGACGTGGCGGGCGTGCCACCGTACGCGGCCCGAGACGGGGTTCGCGAGACGCTTGCCTGGCTTGCCGCCGCGGCGCGAGAGGAGACCAAATGAGCCTCGTCCGCTGGGCGCGCACTGCGGCAAGGCTCGCTAGATCGTTGGCGTATCGCATAGCGCTCGCGTTCCCGATCCATGTGGAATGCAATGTGTGCGGATGGCGGGGGCGTTCCTTCTTGAACGATCCGTGGCAGAAGCGCGTCGCATGTCCGAAGTGCGATGCAGGTATCCGGCAGCGCCTGT
>DATJVW010000360.1:0-2260 GCA_035501675.1 Burkholderiales bacterium
CAAATGGAGCCGACTCCGCTCCCGAGTTTTTGCACGATAGCGTGCGCGTTACGGTATAACCGGCGAGCGCAGCCGACACATTGCCTCCGACAACTTACAACCGAAGTTCCGTCTGCGCCTCTTGAAGGACCGCTACGAACATGGCATGGCGGCGGCGCTCAAGCCCCCACGCCCTTCGCGAATTCACCGCGCCTTGTTCTCGATTTTGGCCCAACTGTCGCGTAGCGCCACCGTTCGGTTAAACACCAGGCTCTCCGGCTTGCTGTCGGGATCGACCGAGAAATAGCCTAGGCGCTCGAACTGGCAGCGATTGCCGGGCGCGGCGCGGCCGAGGCTTGGCTCGAGCTTGCAGCCGGTCAAAACCTCCAGCGAATTCGGATTCAGGTTGGCCGTGAAATCCTGACCTTTCTCAACTTCGTCGGGATTCTTTTTCACGAACAAGTTGTCGTACAGACGCACCTCAGCGTCGATTGCATGCTTGGCCGACACCCAGTGAATGGTCGATTTCACCTTGCGCCCGTCGGGCGCGTTGCCGCCGCGCGTCGCCGGATCGTAGGTGCAGTGGATCTCTGTGACCTCGCCGGTGGCCGGGTCCTTCACCATGCTGGTGCACCTGACGAAATAAGCGTAGCGTAGACGAACTTCGCGGCCCACCGTCAGCCGGTGGTACTGCTTGGGCGGATTCTCGCGGAAGTCGTCCTGCTCGATATAGAGCACGCGCGAAAAGGGCACGGCGCGGCTGCCCGCGCTCGCGTCTTCCGGATTGTTCAACGCCTCGGTTTCTTCCTCCTGGCCCTCGGGGTAGTTATCGATCACCACGCGCAACGGCCGCAGCACGGCCATCACCCGCGGCGCGCGCCGGTTGAGGTCCTCGCGGACGAAATATTCGAGCAGCGAAAGCTCGGTGGTTCCGTTGGTCTTGCCCACCCCGATCCGCCGGCAGAAGGCGCGGATGGCCTCCGGCGTGTAGCCTCGGCGACGCAGGCCGCAGATGGTGGGCATGCGCGGATCGTCCCAGCCCTTCACGTATCCCTTCTGCACCAGCGCCAGCAGCTTCCGCTTGCTGAGCAGCGTGTAAGTGAGGTTGAGGCGGTCGAACTCGATTTGCTGCGGGTGGTAGATCCCCAACTTCTCCACGAACCAGTCGTACAGCGGCCGATGATCTTCAAACTCCAGGGTGCAGATGGAGTGCGTGATTCGCTCGATGGAATCAGACTCGCCGTGAGTGTAGTCGTACATCGGATAGATGCACCACTTGTCGCCGGTGCGGTGATGCTCGGCGTGCAGGATGCGGTACATCACCGGGTCGCGCAGGTTCAAGTTGGGCGAGGCCATGTCGATTTTGGCGCGCAGGGTCCGGGCGCCATCGGGGAACTCTCCCGCGCGCATGCGCCGGAAGAGATCCAGGTTCTCCTCCAGCGAACGATTCCGGTACGGACTCTCGACGCCGGGCACGGTAAGCGTGCCTCGCTGCTCGCGAACCTGGTCGGCCGTCAGATCGCAAACGTAGGCGTCGCCCTGCCTGATCAACTGCTCGGCCCACTGGTAGAGCTGCTCGAAGTAGTCCGAGGCGTAAAACAGCCGGTCCTCGAAGTCGCCGCCCAGCCAGTGGACGTCCTCGATGATCGAGTCCACGTACTCGGTTTCTTCTTTGGAAGGATTGGTGTCGTCGAAGCGCAGGTTGCACTTCCCGCCGAACTCGGCAGCGAACCCGAAGTTGATGTTGATGGACTTCGCGTGCCCGATGTGAAGGTACCCGTTGGGCTCGGGAGGAAAGCGGGTGTGCACGCGGCCCTGATATTTATTGGTCTTGAGATCCTCGAGGATGATCTCGCGAATGAAATTGGACGGGCTAGGCGAGTCAGCCGGCGCCGGTGACGAGACCGCAGCTACCGCATCGGTCGCCTTCCCGACAGCGTCGGTCGCTGGTGTGGGCACCGGCTCCTTGTTGATGGTCTCCATTACGTCTTACCTCCGTAGCGAGCTCACACCTATGTTGAGATCGCCTTGTAGGGGTACGGCTTGCCGTACCCTCCTGCCTCGGTCAGGTAGACTTCCGTAAAGGGCACGGCAAGCCATGCCCCTACCCTCGACCATGGTCTGTGAGGCTTGCGATCGCGGCCGCCAATCGCTGCAGGGTCCGTTCGCGGCCCAGGATCGAGATGGACTCAAACAGCGGCGGCGTCGCTTTGCGGCCGGTTACCGCCACGCGGATAGTCATGAACACCGCCTTGGGCGATAGTCCCAGAGCAGCGGGCAG
>DATJVW010000361.1:0-2558 GCA_035501675.1 Burkholderiales bacterium
CGTCGCCGCTGCGATGGCGCGAACGAGATAATCGGGTGTTCGGCATCAGCACCGTGCAGAACCTCTATTACCTCTATGGACGGCTCTCCCTTTGCAAGACTGGTTAAGTAGGTGCCTCTGATCCGTGGCAAACATCTATCCGGCGTCGGCCGGCTGTTGCCGGAGCGCCCAAATGGGGAATCCGCACACGCGCGCCTCTACAGCTGGTAGGCCTAGAAGGCCTCGATAATAGTCAGGCTCGTCGCGCGTCGGTTCGATCAGTGCAACCCATTTCTCCGTCGTCTCGCAATCGGCAGGTGGCTTCAGGCGGCGGCGCGATAAGGTTCGCCGGTCCGCAGCACGGCCCAGATAATCCGTGCTGTTTTGTTGGCGACGGCAACCGTTGCCCGGTTGAAACCGCGCCGCTCCCGAAGGTCATTGACCCATTGGTTCTGCCGGTCATGCTTATTGGGCGCGGTTCTCACGACGGCCCTGGCGCCGTGGACCAACAGGCTTCGCAAATGCTGGCTACCTCGTTTTGAGATGCCGAGCATCACCCGCTTGTCACCGCTTGAGTGCTGCCGGGGAACCAGTCCAAGCCACGCGGCCAGGTGACGACCGTTTTTGAAGTCAGCGCCATCGCCGACAGCAGCCACCATCGCCGTGGCCGTCTTCGGCCCGACGCCCTTGATCCGGGCGATCCGCTGACAGGCCGGGTCTGCCTTGAACACCGCATCGATCTTCTTGTCGATCACCGCGATCCGGCGGTCCAGGTCGCACATCAGGTCCCACAGCTCGGCAATCGTCTCCCGCGCCATCGCCGTCAGCCCATTGGTCATATCCAACAGCAGTGCGGGGATGGTCCGACGCGCCCGGGTGATCGACTTGGCAAAGGCAAAGCCACGGTCGAGGAGCAGACCTCGGATCTGGCTGACCACCGCGGTGCGATGATTGACCATCCGCTGCCGGGCGCGGTGCATGGCCTGAATGTCCTGCTGCTCGATCGTCTTCTTCGGGACGTGCGGAATGTGTGGTTGCCTGGCGGCCGTGACGATCGCTTCAGCGTCATTGCCATCGTTCTTCTGCCGACGAACAAAAGGCTTCACATACTGTGGGCTGATAATCGTCACGCGGTGCCCGAGCGCCTCAAACTGGCGCGCCCAATGGAAGGCGCCCGTGCAGGCTTCGATGACGACCGTGCAGCGCGGGATATCACCAACAACACTGAGGAGTTGATCGCGAAAAACCCGACGCTTGTAGATCGCGTGGCCGCGCCGGTCGACCCCGTGCAGCTGAAAGACGTTCTTTGCCAAGTCGATACCCAGTGCCTCGATCTCCATGTCAGCTCTCCCTCGACTACGACAACGCGTTGTCCTTGGTAGGTGGGAGAGCCGTCCATCCCATTAGGTGGCGGGCGGAGTATGGCGGTCTGAAGCTGGATCAGGCGAAGCGGCTGAAGGAGCTTGAGCGGGAGAACGCCCGGCTGAAGCGGGCGGTGGCTGATCTGACCCTGGACAAGCTGATCCTGAAAGAGGCTGCCGAGGGAAACTTCTAAGCCCCGAGCGTCGCCGGTTCTGTGTGGCCCGCGTGCGCGCCTCGCTGGGCGTGTCGGAGCGTCGGGCGTGCGGCGTGCTCGGCCAGGAGCGGTCGACCCAGCGTTATGTTCGGCTGGTGCCGGACGATGAGGACGCGCTGACCGCGGCGATTGTCGCGTTGGCCAGTGAGTTCGGCCGCTACGGCTATCGTCGGATCACGGCGCTGCTCCAGCGGGATGGCTGGCGTGCCAACCACAAGCGGGTCGAGCGGATCTGGCGGCGTGAGGGGCTGAAGGTGCCAAAACGGCAACCCAAGCGCGGGCGGCTGTGGCTTAATGATGGGTCGTGCATCCGTCTGCGGCCGTGCTGGCCCGACCATGTCTGGGCCTATGACTTTGTCGAGGATCGCACCCATGACGGGCGCAAGTTCCGCATGTTGACGGTGATCGACGAATACACGCGCGAGTGCCTGGCGATCGAGGTCGCCCGGCATCTTCGCTCCGACGATGTGCTGCATCGGCTGAGCGAGCTGTTCGTCGAGCGCGGGTCGCCCGACCATATCCGCTCCGACAACGGCGCCGAGTTCACCGCCACCGTGGTCCGCGAGTGGCTGCCGCGGGTTGGGGTAAAGACACTGTACATCGAGCCCGGCAGCCCGTGGGAGAATGGCTACAACGAGTCATTCAACGGCAAGCTGCGGGATGAGCTGCTCGCGCGGGAAATATTCTACACCCTGGAGGAGGCACGCGCGCTGATCGAGCGATGGAGACGAAGCTATAACCAGGTCCGGCCGCATAGCTCGCTCGGCTACCGGCCACCCGCGCCGGTGACAATCGGACCGGGAAAGGCCGATCTGGCCTTCGCTGTTGCGGGCTACGGCCCGATCGGCCCTTCCCTCCATCACAGCGGCCGCTAACATAGCGAGTGGTACAAACTTCGGGGGCAGGCCACATTGGCCGATTTATCACCTTCTGGAGGTACTCGCCAAGCAATGGTCGGCTGACGTTGCTCGCGATCCCGTTCTTCTTGCCGCTATTTCATCGG
>DATJVW010000362.1:0-8799 GCA_035501675.1 Burkholderiales bacterium
TGGACAAGCTCCTGCCCCAGAATCGAAAGGCCCGCATGTGGGATCTGGTCGCCGAGCAGCACGGTGCCCTGGTGCGAGAAGCGCAGGACGAATTCGACCGGATCTTCGGTCGCGCGTTCCGGGCCGCGTACGAGGAACAGCTGCAAAAGATGCGTGCCGCAGCGGGCAGGGGCCAATGAATACGCCCGCTGCACGAGATCACAGATTACGAATGCCCGGCAACCCATGACAAGATCCTCGCATGAGGCAGTTGCGGCCCGCAGACTGTTCGTCGCCGGAGCCTTAGCCGTCGCCCTGCTGGGCCTGGACGCGTGCGCAAAGCTGTTCGGCCCTCGCGCGACGGTGGTGGACGTCGATCTGCACGCGGCGCCGAGCTTGAATCCCGACGATACCGGCCGCGCTTCGCCTCTGCGCCTGCGATTCTACGAGCTCAAGTCTGTGAGCGTCTTCAACGGCGCGGACTTCTTCTCGCTGTACGACCACGACAGGGATGTGCTCGGCGCCGATCTCGTCGTGCGCGAAGAGATTCAAGTTGAGCCTGGCATGCAGAAAAAGTTCACCCGCAAGCCGGGCCCAGACACCAAGTTCATCGCGGTGCTGGCGCCTTATCGCGACATCGATCATGCCAAATGGCGTGCAGCCATCGAGGTACGAGCCAACAAGACCACTGACGTCGACCTCGACCTGCAGCGGCTGACCGTATCTCTGCTGCCCGCATCCAAGAAATAGATTCCGTCCGACGGATGCGAGCCAGCCCCGGAACCCCACCATCCAACGCCGAGGATCGAGCACAGTACGATGTGGAACAACAAGATCATCTGGTCCGAGGGAATGTTCCTGCGCCCGCATCACTTCCAGCAGCAGGAGCGCTACTTCGCGAATCTCATCGAGCTGAGGTCAGCCCCGCTCATACCCTATTCATGGGGCCTCACGCGGTTCAAGCTTGACGATCAGCTGCTGACCCTCGGTAAGGTGGGGCTCGCTTCAGCCAGCGGCGTGTTCCCCGACGGCGTGCCGTTTCACATCCCGGCGGACGACGAGCCACCCGCCGCGCTCGATTTTCCCGAGGACGCGAAGAACCAAGCCGTCGTCCTTGCGTTGCCTCTACGCCGGCCAGCCATGCCCGAGGTCGAGTCGCAGGAGCGGAAGGACAGCCTGGCGCGCTTTACGTTGCAAGAGTACGAAACCCGGGACGCGAATGCGGACACTCCCACTGACGCGCTCCTCCAAGTGGGCAAGCTGCGGCTGCGCCTTAGCCTGGAGTCCGAGCCCTTGGACGCTTACACATGCTTGCCGCTGGTCCGGGTGGTGGAGAGGCGAGCGGACAGCAGGCTGCTGCTCGACGAGGACTTCATCCCGCCTTGTCTCGACTGCGGCGCGGTGCAGCCGCTGTCGGGTTTCATCACTGAGATCCGGGGTCTGCTTCGCCATCGGGGCGAGGAGCTCGCCTCCGTTGTCGCGGGCAGAGCATACAGCGGGGTTGCGGAGATCGCCGACTTCCTCCTGCTCCAGTGCGTGAACCGTGCGGAGCCGGTGTTCGCCCATTTCGAGCAGATCGCAGGTCTGCACCCCGAATCGCTCTTCCGGGTCTGCTTGATGCTCGCCGGGGACTTGGCGACATTCGCTCACCCGGACAAGCGACCTGCCGAGTTCGCGCCCTACCGGCACACCGACCTGCAGGCCACCTTCGCACCCGTGATGGACGACCTGAGGCGCTCGCTGAGCCTGGTACTCGAGCGCAACGCCATCCCCATCCCGCTGGAGGAGCGCCAGTACGGACTGAGGGTCGCGCGCGTGTCCGACCGCCAGCTGTTCCGGAGCGCGAACTTCGTTCTTGCGGCCGGCGCCAGGATCCCGGCCGAGACGCTGCGCCAGCGGTTGCCGACCCAGGTCAAGATCGGTCCAGTGGAGAAGATCCGTGATCTGGTCAACCTTCAGCTGCCGGGAATTCTGATACACGCAATGCCAGTGGCGCCGCGTCAGATTCCGTACCACGCAGGTGTTAGCTATTTCGAGCTCGAGCAGGGCAGCGAGCTGTGGAAACAATTGGAGGGCTCGGGCGGCATGGCACTTCATGTGGCCGGCGATTTCCCCGAACTCACTCTCGAGCTGTGGGCGATCAGAGGGTAAGTGAGTGAGCCTCGACGACCCGTTTGCCCTTCCCGAGGAGGACCGCACAGTCATCCGGCCGGCGCCCGGGGGGCGTCGTCCGTCAGTTGCCGCGGCGCCGCCCTCCGGGGCCACGCCTGCGTTGAGCACAGAGGTTCTAGGACGCCTCGGCGCGCTCAATCCGCTGGTAGGCGCCGCAAACCCACTGCTTGCCTTGGCCGTTCAGCTGCGCAACTCGCCAACCGTCGCTGACCTCGGCCGACTCAGGGAGACGCTGGTGCGCTCGATCCGCGACTTCGAGTCCAACGCGCGCAGCCGCGGAGTCCGGCCGGAAGTCGTCGTCGCGGCCCGCTATTGCCTGTGCACCTACCTGGACGAAGTCATAGCCACCACCCCCTGGGGAGGCGGCGGGGCCTGGGCGAACAACAGCTTGCTGGTCACCTTTCACAACGAGGGCTGGGGCGGCGAGAAGTTCTATGCCCTGCTCAAGAGGGTGACGGAAGACCCCAGCAACAACGTCGACCTGCTGGAGCTCATGTACATGTGCCTCGCCTTTGGCTTCCAGGGCAAATACCGGGTCCTGGAAGGCGGGCGTTCCCAGCTGGAGGAGTTACGCGATCGCCTGTACCTCACCATCCGAGCCCAGCGTGGCGAGCCCGAGGCCGAGCTCTCGCCGCGCTGGCAGGGCACGACCCAGAAGAGGGCGGCGCTCACCAACTGGGTTCCATTATGGGTGGGAGCAGCGCTGGCCGCGGGATGCCTGCTGCTTGTATACCTGGGCTTCGGTTGGGCCTTAAGCCGCTCGTCGGACCCGGTGTACGTTGCGCTGCACGATGTCCCCGACAAGTTCACGCCGGCTCAGCCCAAGCCGTCCGCGCCCCCTGCGCCCACCCGGCTCTCGGCCCTGCTGCAGCCGGAAATCGCGGCAGGGTGGGTCAGTGTGACCGAGCTTGCCGATCGCGCCGTCGTGAGGATGAGGGGCGATAAGCTGTTCGAATCGGGAAGCGCGACCGTAAACGCCCAGTATCAGCCCGTGCTGCAACGCGTCGCCGAGGCGCTCAACAGCGTGCCGGGCACAGCGGTGGTGAGCGGGCACACCGATGACAGGCGGATACTGTCGGCCCGCTTCCCATCGAACTGGGATCTTTCCAAAGCGCGCGCCGAAGCCGTCGTCCGGCTGTTGTCGCCGGCGCTGGCCAACCCCGCGCGGCTGCGGGCCGAGGGCCGCGCGGAGACGGAGCCGATTGCGGCCAACGATACGCCGGAGCATCGGGCCCTGAACCGTCGGGTCGACATCACCGTGTTCCCCGCTGGCTTCATCCCGAGGCCGCAGCCGAGCTCGAGCGTACGCTAGGGGCTTTGCATCGATGCGCGCAATTTTCGGGTTGTTACTCAAACGCTGGGTCCTGACGCTGCTCGGTCTGGTCGCAATCGCCCTGATCATCTGGTTTGTCGGCCCGCTGTTCGCGTTCGCCGGTTACAAGCCCCTGGAGCCCGAGCTTCCACGCTGGCTCCTCATCATCGTCGTGTTCGCGGTTTGGATTGGCCGGCTGGCCTGGAAATGGGTGAGAGAGTTACTGGCCAATCGTCAGCTCCTCGCCGGTCTCGCGGCGCCGTCCCAGGGCGCCCAACCCAGCGCGACCGAGCGCGCCAGCGGCGAGGAGCTTTCCGAGCTGCGCCGACGCATGCAGGAGGCGATGGCGATCCTCAAAAAGATGCGGGTCAAAGGGACTTTCGGGGCGCGCTACATCTATCAGCTTCCCTGGTACATCATCATCGGCGCGCCGGGCGCCGGGAAGACCACTGCGCTGCTCAATTCGGGATTGCACTTCCCGCTGGCCGAACGCCTCGGGCCGGAGGCAATTCGAGGGGTGGGCGGCACGCGCAATTGCGATTGGTGGTTCACCGACGATGCGATCCTGCTGGACACGGCCGGGCGCTACACCTCGCAAGACAGCGATAAAGAGGTGGACCGAGCAGCTTGGGGCGGCTTTCTCGGGCTGCTCAAGCGCCATCGCGGCCGCCGGCCGATCAACGGCGCGCTCGTCGCGGTAAGCCTGCCCGATCTGCTGCGGCAGACCGCGAGCGAGCGCGAGCGGCACGCGCGCGATATCCGCCAGCGCCTGCAGGAGTTGCACGAGTCGCTCGGGATCCGGTTTCCCGTCTACGTGCTGTTCACGAAGTGCGATCTTCTTGCCGGCTTCATCGAGTTTTTCGCAGACCTTGACCGAGAGCAGCGTGGCCAGGTCTGGGGCGTGACGTTTCCCATAAGCGAGCAGCCGGACCCCGGCGCCGCGCTGGCCGAGCTCGACTCCCTGCTCGATGCGCTGGAGAAGCGCTTGAACGGGCGGCTCCTCACACGGGTGCAGCAAGAGCGTGATGCCCAGCGGCGAGCGCTCATCTACGCTTTCCCCCAGGAGTTCAGCGCGGCAAAAAGCACGGCTGCGAGTTTCCTGAGCGACGTCTTCCAGGCGAGCCGGTTCGAAGAGCGCTCCATGTTGCGCGGGGTCTATCTCACCAGCGGCACCCAGGAAGGGACGCCGCTGGATCGGGTTATGACATCGCTGGCCCGCGCCTACGGGCTGCAGCAGAGTCCGCTGGCCACCAATGTCGCCACCGGCAGGAGCTACTTCATCACGCGCCTGCTGAAGAGCGTGATTTTCCCCGAGGCCGAGCTGGCCGGCACCAATTTGCGGCTCGAGCGCCAGCGCGCCTGGCTGCGGCGTGGGGCGTATGTCGGCATCGGCGCGGTGTGCTCCCTGGTCCTGCTGGCATGGCTGGTCAGCTACGGACGCAATCAGGCCTATATCGCCGAAGTGGACAGGCAGACGCAACAGGCGAGGGCGCAGCTACAGACCCTAGCGTGGGACCAGCCCGGGTTCGAGATCGCGCTACCGGTCCTGGATCTGCTGCGCCAAATTCCGGGTGGCTACGACGAGCGCGACGCGTCCGCTCCGCTCTCGATGCGATTCGGGCTCTCCCAGAGCGGCAAACTCGGGAGCGAGGCCCAGGCGGCCTACGAGCGTGCGCTCGAAAAGATGCTGCTGCCACGCGTAGTGCAGCGCTTGGAGGAGCAGCTGCGCGCAGGCGGTGGAGACTTCGAGCGCCAGTTCGAAACGCTCAAGGTCTACCTCATGCTCAACGACCCGCGCCGCTTCGACTCGATCGCGGTCCAAGGCTGGGCACAGCGCGACTGGGTCGAGCGCGCTCAGGGCATTTCGCCGGAACAGCGCGACAACCTGAAGCGCCACACCGACGCCCTGTTCCAAAGCGCATCGCTCACGCAGTCCATCGCCCTGGATGAAAAGCTCGTCGATGAGGTGCGTCACCGACTGATCACGGCGTCTCCGGCGAAACGGCTGTACGAGCGGATCAAACGCCACCCCGAGGCCATCAAGCTGGACGAGTTTACCGTCATCAAAGCCGCGGGATCGGAGGCGCAGTTCGTCCTCGCCCGCAAGAGCGCGCAGCCGCTCACGGCCGGGATTCCCGGGTTGTTCACGTATCGCGGCTACCACGAGTTTTTCAAGACCCACCTCGAGCTTGCCCTGGCCGATGATTTGAAGGAGGCGTGGGTGCTCGGCATGAAGCCGGCCGGGGCCGCGATGCAGACACAGCAGGTCTTGGACGAGGTGAGAAGGCTCTACTTCGACGAGTACATCAGCCGGTGGGAGACCCTGCTCAACGATGTCACGGTGGCCCCGATGCCCAACCTGGACCGGGCTGCGGAGGTGATCAATATGCTTTCGCGACCCGATTCGCCGCTGCGCAAATTTCTGCAGGCGGCGTCGAAGGAAACTTCGCTCGCGGCGCGTAGCGAACCGGTCGCGGGGCTTAAGCTCCCCGATATCGTCGGCAAGACCATAGAGCGCACCCCGCTTGGTCAAGGCGAGGAGACGCCGGTCGACCGGAGGTTCGCGGGGCTGCACCACCTGGTAAAAAGCGACGATTCCGGCAAAGCGCCCATCGATGCATCGCTCGGCCTGCTCAACGAGGTCTACGCGATCGTCATGGCGAACAAAGCGGTCATCGAAAAAGGCCTGTCGCCGCCGCCCAACCCAGCTGACGACGCCGTTCTGAGCCGGCTCGACGGCGATGCGCGGCGCGAGCCCGCCCCGCTCGGCCCGATACTCGGCAGCATCGCCAACGACACCCGCGCGACCGTGCGGGCCGGCGCTTACGTGCCGATCAACAAGCTCTGGGTGGACGACGTCGTCGCCTTCTGCCGGCGGGCCCTGCAGGGGCGCTATCCGCTGCGGCGCACGAGCACGATCGAAGCCACGCAAGCCGATTTCGGCAGCTTCTTCGGCCCGGGCGGCAAGGTCGAAGCCTTTTACCGCGACCAACTGCAGCAGTATCTGGGTCCATACGCGGCCCCGCGCAGCAATGCAAATCTGCCGATCTCGCGCGACACGATGACGATGCTGCAGAACGCCAAGATTGTCCGCGAGGTGTTCTTCCGGTCGGGGGCTCAGACGCCGGCGCTGAGCTTCGAGCTCAAGCCGCTGCGCATGGACGCTCAGATCAATCAATTCATCCTGGACGTGGACGGCCAGATCGTACGCTACGAGCACGGGCCGGCCGTGGTCTCCAAGCTCACCTGGCCGGGCCCGAAGGGCACCGGCCAAGTCCGCTTCCAGATCTCGCCGCCGGTCCCCAGCGGCCGCTCGGCGGTGTCGGAGGAAGGGCCTTGGGCGCTAAACAAGCTGTTAGACAAGGCCGATATCCAGAGCACCAGCCAGCCCGACCGCTTCACGGTAACGTTCCAAATCGAAGGGCGCACGGCGACGTTCGAGCTGCGCGCCAGCAGCGTGTTCAACCCGTTCAGACTCCCGGCCTTGGAGCGATTCGAATGTCCGGACAGGCTATGACCGCCAGCGCGCCGGATGCCCCGGGCTTCTTCGGGAAACTGCCGGGATTTCCCGATTTTCTGTCTCGGCGGCTGCCGCGCAGTTTCGTGGACCCATGGGACGCCTGGTTGCAGCAAGGTATCCTCAGCAGCCGGGAGCGGCTGGGCGTGAGCTGGCTGGATACCTATCTGACGAGCCCGATCTGGCGTTTCCTGCTCTCCCCGAGCGTTTGTGGCGCCGGTGCGTGGACCGGTGTCCTGATGCCGAGCGTCGACCGCGTGGGACGCCACTTCCCGCTCACTGTCGTCGCAGACCTGCCGCGCGAGATAGGCGCTCTCCCGATGCTCGCCGAGACGCCATGGTTCGAGCGCCTCGAGCAGCTCGCGCTGTCGACGCTGGACGAGCCCTTCGACCTGGACGCCTTCGACGCGCAGCTCCAGCAGCTGAAGCCGTCCTTGACGCTGGCCGTCCTGGTCAACAAGATGAAGGGCACGCAGAATGACGCCGTGTCCTGGTGTTTTGGCCTCACGTCAGGCGCCTCGCTGGCGCAAAGCCTTCCGGCCATCGCCGAATCGTTGCTCGACGGCCGGCTCGAGCGGCAGACATTCTGGTGGACGTCCGGCTCGGAGAAAGTGAGGCCCTGCATCCTGACCTGCAAGGGCCTGCCGATCAGCGCCGCCTTCGCCGCGCTCTTGGACGGTAACTGGGCTCGATGGGGATGGGTGAGCTGGCTCTAATTCAAGCATAAGTCCGGGCGACGCCCGCGGGGAGGCGTCGCAACTCGGATGTCCTTAACTTTCGTCGTATTGTTCGCGCCCGCACGCAAGAGGCAACCTTATGGCGCAACCCAACGAGCCTGGACGGGCTACCGACAGCAAAACAGCGAGAGACGGTAGTGAAATGCATGATGCCATGACAGCGGACGCCGATCGCACTCGGATCGTGCCGGCGTTCGGCGATTCGCTCCCCAAAGCCGTGTACAGCACCGGCGACGAAGGGGCCCAGACCGCATTCCAGCAGGTAGGCCGCTACCAGATCCTGGAGCGGATCGGCCGCGGAGCGATGGCCACCGTGTTCAAGGCCTACGACCCGGAGATCAACCGCACACTGGCGCTGAAGTTTCTTCAGCCGGACCTGTGTGTCGAAGACGAGCACCGCAGCCGCTTCTTGCGGGAGGCCAAGGCAGCGGGCGGTTTGTCCCATCCCAACATCGTGACTGTTTTCGACGTGGGGGAAATTCAGGGGCGGCCCTACATCGCCATGGAGCTGCTCGATGGCACGCCGCTCAGCGAGCTCATGCGTCCGGGGGCGGGCATGCCCATTCGCGACGTCGTCGAAATCGGCATTCAGCTGGCGCGAGCGTTGGATTACGCGCACAACAAAGGCATTTTCCATCGCGACATCAAGCCCAGCAATATCATGCGCCTGAGGGACGGCAATACCATCAAGGTCACCGATTTCGGGATCGCCCGTATCGATGGTGGCGAAGACACGCAGCATACCCGGGTGGGCACGGTGCTCGGGACCCCGCAATACATGTCGCCCGAGCAGGCCATGGGCGAGAAGGTGGACGGACGCTCTGACCTGTTCTCGACGGGCGTGGTGCTATACCAGCTGCTGGCGGGCCAAGCGCCGTTCGAGGCCACCAGCATCGTGACGCTGGCGCACCGCATCGCGAAAGAGGATCCGAAGTCCATCGAGAAGCTGCGCGGCGATGTTCCGCCCGCGCTGCGCCGCGTCATCGAGCGGTGTCTGAAGAAGCAGCCCGACAAGCGCTTTCAGACCGGGCGCGAACTGGCCGTTGCGCTGGCCAAGGTCATCCGCGACATCAACGAGGAAG
>DATJVW010000363.1:0-2584 GCA_035501675.1 Burkholderiales bacterium
GGCGGTTACTTCCGGCTGATGCCCTACGCGGTCTCCCGGTGGCTCATCCGACGCGTCAATCGCCTCGACAAGAAGCCCGCGGTCTTTTATTTCCACCCGTGGGAGCTCGACTCCGCGCAGCCGCGCGTCTCCGGGATCGACGCCAAGACCCGCTTCCGCCACTATCTGAATCTGCACCAAACCGAGAGGCGCTTGCGCCGACTGCTGTCGGACTTCAAGTGGGATCGGCTGGATCGCGTGTTCCGCGACGAGCTGAATACATGAAACACCATCAGTCGGAGGCCGGGGCGGCGCTTGGGCGAGCCGACCCGCCCATCCTTATCCGACCCTATGCGCCAGTGGACAAGCTCCGCTGGGACGACTTCGTTGCGCGATGCCCGGACGCCACCTTTTTCCATCTCTCCGCCTGGAAGGAGCTCATCGAGGGCGTCTTCCACCATCGAACCCATTACTATTTGGCCGAGCGCGAAGGCAGCGTGGTCGGCGTGCTGCCGCTGGCTCAGGTGCGCAGCCGGATATTCGGGCACTCGCTGGTGTCGCTCCCCTTCTGCGTCTACGGCGGTTGTGCAGCGACACAGCCCGATGCCATCGCCAAGCTCCACGCGCGGGCGATCGAATTGGCGGACGAGCTGGGTGTGGATCACCTGGAGCTGCGCAACCTCGAGAGGCGCGAGCCCGCTTGGGCGCGCCAGGATCTGTACGTGACTTTTCGCAAACAGATCCTGCCGGGGGTCGACGCTAACATGCTCGCCATCCCGCGCAAGCAGCGCGCCATGGTGCGCAAGGGGATCAAGGCGGGGCTGGTGAGCGAGGTGGACGACTCCGTGGACAGGTTCTTCGCGCTCTACGCAGACAACGTCCATCAGCATGGAACGCCGCCGCTGCCAAAGCACTACTTCTCGGAGCTGAAGCGCCTGTTCGGCGCGAGCTGCGAAGTCCTCACCGTTCTCGATTCATCGGGAAGGCCTGTCTCGGGCGTGTTGTCCTTCTATTTTCGAGACCAGGTGCTGCCCTACTACGCGGGCGACATCCTGGAAGCGCGCGACCTCGCGGCCAACGACTTCAAGTACTGGGAGCTCATGCGCCGCGCCTGCGAGCGAGGCTGCCGCGTGTTCGACTACGGCCGCAGCAAGCGGGGAACCGGCTCGTTCGATTTCAAGAAAAACTGGGGGTTCGAGGCAACGCCTCTGCGCTATGAGTACAAGCTGGTGCGCGGCACGCATGTGCCGGAGAATAATCCGCTGAACCCGAAATACCGGCTGTTCATCCAGGCCTGGCGCAAGCTCCCCAGGTTTGTGGTGAACTCGTTAGGGCCCTACATCGTCCGCAACCTGGGATAGGGATGAGACCGTCCGACCTCCCCGGCCACAATCTCCGCTTGCCCGCAGCGGATTCTCTTCGTGCGCTGACCTGGCGTCGTGCACTAGGGGCGACGCTGCTCGCGCTGCTGACGCTGCTGGGTTGTTACTGGGAGTCGGTCGTCACCCTGGTGCAAACCTGGTCGCGATCGGGAACCTACATGCACGGGTTCATCGTTTTCCCGGTAAGCGTCTGGCTGATCTGGCGGAGGCGGACCGAGTTGGCGACGATCGCGCCACGCCCATTTCTGCCCGGGCTTCTGATGCTGGGTGGGCTCAGCGTCCTTTGGCTTCTAGGTCATCTGGCGACCGTGCAGACGTTCCAGGAGTTCGCCCTCGTCGCCTCGATCCCGCTACTGCTCTGGACCATGCTGGGAACCGAGTTTGCCAAGCGCTGTTGGTTCGCGCTCGTCTTCATGATGTTTGCGTGGCCTTTCGGGGAGTTCCTGATTCCACCGCTCATCGACCGGACCGCCGATTTCACTGTGGCGGCGCTGCGATTCACAGGGGTGCCGGTCTTTCGGCAAGGCAACACGTTCGCAATTCCCACGGGACAGTGGTCTGTGGTCGAGGCCTGCAGCGGAGTCCGCTATCTCATCGCATCGATCTGCGCAGGCAGCGCCTTCGCCTATCTCACCTACCGTTCCTGGAGCCGGCGTCTGGCCTTCATGGCCGCGGCGGTCGTCGTACCCATCGTCGCCAACTGGGTTCGCGCCTACTTGATCGTCCTCATCGGGCACCTGTCCGGGAATCGACTCGCCGCGGGCGTCGATCACCTGATCTACGGCTGGGTGTTCTTCGGACTGGTCATGCTGCTGCTCTTCTACGTCGCCGGACGCTGGAGCGAAACAGCGGCGGTCGATCCTGAGCGCCCCTCGGCAGAGCCGGCCGGCGTTGCCTCCAACGGGAGGCGATGGATCGTCGGTGCGGCCGCCGCGATGGCGCTCATTGCGATCGGTCCTGGCCTCGCTTTCGCGCTCCGCCTTGCGGAGCCCGCCCAGACCGTTGTCGAGCTTTCCACACCGAACCCCTCCCCCCCATGGCAGTCGATAGACGGGTCGCTGACAAGCTGGGAGCCCCCTTTCAGGAACCCCAGCGCAGCTCTGCAGCAGACCTATCGCAGCGGGTCGCAGCAGATCGAATTGGTGATCGACCTTTATCGAGATCAGCGAACGGGATCCAAGCTGCTGACCTTCATGAGCACGACGTTGGCCGATTACGACCCC
>DATJVW010000364.1:0-4106 GCA_035501675.1 Burkholderiales bacterium
GAGAGGCTATCAGGTGGCAGACCAGAGGTGTCGTGTGGGTAGTGGGGAGGGGTGCGAACACTTACCAGGACTGCGGCTCCGAATTGATATGGGCGCAAGCGGTCCCGAGCTCCTGGCTCCATGTTTGTGAGAATGCGAACCTCGTCCACGAAGCTATCAGTTGGCGCTGTCGTCGCCATAGAGGCCGCTGGGTGTCTGCCGTCGGTGTTCAGCGGCGCCAGCGACGCGCAGCTTGATCATCAGTGCGGTGAATCTGCCATACGACGCCATTCACGTGAACTTCGTGCTCCGAACCGCCGCCTGATGTGTGAACGGGCGCCGAAGATTGACCAAGTTCTGTGCAGAATCGGCGTTGACCTATGACCAGGCGGAAATAGTTTGATCAGCTACCTGCGCCTTAAGCGGCTGGTCTCGATTGGATGCCGCTCCCTAGTCAACGTGCACTGCCGGTTCACAGCTCATGAGGCTCAGGCGATAAGGTCGCGGTGGCGATCGACCCAATAGCCCCACGCCACGAGAAGCCACATCGCCTGCGCTGACCAGGTGACGGCCAGGACGCTAGGTGGCGGTGGCCCGAATACGTTTGCTAATTCTACGATCGCAAGAAATATGACTAGACTCCACAAGCCGATTGATCCGATGCGATCGCGCGCGACGGTCGATTTCAGGTAGGCGAGCACGCCGATCGCATACAACAGAAACTCGACCGCAAGGGTTCCGGGAACGGAGTTCCACAATCCCAGGCCGAGGCGCAGGCTGAGTCCGGGAGCCAGAGGCATGTCGGGGCGATGCACCACGACATCGAGCACCCAGTGACTCACCACGAGCGCGAACAACACAATCGCTGCGCGCCAGCTCGAGCCGGTGACTGCACGGTAGATAAGTCCGAGGAGTACGCCCCAGACACAGAGTGCCAGGAGGCTGTGGGAGAAGGGGTAGTGCTCGAAATCGAGTGGAGTTACGGCAGTGATGCCCGGGCGGACCCTGAACGATTCCACGCCCGCAAGCACCAGCGTCGGCCAGAGCAAGTCCGCGAGCTGGCACGCCAGAAATAAGGCGCCCAGCGAGACACTCGGCGTGATCCGCTTGCATGCCAGTCCGAGCCCGTAATGGCCGATGAACATACTTGCCTCCGACCGTGCCGCAGAGAGCTTACTGGAATTGCCCCGCCCTTCGTGGGCACTTCGACGTTGGATTTTGGAGCCGTTCAAACACAGCGGCCGCCGGCACAGCTGACCTGCGCACGGAAATAATCGTTGCGCTTCTCGACTCCCTTGTCGGGCGGCACCCCGCCGCCGGCAACCGTCGGAGCAAAACCCGTCTGGCCTACGGCCCAGCCGCGTTGCGTCTTGCGACGGTCGGCCTCTCCCATAGGTGGCATCTATGGGAATCGTAGAGACAATTGATTGGACGCGCAGGCTGGGGCCTCGTACGTTGGCGGACATCGGAACGACATCGCGAACTGAGCGAGCAAGAGGCTGGTACTCGGTAAGTCCGTATCGACTAAGCCACGGGGCGCGGATACGGTTCTTTGGCTTCGGGCAATTGAGGAGCAATTACAGCATGGGCCACGTCAGCGGGCGCACCCCATCGATCAACATCGGGATCAGCGACGCGAATCGCGCGGCGATTGCCGGCGGGCTTTCGAAGCTCCTGGCGGACACCTATACGCTTTATCTCACGACGCACAATTTCCACTGGAACGTCACGGGGCCGATGTTCAACACGCTGCACGCGATGTTCATGGAGCAATACACGGAGCTGTGGAATGCGGTTGATCCGATCGCCGAGCGCATTCGATCGCTCGGTCATCCCGCACCCGGCAGCTATGCGCAGTTCGGAGAGCTCGCCTCGATCAAGGACGCGCCCTCCACGGCGCCGAAGGCGATGGACATGGTTCGGATCCTCGTCGAGGGCCACGAGGCGGTAGCGAAAACCGCGCGCAGGATTTTCCCCATCGCCGATGAGGCCGGAGATCAGCCGACCGCGGATCTCCTGACACAGAGGCTCGACGTCCACGAGAAGACCGCCTGGATGCTGCGCAGTCTTCTCGAGGACTGATTATCGGAGAGAAACATGGCAACTGAGAGCAAGTGCCCGTTCACGGGCGGCAGTCACGCGCACACTAACCGTGACTGGTGGCCGAACCAGGTAAACCTTCAGGTTCTGCACCAGCACTCCACGCTGTCCGATCCGATGGGCGAGGCGTTCGACTACGCCAGGGAGTTCAAGAGCCTCGACCTGAATGCCGTGATCAAGGACCTTCAGGCCTTGATGACCGCCTCGCAGGATTGGTGGCCGGCCGACTTTGGCCACTACGGGCCGCTGTTCATCCGGATGGCGTGGCACAGCGCCGGCACGTACCGCATCGGCGACGGCCGGGGCGGCGCCGGAGCGGGCCAGCAGCGCTTCGCTCCGCTCAACAGCTGGCCGGATAACGCCAACCTCGACAAGGCGCGCCGGTTGCTCTGGCCGATCAAGCAGAAGTACGGCCGCAAAATCTCCTGGGCCGACCTGATGATTCTCGCGGGTAACGTCGCCCTCGAGTCGATGGGCTTCAAGACGTTCGGTTTTGGCGGCGGACGCGCGGATGTCTGGGAGGCCGAAGAGGACATTTATTGGGGACCGGAAGGCAAGTGGCTGGCAGATGAGCGCTACAGCGGCGACCGTGCACTGCAGAATCCCCTCGCCGCGGTGCAGATGGGCCTCATCTACGTGAACCCCGAAGGGCCGAACGGCAAGCCAGACCCAATCGCGGCGGCCAAGGATATTCGCGAAACGTTTGCCCGTATGGCGATGAACGACGAGGAGACGGTCGCGCTGATTGCGGGCGGTCATACCTTCGGCAAGACCCACGGCGCCGGCGATGCCTCCCTCGTGGGCCCGGAGCCGGAAGCCGCTCCCATCGAGGAGCAGGGTCTCGGGTGGAAGAGCCGATTTGGCACGGGCAAAGGCGATGACACGATCACGAGCGGCCTGGAGGTCACCTGGACCACGACGCCGACGAAGTGGAGCAGCAATTTCTTCTGGAACCTGTTCGGCTACGAATGGGAGCTGACCAAGAGCCCGGCCGGTGCGCATCAGTGGCGACCGAAGGGTGGCGCAGGTGCCGGTACCGTGCCCGATGCGCATGACAAGTCCAAGCGTCACGTGCCCTCCATGCTCACCACCGACCTCGCATTGCGGTTCGACCCCGCGTACGAACAGATCTCGAGGCGCTTCTACGAGCATCCGGATCAGTTCGCAGATGCATTCGCCCGGGCGTGGTTCAAGCTGACGCACCGGGACATGGGTCCGATCACGCGCTATCTCGGCCCGCTCGTGCCGAAGGAGCAGCTGCCGTTCCAGGATCCAATCCCTGCCGTGAATCATCCGCTGATCGGGGAGCAGGACATTGCCGCTCTGAAGGCGAAGATCCTCAAGTCTGGCCTGTCCGTCTCCCAGCTGGTCTCGACGGCCTGGGCGTCGGCCTCGACGTTCCGCGGATCTGACAAGCGTGGTGGAGCCAACGGCGCACGCATTCGCCTCGCGCCGCAAAGGGACTGGGATGTCAATCAGCCGGCTCAGCTGAAGAAGGTGCTGCAGACGCTCGAAGGGATCCGGGAGGAGTTCAACGCAGCGCAGTCTGGCGGAAAGAAGGTCTCACTTGCCGACCTGATCGTTCTCGGCGGCTGCGCTGCGGTCGAGAAAGCCGCGGAGGACGCCGGGCAAGACGTGAAAGTCCCGTTCACGGCGGGCCGCATGGACGCCTCGCAAGAGCAAACCGACGTCGCCTCCTTCGCGCCGCTCGAACCGACCGCTGACGGGTTCCGCAACTATCTCCGCGGCCCGCAGCGCCTGTCGGCCGAGGAGCGGTTGGTGGATCGGGCGCAGTTATTGACGCTGACGGCGCCGGAGATGACGGTGCTCATCGGCGGACTGCGCGTTCTGGGTGCCAATGCCGGGAAGTCCGCGCACGGCGTCTTCAGCAAGCGGCCCGAGACGCTGACGAACGACTTCTTCATCAACCTTCTCGACATGCGCACGCACTGGCAGCCGTCCGCTGGCACTGAGGGCGTGTACGAGGGGCGCGACCGCAACACCAACGAGCTCAAAGGGACCGGCAC
>DATJVW010000365.1:0-2892 GCA_035501675.1 Burkholderiales bacterium
AGAGCCTCATTGCGGAATTGCTGGCGGCGGAGCTCGTCACTGAAGACGTCATGCGGCAGGAGCTTGACGGCGACATCGCGACGCAGCTGCTCATCCTGGGCCCGATAGACGACACCCATGCCGCCCGCGCCGATCTCTTCAATCAGGCGATAGTGGCCGAAGACCTGCCCGATATTGGGAACTGGGAGTGACATCGCCCGATACCTGGGTGTTGCACGGATCCGGAGTCAACCCGCCGTCCCGCAGAGTGCCGCTCGCTGGACGTTTACCCAGTGTAGCTCACGACAAAACGCGTTCAGGACACCCAGGTCCGCCGGCCAGAGACACGCTTCTCAAACCTTGAGGAATATCTTCCTGCGGTACATCCAGCCGATCGGCACGAAACATACCAGCAGCACGAGCAGGGAATGCAACAGCGACGCAAGGCCGACGGAATACGACTGCGCTACCGAACGAAAGAAGCTGTAACCCCTCCACGCGTACCAGCCGCCAATCAACTCTGAGATTACGTAAGCGGCGATGGCGTTGGATCCCAGAATGATGAAAGGTTTCGTCCACGCGCCCCGAAGGAGGTGGATGTCGGCGACCCAGTAGCAGGATGCCAGAGCGATCAGGGCGCAGCCGGCGGTGAACAGGACATACGAGCTTGTCCAGAGATTCTTGTTGATCGGGAACCAGATGTTCCAAAGCACGCCTACGCTCGCGCTCAACAGGCCGTAGCCCAGAAGCAGCGCCGCCTTTTCCTTGCGAAGGCGCTCCGATCGCAGAAGGTGACCGGCAAGAACGCCACAGAGCGCGGTGGCGATGGCGGGAAGGGTGCTGAGAATTCCCTCGGGATCACGGGTGCGCTCCCACAGGTGTCCCAGCATGAACTTGCGGTCGAGATAGGCGGCGAGGTTGGCCTTGGGTTGCAACAGCGGGATGTCGTGTCCGGGGACGCCGTAGCCGGGAACCGGCACATAGCGCATGAGAACCCAATAGCCGGCGAGCAGCGCAAGCAGCCATGCCGCCTGGGTTCGCGTCGTGGTGAAGAGCGTGATCAGCGCGGCAGCAAGATAAACGAGGGCAATTCGCTGCAAGACCCCCGGTATCCGCCAGGTGTCCAGATGACGCGCCGCCAGACCGTTCAATGCCAACCCAATGAAGAACAGGACGGCGCTTCGGCGCAGGGTGTGAAGGATGAGGGCCTGTCGCGAGTCTCCGCGACGAAGGCGCGCGTTGAAGGAGAAAACCAGGGAGACGCCGACGATAAACAGGAAGAACGGAAAGACCAGATCCGCCAAAGTGCAGCCATTCCAGCGGGCGTGCTGCAACCAGGGATAGGCTGAGGGACCGCTCTGGTTGTTGACGACGATCATCGCCGCAATCGTGAGGCCACGAAAGAGGTCGAGGGAGTACAACCGCTCTTGAGCAGGATGTAGCTGTTCTACCCGCTCCACGGCGACTGAGGTAGAGGTACTCATGCTCGCGCCCATGATTTTACAGGTTGTAGGATGCAGGCGCGGCCACAATCGGGAACGACTCAGGGTCGGCACCCGGCCCAGGCTGCCTGCTGCAAACGGCCTCCGGGCCGACCGCGGGCCCGGAAATCAGCGGCTGGCCCTGGCAAATTGCGACTCGGCAAAGCCGGTAATGCGGTCCAGCGCAGCCTGCATTTCGCTGTGGTGGCGTTCCAAAGCAGCGTCATCCGCATCGGGCGCAACGAAGATTTTGCGGGCAAAACGCACGTAGATCCGCGAGAAGGGCTTGGGGATGACGAGCGCGTCCCAGGTGTTCAACACCCAGGCCCGCTCCACCGCGACATAGAACGCGGTGACCGGCACGCCGCTCATGCGGGCGAGCAAGACCGGACCCTTCTTGGCCACGTAGCGCGGACCGCGCGGGCCGTCGATGGTAAACGCCACCGCGTGTCCCCGGGACAAGAGCGTATTCATCTCGCGCAGAGCGCGCTCGCCGCCTCGCGAACTGGAGCCCCGCACCGGCAGAAATCCGAAGCGGCTGATGACGCGGGCGATGAACTCGCCATCCCGGCTCTGGCTGGTCAAGACCGCCGGGTGCTGATGGCGATAGAGCCAGGTGGCGGGCAGGACGCAGCGGTGCCAGAAGGGAAAGATGCCGGGGTAGACCTCGTCGAGGCTCTGGATGGCGCCCTCCTCGTAGGTCATGGTAGTGCGCAGGGTGCAGCCGATGAGCCGCAGCAGCGCAGGCACGATCCAGGACACCAGGGAGAGCTGGATGCGCTGCAAGCGTGTGAAGCGAGGCTCGGCGCTAGGTGGCTCGGGCACGCCAGAATTCTAACCCGCGTACCTCAGCCAGCGACGCAGCTCGGGCAACGTGGGACGCTTGCCGTACATGAGAATGCCAATCCGATAGATGCGGGAGGACAGCGAGAGCAGGCCATAAATGGTGAGCAGCATCAAGGCAACGCACAGCACCAGCTGCCACAGCGGGGGTTGTTCGATCAGCACCCGCACCAGCATCAGGATGGGCGCAAAGAAAGGAAAAATGGAGAGCCAGAAGGCGAGCGGCGAGTTGGGATGCTGGATCACGGCATTCATCAGGAAGACGGCCAGGATGATGGGGATCATGGCCGGCCACTGCATCTGCTGCGCCTCCTGATCGGTGTTGACCATGGCGCCGATGGCCGCATACATGGAGCTGTAGAGCAGGTAGCCAAGAAGGAAGAAGACCGCGAATGCGACCATCCCCACGGTCGGAACGTGCACCTCCCCGAGAAACGATTTCGCCGAGAGCAGCCCCGGAACCGAAAAGAGAAGGGCGAAGACCACCCAAATGACAATCTGCGTCAGGCCCACCGCGCCCACGCCGAGAATCTTGCCGGCCAGCAGTTGCTTGGCCGTGACGGAGGAAAGCAGCACCTCGAGGATGCGG
>DATJVW010000366.1:0-3826 GCA_035501675.1 Burkholderiales bacterium
GATATGGTTGCAGCTGAGTTGCAATTGCGATTGACGCGGCGAGGTGCGATGCTACACGGGGGGCGAAGGCAATTCCTTGGCAGGGCCAATCGCCTCGTCGAGCACGAGCCGCTGCTCTCGGTCGCCGAAGGCGGGGTGCCAGGCGGAGAGGAGATCGGCGGCGTGCGTCGAACAGCATCATGGCGCGCGCGCACTACAGACTAGGCGGCCCGACGCTTGCGGTGGGACCGCTGCGGGACCGCGCATCGATTCAGCGCCCGCAGCAGCCTCTCCCATGGGATTCGGCGCCCGATGACCACGATTTCGGCGGGCGGCCGACGACGTCCCTGGTACCGGCGCACCTCCATCGCCCCGGGGACCCACTGGACTTCGTGAAGACCGGGTGCGGCCGGGGTGCGCACAAAGCCTTTGAGCCGTAGCACACTCCGATACCTGCACAGCACAGTCTCCAATCGGTCGAGGTCCATGGCGCTCCCTACCTCGAAGGTCACGTTCTCGAAGCCGCGGGTGGTGTCGGCGGGCACAGTGGCCATCGATGGCGTCACGGCGGCTAGCCCGTGCTGGGAGGGGCGCCGTACGCTGCGGAGCACTCTGGAGGGATCGACATCGGCGTACGATGCGCGCAACACGCGGGCACGTGGTGCGAGCGTGCGAACGCGCTGCTCCACCGCGGCCCTGGTGGCGGTATCGGTCGCGTCGAGCTTATTCAGAATGACCGTGTCCACCTGCCCGAATTGCGACTCGGCCTCTGACCACGCTCCAGACAGTGCACTGAACCGTGGCGTGTCGACGACCGCGACCACAGACGCGAGATGCGCGCGCGTGCTCGTTGATGGCAAGGCGCCGACGGCCCGCAGTACGCCAGTGGCGACCTGCCCGACGTTCGCCAGTCCGGTCGTCTCGATGAAGAGCGGGCCGCCGCGGCTGACGGCGATCAGTTGGGCTACCGTGGTCGTAAGGTCCTCCGTCAGGTCGCAGCAGATGCACCCGCTGAGCAGTTGGCGGAGCTCGATGTCGGCACACCGCTCATGCTCGTGCAGTAGCGTGCTATCCACATCGGCGTCGCCGAACTCGTTCATCAAGACCGCGGGCTTGATTCCACGCTCCAGCGCGTGCGCCACAAGCCGCTTGAGCAGCGTTGTCTTGCCGCTGCCGAGAAATCCGCCGATGATGTAGATGGGAGTAACGGTCACCTGCTGTACCTCCTCATATTGATTGCATGCCATTGCACAGCATCGGCGCTCTCGGAGTCATCAGCTGTTCGAGGGTCTCGAAGAATCGCCGCGGATCGAAGGGTTTGTGCAGGAACCCGTCCGCACCCAGGTGCCGGGCCAAGCGCTCGGATTCGGGCTCGGTGCGACTGCCGGTGACGAGCAGGCGCGGTCGAACCTGTGGCGGCGACGCCTCAACGCGGCCGCACAGCCGACGCATGGCCTCCCAGCCATTCATGCCAGGAAGTCCCAGGATCAGGAGCGTCGCGCCGTGGCGGCGAATCAGCTCCCACGCGTGACTGCCATCGGTCGCCGTGCGAACATCGAGCCCACGCACCCGCAGCAACGTTTCAGCGATGATCTGCGCATTGAGATCATCGTCAATCAGCACTATCATTTTGTTCACGATCGTCCTCCACGCTTCCGCCAGCGTGCGGCCCGCTGGCACCGCGTCGCCGTCCGCCCGACTGATGCCCTGCGGCTGGTGTGTCGGGGAGGCAACCGCGACGGCGGCGTGCCTCCCACCTGCGGGACTGACCTGCCAGCATCAACTCCTCCCGCTCTTGGGCGTAGGCGACGCTGCATCGCGCCCAGGGGCGAACCTTTAAGCGCGCATAGCCGATCGGCTCGCCGCTGCCCTCGCACCGTCCGTAGGTGCCCGCTGCGACCCTGGCCAACGCCTGGTCCACCTCGCCGAGCAACGCGGCGTCCCGCGCAATCAGACGCATGGTCAGTGCCGCAGTCATCTGGGCAGTGGCACTGTCAATCGTGTCGCCTGGATCGGTCCTCACCTGTACCGTCTCGCGCGCCCGCTGAAGCCGTTCGCGCAGGACGGCGCGTTGGGTCTCGAGCTGCGCCACTAGCACCCGGTGTTGCCTGGCAGTGAGCGCCGCCGGTGTGCAGTGCTTGCTCACCGGATTTCCCCGTCGATGCGGTGGCTGCGTCACCATGAGAGTTAGCTAACACAGCGTGAGTGTAGTTGCAACTAACTTGCAACTAGACCGGCGTGGGGCGTTGACGGCGCGGCAGGCATCTCCTTCCGGACGCATGCCGGACGCCCACCGCCACCCGCGGGGATGACGTGGGCGTCAGCATCATGCAGGTGCGTGCCGGCAGAGTGCGTATGGGGAGCGGAACGAATGGGCGCTCACGGCCGCTCACGGCCAGAGTGGCTCGACAGCAGTTGGCTTTCGCGCTAATGTTCCATCAGTTGTTGGAGTCATGGATTGATGAATTCCAGAAGTCAGGCACCGGCGAAGCGGCAAAAGGCGGCGGCGTGCGCGCATGCGCCACACCCATTGCCGGAGTCCCGCGCCCCTGCCGTCGTCGCGCGGGCCGCAGCCTTGTTTCGCGTGGCGGGCGATCCCGCCCGACTGCGGTTGCTCGAGCATTTGGCGACGGGGGAGTACAGCGTCTCGGAGCTGGCAGCGCATTCTGCTGAGCAGCTGACCACACTATCGGAGCGACTCAAGTTGTTGCGAACGGCAGGCCTGGTCACCCGCCGTCGTCACGGAAGGCACGTGTACTACGCGCTCGCGGATGGACATATTACTGAGCTCATTCGGAGCGCACTCGATCACGCCACTGAAGAGGGCCAAGATGCCCAGAAAGGACGGTTCACATGAATCACACCACACACGGAGGGCACACGCACGAGCACGGCAGCGGCTGCGGCCACACCGCCATCCGCCACGACGGGCACGTCGACTACGTGCACGATGGGCACTTGCACCACGTGCACGGCGATCACGTCGACGAATGCGCAATTGCTACGACAGGCGCCAATCCAGGGGCCTGCACGCCATTACACAGCTGCGGTGCACACGACACAGCCCACACACATGGAGATGGGTGTGGCCACCCTGCCGTTCCACACGACGACCATACCGACTACCTCGCCGGCGGTCACCTGCACCACACGCATGGCGGTCACTGCGACGACCACGGCACGGTGGCAGCGGCATAGCCGCGTGTGGGCATGGGGGCGGTGGCCGCGCTTCCCCCGTCACGGCTAGCGCCCCATCCTCACCCAAGGTCATCACTCCAGTCCGAAGCTCGACAAGACCCAGTCAGCACAGGCGAAGAGGAAGAGTCCCCCAATCACCGTCCAAGCCAGCGCGGGCCTACCGTCGCGATTCACTTCAGGGATGATGTCAGAGGCCGCGACGTAGATCGTGACGCCGGCCGACAACGCAAGGGCATAGCCAATGTGTCGGCCGGCCAGCAGCGTCGTACCCGCCGCACCGGCCAGGGTCATCACCCCGAGCATCGCACCGGCGAGGACGGCTCCCGTCCGCGAGCCGCCGGTGGCGAGGACGATCGAGGCGACGGCGAAGCCCTCAGGGACTTTGTGGAGCCAGCCACAATCATCCCGCTGGGACGATAGAAGGTAGAACTGTTCCGCATGTGAGGTTCCTCCTCGCTTCAGCGCGCGAATCGCAAGATCCGCGCGCTGTTGGCCACCACGGCGACCACGGCGATACTCTGAGCCAGGGCTCCTGCGAGGGGATCCAGAGCTCCCCAAGCAGCCAGCGCGATGAGGATAACGGAGAGCCCGAACGCGAGCCATACGTTCTGGCCAATGACACGGCGCGTGACATCCGCCAGGCCGATGA
>DATJVW010000367.1:0-4333 GCA_035501675.1 Burkholderiales bacterium
GTTGACGCTCGCGGGATAGATGAAGTTGCGCACGAGCGCGCCGTTGAAGATGGGCAGCCAGTCGAGCAGCTCGGCGCCGGCCACGGTCACAAACTGTGCAAGTCGGTCCCAAGGCAGCATGAACCCGTTGATCCCAGATACGTAGACCAGCCAGATCAGCGCCACGCCCGTGACCCAGGAGAGCCAACGCAAGCCGCGGTAGCGATCGAAGCAGAAGTGGCGTACCAGGTGCAGCACCATGGTCACCACCATGGCGTCGGAAGCGTAGCGGTGCAGGCTGCGAACAACACCGCCTAGCCACAACTGGGCGGTGAGCCGGTCGACCGACGAATAGGCCTCGCTCACACCCGTCTTGAAGAAGGCATACAGATACAGCCCGCTGGCAGCGACGATCCAGAACAGGAAGAAGGTGATCTCGCCGAGATGATAGAAGGGATTCAGCCGGTCGCCGAAAGCGGCGTTGAATCCGGCTTCCATGAGCAAAAAGAGCGCTCGGCCGATGCGCTGAACGCGATCGAGCACCACGGAGCTAGAGCGGGACAGCCATACGGGTTAGCGCGTGATGCAGATCTCGAACCACCCCTGGGGGTCGAAGCGCGTCCGGTAGTGATAGCCCTCGCGCGCCAGCCAGCGGTACAGCGGATGGGGCTCGCGGTGGATGAGCACGCGCAGCGACACCTCGGGCGGAAGCGTTTCGAGCGCGTTTGCCACGCGCTCGAACGGCTCGGGCGGATCCAGCCACCGCACGTCAAGCGTCAGCTCATCGGCCATAGTATGCGTGCACCTTGCGCCGGCCCGAGCGCAGCGCGCCGATCACGGCGATCACGAACAGCAAGCCGCCTGCGATGGCGATCAGCCCACCTAGCCCCATGAGGGCCATGCCTGCCAATTCCTGAACGCTGCCCAGCACCTGTTCCGCGCCCGCCACCTTGCGTTGGACGCCATAGCCTCCGGACCACACCAGACCGGTGATGTGCAGCAACTGGCCGATGCCATACACATACGGCTGCAGCACCGCCAGTCGCGGGGTCGGCGTACCAAAACCCAGGTGCGGCAGCAGGTGATAGGCCAGGCCCATAAAGGCGAGCGTGACGCCGACGATGCATCCGTGGTAATGCGCGGGGATGCGCACGTCCGAGCCCTTGATCGCGAACCCCATCAGGCCGCCAACGGCAAACAGCACGAGCGACATGATCAGCGCGGCGCGCAGGGGTCGCACCTCCGGGTGCACCTTCCCCCGCTCCCACAACGCGAGGACCACCGCGAGGGACACCGGGAGGATGGCGAGGCCCCCGCCAACGCGCATCATCCACGTCAGCAGCCGCCGGTGCTCAATTGAGGTCACATCGTAGATCAGGTACACGAACGGCGTACAGAACACCAGGACGAGCGCCAGCCCGAACAGCAGCAGCGACACGCGCGGTGACAACGGAACGGTTGCACCGATCGCGGTGGCCAGCCACAACCAGGCCACGAGCATCAGCAGCGTCCAGGTGAACTGCAGCACGTGGCCGCCGCCCCAGAACAACAATTCGTAGTAGACCTTGCCCTCCAGCCCCCAGGGCAGCGCCCGCCAAGACCACCAGAACGCGAAGAGCGCGACGGCGGTGCACACGGCGGCCGCGAGCAGCCCAAGCCGCAGGGCGCTGGCCCCATCGAGCTCCAGTCCTAGCGGCTCGGCGTATATGAGGGTTCGGATCACTTCCAGCGCGAGACCTGCTCCGAAGATCGTCAGGCCGCTCAGGAACAATGATCCGTCGAGCACCGGGATGTAGTTGGACATGATCGGCGACGCGCTCTGCGCAAACGGGGCCGCAACCATCAGCAGCGTCCCGGCGCTGCACAGCGCCAGCGCGCTCCAGCCCATGCCGGGTTTGCGCGAAGAACCAGCGAATGCCCAGAGGAGGCCGGCGAATGCTGCGAACCAGACCAGGACCGAAAGATCGACGTGCACGACCAGGGAGACATGGAACAGATCCGCTACCGGGACGAGCTTGTTCACGCCGGGCGTGCGCGCCAGCACCAGCAACAGAGAAAACAGGCCCGAGGCCACCAGCGCGCCCATTCCAAGCAGCAACCACCCGGTCGCGAGATGCGAGCGCGCATCGACCGAAACGGCGATGCGGTAGCGGGCAGTCTCGGGTCTTGCATGTATGGGGCTGGCGGCATCCGCCAAGCCGCGCGCGGCGCTCATCAGAGGAGCCAAGGGATTCATTGGACGAGAATGCCTCCCTTTTCGGGGTTGAAGTCAACCACGAGAACCTGTCCCGGTTGGACGTGGACGCGCTCATCGCGTGTGTAGTTGAAGCCAGGAGCACGCACGCTGTCGTTGAACTTGACAGAAAGCTCATGCCAGCCCGCGGGTACCACAAAGCGCTCGTACAGCGTGGATGCGCCGTCCTTGGCAAGGCCGGAGGGCCTTGCGATGCGCTGCGCCAGCAGCTGACCGTCCCACGTCAGCTCGACCGTGACCGGAGAACGCTCGCGCGCACAGTCCAGCGGGGCGCGCATGTTGGGCGGGAGCTTGGCCAACTCCTCGGGTGTGCGGCGCCGGCACTCCCGCGCCAGCTGGCCGGCGTGGCTGAACGAGAGTTTGAGCAACGCCTCGTGGGCGTCGAGATGCCGATAGATTGGGTGCGAGGAGAACACGCCGATAAACGCGGCGAACGCCCCGTACAGCAGGACTTGACCCGCGATCGCGAGTGCCTTATGCACAGCCGCTGCCCTCCGCGCGCGCTTGTATCCCTATCTGCCCCTGCTCCAGATGTTCGCGAAACTGCGCAAGTTCCCGCTCGATGCGCGCGCTATCCCTCCCGGCCCACACTACGCGTAGCTGCCGGCTCGAGATGGTTCGTCGCAGATGCGGCTCGCGCTCGCCGCGCAAGCGCTGCTCGGTCCACACGTCGCCGAGCCGGAAAGCGCAGTCGCATTCGCGGCATCCGGTGACCAGCACGCCGCCCGCTCCCTCGCGCAGCGCGTACTCCACGAAGGAAGGCGGAAGCTGACCGGCGCACAAGAGGCTCGCCACCGCGGTGTCGGGTGCCTGCAACGGCCGCACGTCGGCGGCATGGTCGCACCCAAACACGACGACTTTGGCCTTGCCCCGCAGCCGCGCGACCTGGATCTTGAGCCGGCTGCGCAACTGTCCGATGGGAAGCTGAGGCATGTCGATCCCGCTCACCAGTTCGGCGATGCTGCGGAACGGAGTGGAGGACGGGCAGGCGCCGGCGCAGATGCCGCAGCTCGCGCACAAGGCCGGATCCACCACAGCGAGCCGAGCGCCTGCCCGGCCGTCGAAGCGCGGCTGCATCGTGATGGCTGCGTAGGGGCAGTCGGCGACGCAGCGCTCGCAGCCATTGCAGTTGGCGGGGTCGACGACCGCCGCCGGCTGACGCCGCTCCCGCGGCATCCAAGGCAGGGTCACCAACACCACGGTGACACCGGCCGCCAGCCACCAGAGCGAAGCCGGCGACCAAAGATAGATCAGAACGTTGGGTGCGAGATAGAACCAATCGAGCTGCAGCTCCGTGGGCGCGGTTGCCAGATCCGCTGCGGGCAGGCTCTGCACCGGTGCTGCCACCGACAGCGCGATGAGCGCTGCCAACGTGCCCAAGGCCAGCGGCGGCACAGGCTGTGTGTCCGGTCGGCTGATGCGCTGAATATGGATCCATAGACCGAGCAACACGAGCAGCGGCAGCCCGATGTGCAGAAACACCAGCAGGGAGAAGAACCGGTCGTTGACAGCACCCGGTGTGAGGAAGTTGCGCGTGAGCGGCTCGGCAAACAGCCGCAGCGCGTCGAGCCATTCCATGGAGGCGATGGCGGAGAACTGCGCGAGCCGGTCCCATACGATCCAAAAGCCCACTACCCCCGCGCCCACCGACAGCCACAGCAGCGGCACCCCGCTCACCCATGTGAACCAGCGAAAGCCGTGCAGCCGGCCATGCAGCAGCTCGCGCACGAGGTGCAGGACCATCACCAGCAAAAACCCATCCGAGGCGTAGCGATGAAGGCTGCGGATGATTCCGCCGAAGTACCATTGATCGCGCGACAGGTGCTCGATCGACTGGTATGCGCCTGCTACGCTCGTATCGAGGACCGCGTAAAGATAGATGCCGCTGGCCGCCACGAGCCAGAACAGCAGGAATCCGAGAGCGCCGAGGTGGCGCAACGGATTGGCGCCCGGTCCGAACAGACGGTCGAATCCGGTTTCGACCCCCTGCCACCCGGACAGCGCGGCAAGACGAATCGTGTGGAGCATGGGCCCTCGGTTCTGCGCGGGCAGGCGCAGCACACGATGGCATCTTAGACGCGAGCGGCTCGGGGCGAATTG
>DATJVW010000368.1:0-11415 GCA_035501675.1 Burkholderiales bacterium
CGATAGCCCGGCGCAATCCTCGGGGACGGTACCGCCGGTGCCACCGATTGCGGCGAAGGCCTGGCTGCTCCTCGACTACCAGACGCGCCACGTGATAGCCAGCCACAACGTGGACGAGCGCATCGAGCCCGCCTCGCTGACCAAGCTGATGGTGGCCTACCTGGTGTTCGGCGCGCTGAATCAGAACCTCTTCACTTTGTCCCAGCCGCTCCCGGTCTCGGTGAAGGCGTCGAAAATGCCGGGCTCCCGCATGTTCATCCAACCGAACAAGGCGGTGACGGTGGACGCGCTGCTGCACGGCATGATCGTGCAATCCGGCAACGACGCCACGATCGCTCTGGCCGAGGGCGTGGCGGGGAGCGAAGAATCTTTCGTGCAAAGGATGAACGAGCAGGCCGTGCACCTGGGACTGACCGGCACCCGCTTCGCGAACGCCACTGGACTGGCCGACCCGCACCACTATTCCACCGCCGGCGACTTGTCGCGGCTTGCCGCTGCGCTGATCCGCGACTTCCCCGAGTACTTTCCCCTGTACTCGATCAAGGAGTACACGTACAACGGCATCACGCAGCGCAACCGCAACGAGTTGCTGTTCCGAGACCCTTTCGTCGACGGCGTAAAAACCGGCTACACTGAGAGCGCGGGGTACTGCCTCGTCGCAACCGCCCAGCGCGAAGGGCGGCGCCTGCTCGCGGTGGTCACCGGGACGGCGTCCGAGGCCGCTCGAGCGATGGAGGCCCAGAAGCTGCTCAACTACGGTTTCCAGTACTACGAGACGTTGAAGCTGTATCCGAGCGGCACGACGGTGGCGCACATCCCGGTGTGGAAAGGCAGCGAGAAATCCCTGAGCGCCGGTTTCACGGAAGACGTCTTCGTGTCGGTGCCCAAGGGGCAGCGCAGCCTGCTCAAGGCCGAGATCGAGAGCCTGCAGCCGCTGATCGCTCCCGTGAGTCCTCAGCAGCCTGTAGGGGTGGTGCGGGTCACGTTCGACGATAAGCCCTACGGCGAGTATCCGGTGGTCGCGCTCGAAGGCGTCGGCGTGGCCAACATCTTCGTGCGTGCCTGGGACAGCCTCCGGCTGATGTTCCAGTGATGTCGGCCAAACGCAAGCCGGCGCCCAGACCCAAGCCCACCTCCGAGCCGCCGAAAGGAACCGTCAGATGGACCACAGCACCTCTCAAGATGACAGCGTGGCTTACCTCAACGGGGAGTTCCTGCCGCTGTCGCAGGCGCGCATCTCCCCGCTCGACCGGGGCTTTGTCTTCGGCGACGGCGTATACGAGGTGATCCCGGTCTACTCGCGGCGCGTGTTCCGGTTGGAGGGTCACCTGCGCAGACTGGACCGCAGCCTCGAAGGAATTCGCCTGCGCAACCCTCACAGCCACCAGCACTGGAGCCAGATCATCCGCGAGCTCATCCGCCGCAGTCCGCACGAGGACCAGAGCCTGTACCTGCAGATCACGCGGGGCGCTGCCAAGCGCGATCACGCGTTTCCCAAGGGCGTAGCGCCCACGGTGTTCCTGATGACCGGCGCTCTTTCCGTGCCTGCGCAAGAGGCGGTCGACGCGGGCGTTGCGGCCGTAACGGCGGTCGACAACCGTTGGCTGCGCTGCGATCTCAAGACCATCGCCCTGCTGCCCAATGTGCTGCTGCGGCAGCTGGCGGTCGACGCCGGGGCCGTGGAGGCCGTGCTCTTGCGCGACGGCTTTTTGACGGAGGGCGCGGCGAGCAACATCTTCGTGGTCCAGGACGGCGTGCTGCTCGTCCCGCCCAAGAGCCATCTCATCCTGCCGGGCATCACCTATGACGTGATCCTGGAGCTTGCACAGGGACACGGCATGCCGTGCGAAATCCGGGAAGTGTCGGAGGCAGAGGTTCGGTCGGCGCAGGAGCTGTGGCTGTCCTCCTCCACGCGCGAGGTCTTGGCCATCACCCGGTTGGACGGAGCGGCTGTAGGCAACGGCCGACCCGGGCCGCTCTTCCGCCGCATGCACGCCTTGTTTCAGGAGTTCAAGGCGGAGCTGCGGCGTGCGCCCGAGCCCCAATCACATGCCTGATCTGATCGAGTACCCGCTCGACTTCCCGGTCAAGATCATGGGCAGAAACCAGCCAGGCTTCGTCGAAGCCATCGTGGAGATCGTGCGGCGGCACGCCCCCGACTTCGACGACGCGACGGTGGAGTTGCGCCGGAGCAAGAAAAAGAGCTATCTCAGCGTCACCTGCATCATTCGCGCCGTCTCGCGCATACAGCTCGACGCCCTGTATACCGAGCTCAACGACCATCCGAGCGTGGTGATGGTGCTGTAAGGCCGTGATTCGTGACTCGTGATGCGTGACTCGTTCTGGAACAAACGCCGGTGCCTTGTCAGGGCGACGGGGCCGAACCATTTTCAACTGACACGCGACCGCCAACGAACCTAACTGCTTGGAGGCGAACTACGAAACACGCATCACGCATCACGCATCACGAGTCACGAATCACGAGTCACGAATCACGGATCGTCGATTACGAAGCACGAGCCACGAGCCACGAGCCACGAATCACGATCCGGCGTCTGGGCCTCGTGCCTTATGAACAGACCTGGGAGGCGATGAAGAGCTTCACCGCAGCCCGCACGCCGGCCACGGCGGACGAGATCTGGCTGCTTCAGCACCCGCCCATCTATACCTATGGGGTCGCTGGGCGATTCGAGCACCTGCCGAGCAGCGATTGCGGGATCCCGCTGCTGAAGGTGGACCGCGGCGGGCAGGTCACCTACCACGGGCCCGGGCAGCTGGTCGCATATGCGCTTCTGGATTTGCACCGGCGCGGCCTCACGGTGCGCAGCTTGGTCCGGGCGCTGGAGCAGGCCGTGATAGACTTGGCGTTCGACTTCGGAATCTCCGCCGCCCGGCGCGAAGACGCGCCGGGGGTATATGTCCAGGATGCCAAGCTCGCGGCGTTGGGGCTGCGCATCCGCCACGGCTCCAGCTACCACGGGCTGAGCCTCAACGTGGACATGGACCTCGCGCCGTTTCGCGCCATCGATCCCTGCGGGTATGCCGGGTTGGAGGTGACACAGCTCCGCGACCTCGGTGTCTGCGCGTCGATCGAGGACACCGGCGATCGGCTGGTCTCGAAGCTCACGGGGCGCTTGCGCGCCCTGTCGAAGGACATGGAACAGCAATCATGAGCGAGCTCACCGAAGGCCAGGTCGGATCGGCCAAGACCGCCCGCAATCGGGTCAAGGTCATTCCCATCACACCGCTCAAGAAGCCGGAGTGGATCCGCGTGAAGGCCGGCAACAGCCAGGCCTTCTACGAGGTGAAGCGGCGTCTGCGCGAACACAATCTGCACACGGTGTGCGAGGAAGCCTCCTGTCCCAACATCGGCGAGTGCTTCGGCAAGGGGACCGCCACCTTCATGATCCTGGGCGAGCTGTGCACGCGCCGCTGCCCGTTCTGCGACGTAGCGCATGGTCGACCCAAGCCGCCCGACATCGAGGAACCGCTCAATCTCGCGCGCACCATCGCGGACATGGGCTTGAAGTACGTCGTGATCACCAGTGTGGACCGCGACGACCTGCGCGATGGTGGCGCACAGCACTTCGCGGACTGCATCGGTGCCGTGCGCATCCATTCCCCCGCCACGCGCATCGAGATCCTCACGCCGGACTTCCGCGGCCGGCTGGAGAAAGCCCTGGATGTCCTCGGCACTTGTCTGCCGGACGTGATGAACCACAATCTCGAGACGGTACCGAGGCTGTACAAGTTGGCGCGTCCCGGTGCCGACTATCGCCATTCGCTCAAGCTGCTGCTGGACTTCAAGCGGCGCCATCGCGACATCCCGACCAAATCGGGGCTGATGCTGGGGCTGGGCGAGACCGATGCCGAGATCCTGGACGTCATGCGCAACCTGCGCGCCCACGAGGTGGACATGCTCACCGTCGGACAGTATCTGCAGCCCACTCGAGGCCACCTGCCGGTTCTGCGCTACGTGGAGCCGGCACGCTTCAAAGAGCTCGAAGCGACCGCGCGGGCGATGGGCTTCCGGCACGCGGCGTGCGGCCCGCTGGTGCGCTCCAGCTACCACGCCGACCAGCAGGCGCACGCGGCCGGCGCTGCCTGACCATCCCGCCCGCGGGGCGGGTGCGCGATGCTGTTCAATTCCTACGCGTTCATCCTCGGCTTTCTGCCGGTCGCGTTTTTCGGGTTTTTCCTCGTCGCACGTCTGGGCCCCCGCTTGGCCGCAGCGTGGCTCATGCTCGCGTCCTTCTTCTTTTACGGCTGGTGGAACGCGCACTACGTCGGGCTGCTGCTGCTGTCGGTGGTGTTCAACTTCGGGGTCGGTGTCGCCATAACGCGCCTTGCTGCGCGCGGCGAGGGGGGCAGGGCAAAGCTGCTGCTCACCGCCGGCCTCGCGGCCGATCTGTGCCTGCTGGCCTACTACAAGTACGCCAACTTCTTCGCCGCGAACCTCGGAGCGGTGATGGGCGCGCACCTGGACACGCTCGACATCGTGCTGCCGCTGGGCATCTCTTTCTTCACGTTCACCCAGATCGCTTTCCTGGTCGATGCATATCAGGGCAAGGCGCGCGAGTACAACTTCGTACACTACGGTTTGTTCGTGAGCTATTTCCCGCACCTGATCGCCGGGCCCATCCTCCACCACAAGGAGATGATGCCGCAGTTCGAGCAGCGCGAAACATACAGCCTGCGCTGGGACAACATCGCGGTCGGCCTGACCATCTTCTTCATCGGTCTGTTCAAGAAGACGGTGCTGGCCGACGGAATCTCCAAATACGTGGGCCCGGTGTTTTCCGCGCATGCCTCGGGTACGCCCCTCACGCTGCTCGATGCCTGGGGCGGCGCGCTCGCCTATACGTCTCAGATCTATTTCGACTTCTCCGGTTACTCGGACATGGCCATCGGCCTGTCGCGCCTGTTTGGCGTGAAGCTGCCGCTCAACTTCGACTCCCCGTACAAGGCCGGCAGCATCATCGACTTCTGGCGCCGCTGGCATATGACGCTGTCGCGCTTCCTGCGGGACTACCTGTACTTTCCGCTCGGGGGAAATCGGAAGGGCAAGGCGCGCCGTTACTTGAACCTCATGGTGACGATGCTGCTGGGGGGCCTGTGGCACGGCGCCAACTGGACGTTCGTGCTATGGGGCGCCCTGCACGGCGCTTACTTGATGCTCAATCATGCGTTTCAGGCGCTTCGGCCGGGCCGCGGCGGAGCGCTCGGCCACTGGTCAGGCCGCGTGCTGACCTTTCTCGCCGTCGTCGTCGCCTGGGTGTTCTTCCGCTCCGAGAACCTGAGCTCCGCGATGCATGTCCTTGAGGCCATGGGCGGCGCTGGAGGCATCGCGTTGCCCGCACGCTGGTTCGAGAAGCTCGGGGCGGCAGGGCACTGGATGTCGGCCCATGGCGTGCAGTTCCGCGACACCGGGTTGTTTGGCGGCGGGCCGCAGCTGAATTGGATCTGGATTTGCCTCGCGCTCGCGTGGTTCGCGCCGAATACACAACAGATCATGGCGCGTTTCGAGCCTGCCTTGAACCTCCCCCGAGAGGTGACCGCGCTGAGCGGCCGGTGGTGGTTGTGGCGCCCTTCGTGGCCATGGCTTGCGGCGGGTGTTGTCGGCGCTACCTGGGCCATGCTGTCGATCTCGGGCCTGAGCGAGTTTATCTACTTCCAGTTTTGACCCCATGCCGATGCGGCGTTTTGTCGTGTTGCTCCTGCTCTCGGTGGGGCTATCGCTCGGATTGGTGGGCGGCTTGAACCGCGTGGTCGACCCATTCTGGTATTTCCGCGATGTGGAAGTGGCGGGCTTGAACGCGGTGAAGACCAAGTTCCGCTGGTACGAGCGACACGTCAAGCCCGCGATCGTGGCGCGCGAACGGCCACAGGCGCTGATCTTCGGCAGCTCGTATGCGGAAATCGGCTTCGACCCGACGAACGCCGCGTTTACCGCTGGGCGCACGCTGCGCGCATACAACTTTGCCATCGCGGGGGCCTCGTGGCAGGACACCTTCTGCTATGTCGACTATGCGCTGCGGCACGCGCAGGTGAAGCGCATCGTTCTCGGCGTGCATCCCGGTGCGCTGCCCATCGCGGACTGCACCAAGGCGCAGGCGGAGCTCGAGGGACCCGGCTGGGGCGAGTTGCTCTTCTCCGCCACGGCGCTGAAGGCGTCGCTCAGCACCATGGTCGAGCAGCGCCGCGATTCGCCCAGCCATACACGCGAGGGCCTGTATTTCTACACGCGTGGAGATCCCGCGACGGAACGGCATTTCCGCGAAGGGATGCGGTCTCGCCTCAGCGCGCTCCCGAACTGCACTCTGGAGCAAGCCGCGGTACTGCCCGCGGCCGCAGGGCCCCAGAACGCCGCCACGCCCATCGATTTGTCCGCGGTGGAATACTTGATCAAGGCGGCGCGCGAACGCGGCATCCAAGTGGAGCTGGTCTTCTATCCCAGCCATGTGTTTGCGCTGGAGCTGGCCGCCCAGTGCGGCCGCCTCCCGGCCATCTGGGAGGCGTTGCGACAGACCGCGGCGCTGCTGGACTCGTCCGCGAAGGGCGCAGCCGTGAGGGCCTGGGAATTCTTCGGCTACAACGAGGTGACGGGTGAGCGGGTGGGCAATGCGATGCGCTACTGGCAAGACCCCGAGCACTTCAACTATGAGATGGGCGATTTGATGTTGGACGAAATGTTCGCCGAGCGCGCAGATGGCGGGCCACATCGTCTCGGTCGGCCCGTCTCGCTGCGAGAACTGGAGCGGCGTCTTCCCGCCTTCTTGCAAGAGCGCACGCGCTTCATCGAGTCGCATCCCTGGTTCTATGAGCAGCTGCGAGCATTGGTCCCCAGGGAGCGTTGGCGCGGAGCCGAGCCTGGCGCCGCACAGGCGGGCTGGCGAAAACCGGGAACCCATCATCGCGCCGGCGGGGCCGATGAGCCAACCGGGCAGGCCGTGATACGCGCTCGGATCTTCGCATCGCGCGTCAGAAGTGTCGGCGCGGAGCGCGGGTGAAACCGGGTGAAGCCGCCTGCGCTCAGGGGCGTGCGAGCGCCGGGAAGTGCCGGTCGAGACCGAGCACGGCCTGCGTGCGGCTCGAGTGCAGAAGCTCGGTGAGGCGCTCCTGGTTCTCGGGCAGGCGGCTGCGGTCATGCTCTTCATGCCACAGGTGAAACACCGCAGCGGCAAAGCGGGCGCTCTTGTGCAGCACGCCCGCATGCTGCAGCCGGATCACGAGGTCGGAGTCCTCCAGCCCCCAGCCGGAATAGGATTCGTCGAGCCCGTTGACGCGCAGCAGGTCCGCGCGCCAGGCAGACAGGTTGCAGGTCTTGACACCCTGCCAGGTGCGGGCTGTGCGCTTGCGGAAGGCGCCGTCCGGAAGGCGCACCAACGGCATAAGACGGTTGGCGTCGCCGCGGCCGCGGGCGCGCGCCCAGTCCGCCCAGCCCCACTGCTGGATGGGCAGGCGCTGCTCGAGCACCGCGCGGGTGAAGCTTCGCGACAACAGCACGCGATTGCCGGACAGAAACCAGTCCGGCTCGGCCAACCGCCGATGCTGATGCACGAAGGTGCGCGAGGGGATGCAATCTCCGTCGGTGAATACGATATATTCGGCGTCGGTGCCCCCCACGGCCTTGTTGCGGATGGCGGCGGCACGGAAGCCTTGGTCCTCCTGCCAGACGTGAGAAACCTCGAACGGCGCACGGGAGCAGAACCGCTCGACCAGTTCGGCGGTTTCGCCGGTCGAACCGTCGTCGGCTACGATCAGTTCGAAGCCCTTGTCGCTTTGGTCGAGGTATCCGCCCAGCACCGCTTCGAGCGCATCCGGGCGGTTGTAGGTGGTGATCACGACCGCGATGCGCATCAATGCTTACCCAGCAGCCACGCCTTCAGGTAACGGTAGTAAACGCCCTCGGCGTTGGACACTGCCAGCATGAACCCTTCGCGCCCGTCCAAGAACCCGGCCCTGAGAAAGTACGTTCGCGCGAAAGTCCACCAACCATGCAGCACCGCGCTACCGACCGAGCCTCGGTGGCCGCGCGCGACCATCATCTGAGCACCGGCCGACGAATACCGGTCGATCTTGTGTAGCACCTCCTCAAGGCTGGTGAAGGACTCGTGCATGAGCGGGTGAGTCAAATCGCCGACGCTTCCATCCAGGATGAGACGTTCGTGCACGAGATCATCGCTGAAGCGCGCACGGCCCCGGACGAACAGGCGCAGCACCGGGTCCGGCCACCAGCCGGAGTGACGCATGTAACGTCCACAGAACGACGATGCGCGCGGCATGCGGAAGGCCACGTGCGAGCCCGGCCTGGCGACGCTGCTGCGGATCTCGGACTGCAGCTCGGGCGTCAGCCACTCGTCGGCATCCAGGGACAATATCCAATCGCCGGTCGCGAGTTCCAGCGCGCGGTTCTTCTGAGGTCCGAAACCCGGCCAGTCCGCTGTGACATGCACTTTCGCACCCAGCTCGCGGCAGATCCGCTGTGTGGAGTCGGCGCTGCCCGAGTCGACCACGATGATCTCGTCGGCCCAGGAAACCGATTCGAGGCAACGGCGGATGGTCGCTTCCTCGTCCTTGGTGATGACGACGGCCGACAGGGTCATGAGGATTTCGATGGGCGGCTCGGCGGCGCGTACCCCGCATACAGCAAGCCCGACATCCAGGCGAAGAACAGGCTCTCGGTGTGGTCGATGAGCAGCGAGTTGAACACGCTCCCCACGGCGATGGTCAGCACCAAGCCTCGCGCCAGGGTGCGCTCCTGCGCACCGGGCAGCCGGGTCGCGCAGCGCCACTGCTCTACGAACAGCAGCACGAGCAGCGCCAAGCCGACGAGCCCCACTTGCGAGGCCGTCATCAGGTACTGGTTGTGCGGGTTGCGCGTGAGCACCATCGCGCTGCCCTGCACGCGCTGTGCATAGGCAGAGGCGAAGCCGGCCGTGCCCACGCCGAGCACGGGGTGCTCGCGCACGATGGCCAGCGTGTTGGTGTAGAACTCGAGCCGGATGCCGACCGGGTCCTGGGTCGCCACTCCCGGGCGCCACTCGTTCGCCTCAACCAGCGCCAGGCTGACGCGTTTGTGGAAGCTGCCGGAGAACTGGTAAGCCGCGGCAAAGGCCAGCACCAGGAGCACGGCGGCCGGGACCACTCCCTTCCAGCGCAGCGTGCGGAACAGGAACAGCACGATCAGGGCGGCCAGCACGACATACCCGGTGCGGCCCTGGACCAAGAACAGCGCGTTGAATACCGCAGCGGCTGACAGCGCTGCCCACAGCAAGCGGACGCGCGGACGCGCCGGCTCCAGCGCCAGCTCCGCGAACAGCAGCGCGCCAAACGCCATGAGAATGTTCTGCGTGATGTGCCTCTTGAAGACGGTCGGGTTGGTCGCGTCGCCGGTGATAACACCACCGGCGGGGAGCCAGCCCAGGGCCAGCGCGTAGGACAGCACGAGCGTGACGACTAGCGCGCCGGCGAAAGCCAGCAGTGCCCGCCGGCGGTCCCGCACGTCGACGAGCACGGTGGAAAGGATCGCGATCAGCAGCAGATCGCTGTACTTCCTCAGGTACAGGAGGCCGTCGGACAGCGGACCGCTGCCCCATGTCAGCCCAAGCGCGATCCAGGCGAGCAGGGCCAGCGCGCATAAAGCGACGGGATTGCCCCGGACGAGGTGGTATTTCTCGCGCCAACGCGCGCTCACAAGCCACGCCAGCAGCAGCACCCCGAGCAGCACGTTGTCCAGCGCCACCGACACGGGAAGCGACACACCCAGCGCGATGGCCACGTAACACGCCAGCCGATACGCGCCGCCGGAGATGCGGCGGGAATCGAATCCGGCCCGCGCCTGCGTGGACGCCGCGCCAGCATGCGTCTCAGCCATAGCTCACGCGGGGGCGCGCCTGCTCTCCCTCAGCACGGCCCACGTATTCCGGCACCCAGCGCCTCAGTGCGGCTCGCACCTGATCGTCCGTAGGGATGTCAGGTGTGTCGAGCCAAGCCAGGAGGTCGCGCAACCAGTCGGCCACAACCGGCCTGGCGCGCGCGATGCGCAGCTTCGGATGCGGAGTAGGAAGCGTGTGCTCGTCATCCGCCAGCACCTCCTCGTACAGCTTCTCGCCCGGGCGCAGGCCGGTGAACACGATGCTGATCTCGCTCTCGCTGAAGCCCGACAGCCGGATCATCTCGCGCGCCAGATCCACGATGCGCACCGACTCGCCCATGTCCAGCACGAAGATCTCGCCGCCATCGCCCATCTGGCCGGCCTGCAACACCAGCTGAGCGGCTTCGGGAATCGACATGAAGTAGCGGGTGATCTCCGGATGCGTGACCGTGACGGGGCCGCCCTCGGCGATCTGCTGCCGGAACTTCGGGATCACGCTTCCCGCGCTGCCCAGCACGTTGCCGAACCGGACCATGACGAAGCGCGTTGCGGCCGCCGCCTGCAGCGCCTGGCATACCATCTCCGCCAGGCGCTTGCTGGCGCCCATCACGTTGGTGGGGTTCACGGCCTTGTCGGTGGAGATGAGCACGAACTTGTCCACGCCGTGGCGCGCCGACGCCGAGGCCAGCGTGTAGGTGCCGAGCACGTTGTTCTGGACGGCTTCCCAAGCGTTCACCTCTTCCATCAACGGCACGTGCTTGTAGGCGGCGGCGTGGAACACCACGCTCGGGCGATAGTCGCGCAGCGCCTGGTCGACTCTCCGCGGGTTGCGCGTGTCGCCTACGGCGCACACGATCGCCAGCTCGGGATGATCCTTTCGGAACTCCTGCTCGATCTGGTACAACGCGTATTCGGACAGCTCGAACAAGACCAGCCGCGACGGCGCGAAGCGCGCGATCTGGCGGCACAGCTCAGAGCCGATCGACCCGCCGGCGCCGGTGACCAGCACGGTCTTGCCGGAGAGGAAGCTAGACAACCCGGCGCTGTCCAGCACCACCGGATCGCGCCCCAGCAGGTCATCGAGCTCCACTCGGCGCAGCTGGGACACCGTCACCTTGCCGGTCATGATGTCGTCGAAGGAGGGCACCGTCATCACCTTGAGCCCGGCCTCGGTGGCCATGTGCACGGCGTTGCGGCGCACGCTGTGCGACGCCGCCGGCATGGCGATGATGGCATGAGACACGTCGAGTTCCTCCGCCACACGCCGCACTTCGTCGATGCGGCCACGCACCGGGACGCCGTGGATCTGGCGGCCCTGCTTCAGCGCGCCGTCGTCGAGCAGACCCACCACGCGCCAATCGCGCTTGGCGGACAACTCGCGGATCAACGCGTCTGCAGCATCGCCGACGCCCAGGATCAGCACCGGCGCACCGGCGACGCTGCTCAGGCCCGCGATTCGGCCTTCCTTCCAGGCGCGATACGCCAGGCGGCTGCCGCCCATCAAGAACAGCAGCAAGAGCGGATCGATCACGAACACC
>DATJVW010000369.1:0-3540 GCA_035501675.1 Burkholderiales bacterium
TCGGCAGCAAAAATGCCTGGTCCATCTCATTCGAGATCTCAACAATGATCTGTGGCGTAGGCCATTCGACACCGAGTTGGAAACGTTCGTCCTGGACGTGAGGAACCTCGTCGTGCCCATCATGGAAGCCGCCAACACGTATGGCTTGAGGAAGCGGAATCTTGGCAAGTTCAGGAAATCGGTCGACAGGTTCTATCGGCGGGTCATTACGGCACGGGTGTACCGATCCGACCCCGTCCGCGCCTATCAAAAGCGCTTCCAGCGGTATCGGCAAAGCCTGTTCACGTTCGTCGAGTACGACGGCATCCCCTGGAACAACAATATGGGCGAGCGAGCCCTCCGGCACCTCACCGTGCAGCGGAAGATCTCGGGGTCCTTCTACGAGTCGCTCGCGCCTGCTTACCTACTGCTCCTGGGATTGGCCCAAACCTGTCGGTTTCAAGACAAGCCTGTGCTCCAATTCCTGCTTTCCGGCGAGAAGGATGTGGACGCATTCAAACCCACGAGGCGGCGCCGAAGCGCGACCGCCCGCAGCCCGCGCGCGAAGCAGAACGACCGTGGCGTACAGGGAGTCATCGCCGCCGCGCCGGCGACCGCACACGCAGCGTCAGTCCTGGTGCAAGAGGGGTCTGCGTCGACGTCATCACGTCGAGAGGCAGTACCCGGAAGAGTTGCTTGCGGCGCGTGAGGTTGGCCCTTCTTGGCGTGGCGGCCGGTGGCTCACGTTGCGCCTGATCTCGGGAATGATCTCGAGACGGCAAGGCTGTCGCCTGCGGCTGGCCGACGCCGCCAGCATCGTGTGGAGCGCCGCCCAGGGGGCAAGCGGACCCTTCCGCCGGATCCAGTGGATAGATAGATAGGAGAGGACTCTGCTCGCCTCCGGCTGCCGTGCCGGACTGGTGCAACAGCTCGTTGCACGGGGCCGGCCAGGGGCGCTACTCGAGCCGCTGCTCCTCGGCGAGGTCTGCGTTGGGCACGTTGGTCGAGATGGCCTCGGCCGTCTCGACCGTTTTGGTGAGTTCCTTCGCCAGGTCGCGCAGGTCCGGGAGGGCGGGCTTCAGCTCGGCTGGCGCCTGGTCGGTGAGCGCTGTGTCCCCGGTGATGTAGCGAGCGACCGCGACCGGCGTGCCGATTCCACGCAGCGCCCACTCGGTCACGGTCTTGTTGCGGCCGGGGCAGAGGATCAGGCCGATCGCGGGCTGGTGACCCTCGCCGCTGTGCAGCTCGTCGAGGGCGTTGAGGTAGAAGTTCATCTTGCCCGCGAACTCGGGCTTGAAGTCCTCGATCTTGAGGTCGATGACGACGAAGCGGCGCAGGATGTAGTTGTAGAAGAGCAGGTCGAGGTAGAACTCTTGCTCCTGGCCGGTCTCCTCGTCGGCCACCTGCAGTGGGGCCTGCCTGCCGACCAGGGCGAAGCCTTGGCCCATCTCCATCAGGAAGGACTGAACGTCGTTGAGTAGGGCGAGCTCCAGGTCTCGCTCCTTGGCCTCGGCGCCCAGGTTCAGGAACTCGAAGTGGTACGGGTCCTTGATCGCGTCGCGCACAAGCTCGGAGTCGGGCGCCGGGAGAGTGCGCGCGAAGCTCGATAGCGCCTTGCCCTGGCGGCCTCTCAGGTCGGTCGAGATCTGGGCGTCCAATACCGCGCGCGACCAGCCCTGAGCGATCGCTTGCTGGGCGTACCAAGCGCGCTCGTCAGGGTTCTCGAGTTTGGTCAGCAGCACGATGTTGTGGCCCCATGGCAGTTGTGCAACGGGCCGTTGCACAATTGGCGGGCCGCCGTCGTCCGGCCCGGGCCACGCCTCGGCCAACGCTCGCATGTAGAGCAGATTCCGTCGCGACAGGCCCGTCATGTCCGGGAACTCGCGGCGGAGATCCCCGCCAAACGGTCAATGACCTTGCTGCCCCACCCCTCGCGCGCGGAGCGTTGGAGGATCTCATGCCCGATCTCCCAGTAGAGCTCGATCAGCGCGCTGTTGGCCGCTAGCACCGCGCGAGTGCGCGCAGCGACTATCCGTGACTTGAGCCGAGCGAGGAACTCGGCGTAGTCCTCGGGCAACCAGTCTCCGCGGGTAACCGACAGCTTCGGCATGCGCCGAGCGTAGTACCGCCCGCGGACCGCTTCCAGCCAAGCCGCATCGAACGGAGGAGCCGTGCAGCGACACGAACCGCCTGCCACCTTGTCGCTTTTCGGCGCATGCGCTGGGCACGCCAGGCGTCGCCGCCGACGATCGAACGCCCGCTGGCTCCGCCACCAACTGGTCGCCGTGCTAATCGATGCGAAGCAAGCGGTCGGTCCAGGCCAACGGTGCTGTCGTATTCGCAGTGGAAGCGGCCACCCTCACCGGACCGGGAATCGCCTCTGCTCGGACGAGCACCAGCAGCCCTGACGGACGTGGCGGTGCCGAACCTCTGCATCGGTACCGACGCGGGCACGAACCGCGACGACGCCGAGGAGGATGGCTTCCGCATTCGTCCAGATCCGGTCGTCTCGCAAACGCGCAGCCCTCGTGCACACGTGTCCACTCCCACCCAGATCCAGCCACGCCGGCGCGATCTCGCACCGGCGATGTCTTCCCCTATCCGACAACAGGGGTCACGAAAGCGCGTCTGTGCGTGCGCGCGCCCGCATGAAGGCAGGGCTCGCCTTGGGCGCCGCACGTGTCCCGCAACTCGCCAACCGCACGTGTCCCGCAACTCGCTAATGAGAGAGCAGGGCAGGCCGCTGCGGTCGGTTCCCCTGCAGGCACCGATGCCGGAAGCAACCGTCACCGGCCCGCCCGGCGCCGCAGACCGACTTGCGCAATCGAAGGAGGGCGTCCAGTTGGGACCGGCAACACGCTAGCGGACGAACCGCGGCAGGGTTGGTCGCGGGCTCATCGCTGCGGCCGACGTTCGCGAAGTGGAAGCCCGACTTGCCTGCCTGACGCAAGCGGCATCGGGTTCAGCTGTTGGCCACGAGGGCGCGCACCTGTGCGCGTAGGCGAGGTCGACGCCGCCGGCGAGCTGATGCACCCCCGCTGGGTCGAGCACCAGCACGCTCCATCGATCGCGATCGGGAGCGAGCGCGATGACGGCTTGGCCGGCGGCGAGCAGCCAGTGCTGTTCGTGGCGCAGCCATCGCAGCCGCCGGTCGCGCTTGGGGGCGCGTAGCAGCTGCACCTCTCGGGAGCGCATCGCCGCGTCCCGCTTAGCCTTGCCGCCAGCGGTGGCCGGGGGTGCCCGCCGGGCCAGCTTGCGATTGCCGCTCGAGCGCCTGTGTGACCGTCTCGCGCTGACCCAGCGGGCCGCTGATCCCGAACAGGCGCGGGAGCGTCTGCAGGTCGAGGCGTCGCTGGCGCCGACGACGTCGAGTACCAGGCAGTCGTCTTTGCCGGGGAACGGCCGATGGCCGCGGCCCACCACTTGCGTGTAGCGGACCTGCGAGCGGCTCGGGGACGCGACGATGATGCACGAGATCGACGGCTCGTCGAACCCTTCGAGAAACAAGGCGGCGTTGACAAGAACCGTCGTATGCCCGGTTCGGAGCCGGTCGATCACGGC
>DATJVW010000370.1:0-3617 GCA_035501675.1 Burkholderiales bacterium
GTTCATGCATTGGCGCGACCGCTTTCTCTACTGCATGGAGGCGGTGAATAAGGCGCAAGCTGCCACCGGCGAGGTCAAGGGGCATTATCTCAATGTCACCGCCGGCACGATGGAGGAGATGTACGAGCGCGCGGAGTTCGCGAAGCAGCTCGGCTCGGTCATCATCATGATAGATCTCGTGATTGGCTACACCGCTATCCAGTCGATGGCCAAGTGGGCGCGCAAGAACGACATGATTCTCCACCTCCACCGAGCCGGGAATTCGACCTACTCGCGCCAGAAGAACCACGGCATGAACTTCCGCGTGATCTGCAAGTGGATGCGCATGGCCGGTGTCGACCACATTCACGCCGGCACCGTGGTCGGCAAGCTCGAGGGCGACCCGCTCATGATCAAGGGTTTTTACGACACGCTGCGCGAGACGCGAAGCGCGATGAGCTTGGAGCACGGCCTGTTCTTCGAGCAGGACTGGGCCTCGCTGAACAAGGTCATGCCGGTGGCCTCCGGCGGCATCCACGCCGGCCAGATGCATCAACTGATTCACTATCTGGGAGAGGACGTGGTCCTGCAATTCGGCGGCGGCACGATCGGGCACCCGATGGGCATCCAGGCCGGCGCGACCGCCAACCGCGTTGCGCTGGAAGCGATGATCCTGGCGCGCAACGAAGGGCGCGACTATTTCCGAGAAGGCCCGCAGATCCTGGAGCAGGCGGCGAAGTGGTGCTCTCCGCTCAAGGCTGCGCTGGACACGTGGAAGGACGTCACCTTCAACTACGAATCCACCGACACCGCCGACTTCGTGCCGACGGCCACGGCCAGTGCCTGACGAGCTCAAGGAGCCTCACCATGATGACCAACACCGGCAACCGGATCACGCAAGGCCAGTTCTCTTTTCTGCCGGAGCTGACCGACGCCCAAATCACGGCACAGGTCAGGTATGCGTTGCAGAACGACTGGGCGGTCAGCGTGGAGTACACGGACGATCCGCATCCGCGCAATACCTACTGGGAGATGTACGGCAACCCGATGTTCGACCTCAAGGATCCCGCCGGCATCCTGATGGAGATCAACCATTGCCGAAAGACTTTTCCCAGTCACTACATCCGCGTGATGGCGTTCAACTCCACGCGCGGAGTGGAGAGCCCGGCGATGTCCTTCATCGTCAATCGGCCAAAGCCGGAGCCGGGATTCGGGCTTGTGCGTCAAGAGGTGGACGGTCGCGCCATCCGCTACACGGTGCACTCCTATGCCACCGACAAACCGGAAAGCGAACGGTACTGAGGCGTACGTGCTTGCCTTTCAGTCCCGGGGTCGGGCGCGGGGTCTTCCGTGCTGAAAGCGGGCCCGCCTGTCGACGGAGGGTATGCTTTGGACGCGGCTGAAGCCGAGCCAGACGACGGGAAGGTCGACCTCGCCCGATTGTTTCGCGATTCGCATGTTCAAGAGGTCCTCGAGCGCCTCGATCACGAGCTCGTGGGACTGAAGCCGGTCAAGACGCGCATCAGCGAAATCGCCGCGTTGCTGCTGATCGAGCGCGGGCGCAAGCAATTGGGTCTCAATGCCGGGGCCCCGAGCCTGCACATGAGTTTCACCGGTAACCCCGGCACCGGGAAGACGACGGTGGCCGTGCGCATGGCCGAGATCCTCCACAACCTGGGCTATGTCCGCCACGGGCATCTCGTGGCGGTGACGCGCGATGATCTCGTGGGCCAGTACATCGGCCACACGGCGCCCAAGACCAAGGAGGTGCTCAAGAAGGCGATGGGCGGGGTGCTTTTCATCGACGAGGCCTACTACCTGTACCGACCCGAGAACGAGCGCGACTACGGACAGGAGGCGATCGAAATCCTGCTGCAGGTCATGGAGAACCAGCGCGACGACCTGGTCGTGATCCTGGCGGGCTACAAAGACCGCATGGATACCTTTTTCCGGAGCAACCCCGGCATGCGCTCGCGGATTGCACATCACATCGACTTTCCCGACTATTCGGCGCAGGAGCTGCTGACGATCGCCCAGCTGATGCTCGAACGGATGCAATACGCCCTGAGCCCCTGCGCACGCGAAGCCTTGCAGGATTATATCGAGCGGCGCATGGCGCAGCCGGATTTCGCTAACGCCCGCTCCATCCGCAACGCGTTGGATCGCGCACGTTTGCGCCAGGCGAACCGCCTGTTTGCCGACGGCGGCGCGATGGATCGCAGCAAGCTGACGACCCTCGAGGCGGACGACATCCGCAAGAGCCGGGTATTCACGATGGCACCCGCGGACGAGACCCGGACCGCGACGACTCGGGAGTAGACCATGCACAATGGCCGCACGACGCTCAACAAGTTCATCATCGAAGAGCAGCGGCGCGCGCGGGGCGCCACCGGGGAGTTCAGCGCCTTGCTGAACGACGTGGTCACCGCCTGCAAGCTGATCGCGATGACGGTCTCCAAAGGGGCGCTCGCCGGCGCATTGGGCGAGGCGGTTGCGATCAACGCGCAGGGCGAGCAGCAACAGAGGCTTGACGTCCTGGCCAACGAGATCCTGCTGCGCTCCTGCGAATGGGGCGGGCACCTGGCCGCTATGGCCTCCGAGGAGATGGCGGACGTGCATCCGGTCCCCGCCGGTTATCCGCGCGGCAAGTACCTGCTCGTGTTCGACCCGCTGGACGGCTCATCGAATATCGATGTCAACATCTCGGTAGGGACGATCTTCTCGGTCCTGCGCTGCCCGGAGGGTTTGAGCGAGCCGCGCGTGCAGGACTTTCTGCAGCCCGGGACCCGGCAGGTGTGCGCCGGCTATGCCATCTATGGTCCGGCGGCCATGCTGGTGATCACCTTCGGACACGGCGTGAACGGTTTCACGCTCGACCGCGAGACCGGCGAGTTCCTGCTGACGCATCGATCCATGAGGATCCCCGCGGACAGCCGCGAGTTCGCAGTCAACGCCTCCAACGAGCGCTTCTGGGAGCCGCCGGTCAAGCGCTACGTGACGGAATGCCTGGCGGGGAAGGCGGGGGCGCGCGGCGTCGACTTCAACATGCGCTGGATCGCCTCGCTGGTGGCTGAGGTGCATCGCATCCTGGTGCGCGGGGGTCTGTTCATGTATCCGCGCGACACGCGCGATGCGAGCAGGCCGGGGCGGCTACGGCTGATGTACGAGGCCAACCCCATGGCCCTGATCGTCGAGCAGGCGGGCGGTGCGGCCACCATCGGGCGGCAGCGCATACTGGAGGTGCAGCCGTCTTCGCTCCATCAGCGCGTGCCCGTCATCCTCGGCTCGCGCAACGAAGTCGAGCGGCTCGCTCGCTACCACCAGGAGCACGACGAGGGCGTCGACCAGCCTTTCAGCTCGCCGCTGTTCAATACGCGCTCGCTGTTCACACACGGGTAAACACACAACGATAGCCGGGAGCAGAGCATGTCCATACAGCATCCGATCATCGCGATCACGGGCTCCTCGGGCGCCGGAACCACGTCGGTGACCAAGACCTTCCAGCACATCTTCCGGCGCGAGAAGATCAACGCCGCCATCGTCGAAGGCGACTCCTTCCACCGCTATAACCGGGCAGAGATGAAGGCGGCGATGGAGGATGCCGCGCGGAGCGGCAATTCGCATTTCAGCCACTTTGG
>DATJVW010000371.1:0-2349 GCA_035501675.1 Burkholderiales bacterium
AGAGCAAATCTTGAGTACAGTTGCCGCCATGAATATCAAAGGTGGACGGTTCGTCATCACGGGGGGTGCGAGTCTCATCGGTTCGCACGTCGCCGATGTGCTGCTGGCGCAGGATGCGCGAGAGGTGGTGCTGCTCGACAATTTCGCGCTCGGCACACCGGAAACGGTCAGCCACCTCCTCAAAGACGGGCGGGTCAAGCTCGTTCGCGGGGATATTCTGCGGGTGAACGAACTGTACGATACCTTTGCAGACACGGACGGCGTGTTCGCGATCGCAGGTTTCCTGACCCTGCCCCTCACGCTGAATCCGCCCCTCGGTCTGGCGGTGAATGTGGACGGGCAAGTCAACGTCTTTGAGGCCTGCCGGTATCGCGGCGTCAAGAAGGTGGTGTTCTCTTCCTCGGTGGCGGCGTATGGCGAGCCGGGCTCCGACGAGATTGACGAGAAAGCGCCCGCCAATCTTGCCCCGTTTCAGCCAGGAGCGACCCTCTACTCCTGCACTAAGCTGATCGGCGAGGCCTTGTGCCGGCTGTACCACGCCAAGCATGGCGTGCAGGCGCTGGCGCTGCGCTACTCGACCGTCTATGGCGAACGCCAGCACTATCGAGGAATCAACGCCCTGTACATCGTCGAGAACTATGACCGCATCGTGCGCGGCGAGCGTCCGACGATTCCAGGCGATGGCAGTGAGGTGCACGACTACATCCACGTCGCAGACGTCGCGCGGGCCAATGTGATGGCGATGGCCTCGGACGTCTCAGGCGAGACCTTCAATGTGGTCAGCGGGGTGGCGACCACGGTCAAGCGACTGGTCGAACTACTCCTCGAGATAACAGGCAGCAAGCTGGAGCCTGCCTACACGAGCGCGGGAGGGGGAGTTCGTTCCAGTACGGGTTCTCGGCTCAATTTCAGTCGGAAGAAGATCGAGCGGTTGCTGGGCTGGCGCCCCGAGATCGATATTGAGGTAGGTTTGCGGCGGCTGATCGATTGGCGTCGCGGCGAGACGGTCCCGGAGGCTTAATTGGCCTCGACGAGCTATTGGATGCGCAACGTTCGTCTGCGCGCAACCTTCATGCGCGGCGGCACGTCGAAGGCCGTGATGTTCCGAAAGGAAGATCTGCCAGCTGACCCAAAGCAGTGGGACGCCATCTTTCTGCAGGTGATGGGTTCGCCCGACCCCAATGGCAGGCAGCTTGACGGCATGGGCGGCGGCCTCTCCTCCCTGTCGAAGGTCTGTGTCGTCGGACCGCCGAGCCGGCACGATGCCGATGTTGACTACACCTTCGCACAAGTGGCGGTGAACGAGGCTCTCGTAGACTACGGTGGAAATTGCGGAAACATGTCCGCTGCGGTCGGCCCATTCGCGCTCGAGGAGGGCATCGTGGCCGCGCCGCGGGACGGCGAGGCTGTCGTGCGCATCCACAATACCAACACCGCAAAGATTATCGTGTCGCGCTTTCCGGTCGCGGGCGGCACGCTCGCGGCGTACGGAGACTTTGAAATCGACGGTGTTGCGGGCAGGGCCGCTCCGATCCGACTTGAGTTCCTCGATCCGGGCGGCGCCAAGACGGGAGTGCTCCTCCCCACTGGCGCAGCGCGGGAGGATATCGACGTTCCTGGGCTCGGCAACATTCCGGTCTCGTGCGTGGATGCCGCCAATCCTTGTGTGTTCGTTGCGGCGACCGACCTGGCAAAGACGGGCGTTGAACTTCCCGATGAGCTGGACCGGGACGCGTCGTTTCTCGCCAACATGGAGAGCATCAGGTGCGTGGCCTCGGTTCGCATGGGGCTTACAGGTGACCGGGCTGCCGCGGCGCGCTTGGCGAGCGTTCCAAAGGTCGCAATAGTGTCGGCGCCGCAGGCTTCACCGACCCTGTCGGGACGCCCGCTCTCTGCGTCGCAAGTCGATATCTGCATTCGCATGATCTCCGTCGGTCAGCCGCACCGGGCGGTGCCGATCACCGGGGCCGTCTGCCTCGCGGTGGCCGCCCGCGTCGCCGGCACCATCCCGTACCGTCTCTGTCGTGCTTCGTCGGGCCCGATGCGGATTGGCCATCCCTCCGGCACGACGGTGGTAGACGCCGCCGTCACGGCCGAAGCTTCGAGCGGGACGCTGCGAGCGGACTACGGTGCTGTCTACCGCAGTGCCCGCCGGCTGTTCGAAGGCAGCGTGATCTATCGAACCCCCTGACTGTAAGGAGCAAGCAACATGGCTGCAGACGAGGCTTGGGACGTGATCGTGGTGGGTGCCGGGAACGCGGCTATCTGCGCGGCGCTGTCAGCGTGCGAGCAGGGCGCCAAGGTGCTGGTGCTCGAGAAGGCCCCCGAAGACGAACGCGGCGGCAACTC
>DATJVW010000372.1:0-4484 GCA_035501675.1 Burkholderiales bacterium
TGCGCTGTTCCTCGGGCCCGAAACCAATGTCTCGTTCGGCGATAAGGTGATCGGAACCAACCACACGCTTCCCACCCGGAAGGCCGCCCGTTACACGGGCGGGCTGTGGGTCGGCAAATTCATGAAGACTTGCACGTACCAGCGAGTGAAGCCGGAGGCGTCGGCAATGATCGGAGAGTACTGCTCGAGGCTATGCGCGATCGAGGGCTTCGCCGGACACAAGGCGCAGGCCGATCTGCGCGTGGCGCGCTACGGGCATCTCAAGAGCGCACATCGATGAAGTTTTCCCCAACCCTTATCCTTCCCCGCAAGCGGGGAAGGGAGGTTTCAATCCTGATTCAAACCCACAATGGAGCAACACATGAGCAAGAGAGTTCTCGCAGCGCTGGGCGCTGCAGCCCTGGTCATAACCACTGGCGCCGCAGCGGCAGACCCGGAATGGACTTATCCGACGATCCAGGGATTCGGCAAGATTTCACCGGCACCCGAAGCGTCCATGCAGCCGGCCAAGGACGTCGAGTACAAAGTGGTGTTCAGCACGACCGGTGGCGGCGATGCAGACAAGGTGAACTCGTCCCTGGATCGCGTCGCGCGGGCCGTAAACCTGTTCACGGGAGCCGGTGTGCCGCTATCACATCTGCACTTTGTCGTCGTGATTCATGGGCCCGCAACGCCCACGGTGCTCGACAACGCCCACTACCGGCAGAAGTTCAACGTGGACAATCCGAACGCCAAGCTCATTGACGAGCTCAGCAAGGCCGGCGTCAAAGTCGAAGTGTGCGCGCAGGCGCTCGCTCACAACAACCTGCAGCGCGACTGGGTGAATCGGGAGGTCGAGCTCACACTTTCGGCTATAACTGACATCGTCATGTTGGAGCAGCAGGGGTACGTGCTATACCCGAACTGAGCGGACGCTGCGATGCGCGTGCCGATTTCATTGATGATGGCAGCCCTGCTCGCAACAGCGGGCGGGGCCGGTGCGGAGGGCTTTGATCCGCCGTGGAACCCGCCGGCCGGCGATGGTAAGAACTTCACCGTGCCAGGAATCGACAACGTACCGGACCTGCAGGGCGACGTGAACGATCCTGATCTCGTCGTCTTCCTGGCCGGAAATCAGTACATGGTTGTGCGCGACCTGGTGCTCGCCTTCAAAGAGGCATATCCCGCATACCAGCGCGTGTTCGTGGAAACATTGCCGCCTGGTGTTCTGGTGCAACAGATCGAACAGGGCGCGTTGATCGTCGGCAACTTGCGCATTACGCTGAAGCCCGACGTGTATGCGGCCGGCCGCCGGCGTGTGCAGGAGCTGCAACGCGACAAGGGCTGGTTCGTGCAGACGGCGGACTACGCCCGCAACCGCCTGGCGATCATGACCCGAGCCGGGAACCCCGATCGGATCGCCGGATGGAACGACTTGGCGCGGGCAGGCCTGGCGATCTGCATGCCCAACCCGAAGTGGGAGGCGATCGCTATCCACCAGATTATCCCGGCGCTGCGCGATGCCGGAGGCGAGCAACTCGTCGAACAGATCTACACGCAGAAGGTCGAGGATGGCAGCAACTTTGTAACACAGATCCATCACCGTCAAACGCCGCTGCGGATCATGCAGGACAAGTGCACCGCCGGTGCGGTCTGGTACACGGAAGCGTACTTTCATGCGGTGGTGGCGAAGCATCCCATTTCGATGGTGACGCTACCCGACTCACAGAACCGCTATTCCGTCTACACCGCCGGGCTGATGAACGACGCACCGCATCGCCAGGCCGGTGAGGATTTCCTGCGTTTCTTGCAGAGCGTGCAGGGTCAGGCGATCTATGCAAAGTACGGGTTCCTCCCGGCGCAGTGAGCCGAGAGGAGTCATTCGGATCAGGCGGACTTCAGTGCTCCTCGCGCTCGTGGTCATCGCTGCGATGGGCATGCGCGTCAGCGGCTGGGCTGCCCGCCTCAGTGAAAACCTCTTCGCGCAGGGTATCCCTGGGAAGGTGCCCGCGTGCGCGACTTGTCACGGCCTGCGCGGCGAAGGCGGCGGCGAGGGCGTATTCCCGCGCATCGCCGGCCAGCCAGCCGCGTACCTCGAGACTCAGCTCAAAGCGTTTCGCGACGGCGGACGATCGAACCCGTTGATGTCCCCCGCGGTTGCTGGGCTGAGCGATGCGGACATCGGCGCAGTGGCCGCCTTTCTCGAACTTGAGCAGCCGCCGTTTGCAGCGTCACCCACCCCGGACGAGTCTCGCCTGGCGCGTGGCCAGCGCCTGGTCGCGCTAGGACGCTGGGATATGGGTGTTCCCGCCTGCACCAGCTGCCACGGGGCGGCGCTGCAGGGCGTCGCGCCCGCGATACCGGCGCTCTCCGGGCAGTCGTCTCGATATCTGTCGGCTCAGTTGCGCGCTTACAAGAATGGCGCGCGCGCGCCTGGTCCGCTCGCACTGATGGGTCGCATTGCCCGTGGCATGAGCGGTGAGGACATCGAGGACGCAGCGCTCTACATCGGGAGCCTACAGGCTGGCGCGAGCCCGCAGATCCCGCGGCCCGCGGCACCGGAATCGTATGTTGCGAAACCGCAGTCGCCGGACGGCTTTGTCCCCCCGCCTGAGGCCGCGATTCCGGAGGGGCCGTACGGTGAGTTGGTGCGCCTCGGCCAGAGCATCTTCGAAGACACCCCGAAATACGCCGCGTCGTATGCGGGAAACACGCTGAGCTGCCGCAACTGCCATCTCGACCGCGGCCGCGACCCGAAGTCGTCGCCGATGTGGGCGGCCTACGTGCATTACCCCGAGTACCGCAAAAAGGACGGGTTGGTGAACACCATACAGATGCGGATCCAGGGCTGCTTCCGGTACAGCCAGAACGGCACTGTCCCGGAGGCAGACAGCCGCGAAATCACCGCGCTCGTGACCTACTTCTACTGGATGGCTGCCGGGCTCCCGGTGGGCGTCAAGCCGAGAGCGGCGGGCTATCCAAAGCTCGATCCGCCCAAGGAGGTGCCGAGCCCGGAGCGCGGCGCCAGGGTCTATGCGTCGAACTGCGCGCTATGCCATGGCGAGGGCGGCCTCGGGCGCAGCAGTGGCGGCCAGCAGGTGTTCCCGCCGCTGTGGGGCCCGCACTCGTTCAACTGGGGCGCGGGCATGCACCAGGTCGATCGCGCAGCCGGCTTCATCAAGACCAGCATGCCGTTCGGCGCGGGCGGAACGTTGACCGACCAGGAGGCGTGGGATGTGGCCGCTTACGTGAACAGCCGCCCGCGCCCGCAGGATCCGCGCTTCACTGAGAGCGTCGAGAAGACGCGTGAGCTCTACCACGCCGACCACGAATACGATTACTACGGCCGCGAAGTCGACGGGCTGGTGCTCGGCGCGCCAGGCGCGCTGGAGGAGCGGGACAAACACAGCAGATAGATCGAGACCGCTGGCGAAATAAACGAAACAAAAGAGAAATTCGTCTAATACAAGGACTGACTACAATGCCGCGCGATCCCTGCGTCATGGGGGATCCGCACCACCGCGCTTATGGCTTTGACACTGCGGTCGGGTGCGAATAGGCTATACAGCGCGCTGTCTCTGTGCTCCCTCGGGAGGGGGCATTTCTGGTTTCCCGCGGAGTCTGCGTTGCGCTCGACAACAACTATAACTTCCCATCCCACAGCAAATGTAGGAGGCAACCATGAGTGACCCGAAAATTCCTGCCAATCGTCGCGAATTCCTGGGGGCTGCGGCAACGGCGGCCGTGGCCGGTCTTGGGGCGATGGTGCCCGTAACCGCCGCGCAGGCTGCGGCAAGCACCGACTTCACCCGCTGGCTCGACACCATTTCCGGCAAGCAGAAGCAGCTCTACGATATGCCAGAGCTCAACAGTGGATTTGGGCTGGTGTGGTCATGGGCGTTCTTCACGACTGGCGCGCCGGCGTACGGCGTGCCGGAAAGCGATCTGGGCTGCGTCATCGTGTTGCGGCACGACGCGCTCCCACTCGCGTTCAACGACTCCGTCTGGGAGAAGTACAAGCTGGGAGAAGTATTCAAGATCGAGGACCCGGATACAAAAGCGCCCGCTGTGCGCAATCCCTATTATCTCAAGCCCGGCGCCATTCCCGTAGCGGACGCGTCGCTCCAGAAACTCATTGCTCGCGGAGTGAAGGTGGCAGCGTGCAACCTGGCGATTACCTTTTATAGCGGCATGGTGGCCCAGAATATGGGCCTCAAGCATGACGACGTGAAAAAGGACTGGACCGAGGCCGTATATCCCGGCATACAGATCGTTCCTTCCGGCGTGGTGGCGTGCAATGGCGCCGTCTCGCGCGGCTGCGTCTACGTCTTCGCTGGTTGAGCGTTCCCCTTTCCCTCTGCAGGAGAGGGCAGTGCGATAGCCCCCTCTCCCCCCTGCGGGAGAGGGTTGGGGTGAGGGGGCTGTAGCGATGGAGTGGTGGATCGTTTACCTCGTCATGGGCCTCGGCGTGGGGTTCCTGGCGGGGATGCTGGGTCTTGGCGGGG
>DATJVW010000373.1:0-3632 GCA_035501675.1 Burkholderiales bacterium
CGGCCGCGCCCGCTCCGACGAGGGTGTGGATCTCGTCGATGAACAAGATGATGTCGCCGCGGGTGCGGATCTCCTTGAGCACCTTCTTGAGCCGCTCTTCGAAGTCACCGCGGTACCGCGACCCGGCGACGAGCGCGCCGAGGTCCAGCGTGTAGAGCTGCTTGTCCTTGATCGTCTCCGGCACCTCGCCCTTGACGATCTTCTGCGCCAGGCCCTCGACCACCGCGGTCTTGCCGACGCCGGGGGCGCCCACCAGGACCGGGTTGTTCTTGGTCCGCCGGGACAGCACCTGCATGACCCGCTCGATTTCCTTCTCCCGGCCGATCACCGGGTCCAGCTTGCCTTCGCGGGCGCCCTGGGTCAGGTTCCGGCCGAACTGGTCGAGCACGAGCGAGGTAGACGGCGCCGATTCCGTGCTCCCGCTCGCCGCCGATCCGGCGGGCTCCTTGCCCTGGTACCCGTGCAGCAACTGAATGACCTGCTGGCGCACGCGGTTCAGGTCCGCGCCAAGCTTGACGAGGACCTGGGCCGCCACGCCGTCGCCCTCGCGGATCAGGCCAAGCAGGATGTGCTCAGTGCCTATGTAGTTGTGACCGAGCTGCAGCGCCTCACGCAGCGATAGCTCAAGGACCTTCTTGGCACGCGGAGTGAACGGGATGTGTCCCGACGGCGCCTGCTGACCCTGGCCGATGATCTCCTCGACCTGCTGGCGGACCGCCTCCAGGCTGATGCCAAGCGACTCGAGCGCCTTGGCCGCCACACCCTCGCCCTCATGGATGAGGCCAAGCAGGATGTGCTCCGTGCCAATGTAGTTGTGATTGAGCATCCTGGCTTCTTCTTGCGCCAGGACGACAACCCGCCGCGCCCGGTCGGTAAACCTCTCGAACATGTCGTGCTCTCCTCACAGCGGGGAACCAGCAGGCTCGGCGTGCCTGCTGCTCCGCATGGTAGCCGCGTGCCCGATCCTGTACTTAACGCGATTATGCGCCAACTACAGGAGAACTTCCCCGGACACCGCGCCTTCACCCCATCCAACAGCGCAAAGTCGCAGGGTAGTTCCGAGTACGCCGGAAGCGAACGCGCCGCGTGACCAGCGCAGTCCGGCAAGCGGAGGCCTGAGCAGGGGGCGGGCATGACGCGGACGTAAGGCGGATGTAAGACCGGAACGCGGGGAGCGGGTAACCGGGGACGCGGGAGAGGTAATGCGGAGGAGACGACAGCCGCCCGGGTCTGCGGTACGCCCGGGCGGGCGAACTGGTGACGCTAGTGTGCGGCCTCGTACTCGGCCACGATGTTGGCGGGAATGCGACCGCGCTCATTGACCTTGAAGCCGCGCGACTTCGCCCACTCGCGGATTCGCGCGCTCTGCTCCCGGCCTGCTCCGCTGCGTGCGCGGCGGCGGCGTGCGGGCGCGTTCGACTTCCTGGCGTGGTCGACATAGTGGGCTAGCTCATTGCGTAGCTCGCCCGCGTTGCCGGAACTCAGGTCGATCTCATAGGAGACGCCGTCCAGTCCAAAGGACACGGTCTCAGTCGCTTCGCTTCCATCGAGATCGTCGACGAGAAGCACCTGCACCTTCTGTGCCATGGATTCAGCCCTTCTGCGGAGCAAACCATTTCGGATGCTAAAGATATACCCTTGGGTAGGCACATTACAATTGACAAGAGTGCACTTTTCTTGAGACATCTGTGGCACGGCTCTTGAGACAACTGCAGCGCGTTCTCATGACAAGACCCGCCGGTAACTCTCCGTAATCGGACGCTAAATGCACAGTTAGCATTACGCTGTGATCGCAAGTCAGATAAACGCGCCGTGGTACGAAATATCAGCTTTCGCTTCGCTCGCCCGGTTCATGTGACCGTTCACTGCCCTGGTGGCCTTCGGCCGCCGCTCGGCTGCGGCGCTTGGGCGCCAACTCGCGGCGCAACAGCATCCATCCGCCGATTAGAAAAGCCACGCAGACAATCGCCGAGGGCGCGATCGCGGCAAGGTCTTGCGTCATGAAGGTCACCTCCGCCCGTGGTCAAGCGGCGGGCGAACGGCGCGCCGCCCGCACTTGGCACTCTACCTTCGGCTCCGCGCGCCGGGGGCGCCAGGGGCGCCGGAGCCCGCTGACCCCCGCGCTACCGTTCCCTTGCGGCTGAGGAAACACAGAATTTACCAGGTCATTGCCTGTACCCGCCGAATTCGGCGGCCAGCTCACAACCGGAGCAGCATGCGCGTGTTGCCCAGGGTGTTGGGCTTGACACGATCCAGGTCGAGGAACTCCGCGACCCCGTCATCATAAGAACGCAGCAGCTCCGCGTAGACCTCAGGGGCCACTGGGGTTCCGCTGATTTCGGTGAATCCGTGTCGCTCGAAGAAGGACACGGCGAAGGTCAGCACGAAAACGCGCGCTACACCAAGTTGCCTGGCGCGGTCGAGCAACTCGTCCACGATGATGTGGCCGATGCCGGAACCGCGTCTGCTCTCGTCTACCGCGAGCGTACGGATCTCGGCCAGATCCTCCCACATAACGTGCAGTGCCCCGCATCCGGCAACGGTGCCGTCAGCGGGACTCTCGGCGACGCAGAACTCCTGGATGTCCTCGTAGAGATTCACGGTGTGCTTGTCCAGCAACCGTCGCGATCCTACGTTCTCGTCGATCAGCGCGCGGATTACGGGAACGTCCCTGGTGCGTGCTTGCCTGACTATGTACTCCATCGCGGGGACTACTGTAGCGCCATAATTGAATGGGCCAGTAGACGAAGTTGCCATGGCCGCTTCGCCACGCAATCGGTTCATCACGATCCGGCGTCAACGGCGCGCCGCCATACCACATCCTGAGAATCGGCGAAGGCAGAACAGCGCGGCCGATAGAAAGGCAAAACTTCTACCGAGTCGGATGGCAGCGGCTTGGCGATCCGCTATCGTGCATCGATGTGCGCACGATAAGGAGGGTTGCGCCGCTGGCGGCGACCGCGGTTGCGGTTGCCCTGCTGCTCCAGCCAGGCGCTAGCGATGCCGAGACGACGCTGCCGCAGCCATCTCTCAGCGCGCTCGTCGCGGAGGCGAGGCAGCTTTCCAATCAGGTTGACTCGCTGGGCCAGCAGTACGACGGCCTGCAGATCCAGATCGCCAACGCGAAGACGCAGGAGCGGCTCGCCAAGCTCGCCGCCGTCCGCGCGCAAAAGGCGATGGCGGGCAGCCAGCTGGCGGTTAGCCAGCTCGCCGCCATGGGCTACATGAACCAGGGGTTCGATCCCACGCTGCAGATGCTGACCAGCGGGGACCCGGGGCTGTTCCTGAACCAGGCCTCGACCGTCCTCGAGATCAACAACCAGGCCGGGATGCGGCTGAACAACCTGCAGAAGATGCAGGTCGCCTCACAGCGGGCACAGGCGACCGCTCAGGAAGAGATCGCCACCGTCAACCAGCTGCAGGGGCAGATCAACGGCAAGGTCAAGGCCATCCAGTCCAAGCTCGACATCCTGAACAGCTCGGCGATGGCTCAGGCGATGGCGATCTTCGATCAGACCGGTTCCTATCCGGACATCGTGCTGCCTCTGGCGACAAACGTGGGCACGACAGCGCTGCGCGCCGCGCTGACCCAGCGCGGCAAGCCCTATGTATGGGGCGCGGCGGGCCCGGAC
>DATJVW010000374.1:0-4018 GCA_035501675.1 Burkholderiales bacterium
CAACCTGCACAATCGCAGGGCCGCGTTCAAGGACGTGCCGGAGCCTGGCCTGCTGGGCGGGATCGTTCCCATCGCGCCCAGCAATCAGCTCGCGATGTTGCGCGACTACATCGAGCCTCAGGAGCGCCTGGTGGCGTGTCCCAATCAGGATGTCGTCTATGGGTTCGGCATCCTTTCGCTGGAGGGGGAGCCGGTCGTCGTTCAGGTGCCGGACTTCAAGGGCCGCTTCTGGGTGTATCAGGTCGGGGACCAGCGCACCGACAGCTTTGCAGACCTGGGAGCGATGTATGGCAGCAAGCCGGGCCTCTACCTGCTCGTCGGCACGCGCTGGAAAGGCGCCCAGCCCAAAGGCATCGTCAAGGTCTTCCGCTCGCCGACCAACCTCGGTTACATCATCCCGCGCGTGTTCGTCAACGATGACCCCGCCGACAAGCAAGCGGTGCAGCCGATGATCAACCAGATCCTGGCCTACCCGCTGAGCCAGTACGACGGCAAGATGAAGACCAAGGACTGGAGTCAAGCGCCCAAATTCCCCTCTGCCGGTCAGGGCGAGGAAGAGACCAAATGGGTCGTGCCGGAGAAGTTCTTCGATGAGCTCCCGCAAGTCCTGGACGAGCTTCCCCCGCTGCGCGGTGAGGAGGCGATCTATGCCAACTTGCGCGCTGTTCTCGAGGCCGCCGGGAAGGATCCGAAGCTCAAGGAGGTTCTCAAGCAGGCGGCGGTCGACGCCGACGATGAGCTCCTGGCACCGCTGTTTCAGTTCCGCAACTACGGGATTGCGCTGCCGAACAACTGGACCACGATCGACAATGGCGCCGCGTTCGGGGTCGACTATTTCACCCGCGCGGCAGTGGCCAAATCCAATATCTTCGTCAACAAGACCGGCGAGACGAAGTACTTCTATCAGGACCTCGACTCGAGCGGCGAGCGTCTCACCGGCTATGAACGCTACACAGTGACTTTCGCCAAAGGCCAACTGCCGCCGGTCAAGGGGTTCTGGTCGCTCACGCTTTACAACGAGCACCACTTCTTCGCGCCGAACGAGCTCAAGCGCTACTCGCTCGGGACCAAGGACAAGGCGCTCCAGTACAACGCCGACGGCTCGCTGACCTTGTACGTGCAGGCCGAGCCGCCTGCGGAGGAAAAGCGATCCAACTGGCTGCCCGCGCCGGAGAGCGACTTCTCGCTGTATCTGCGCGCGTACTGGCCGCAGGCCCCGATCACCAACGGCACGTGGACACCGCCGGCCGTGGTAAGGCTCGAGTGAAGGGCTCTATTTCAGTCAACGTTGCGCAAGGGAGGCAAGCATGGATTGGCAACACATGGGTGGGGTAGCGAGCACAACGCTCAGCGCTTTCGGCCGCTGCGGCATGTGAAATCTAATAGTATGCTTGTTGAGTGCCGGCACGGTGCGAGTGCAACAGACGGCTCGCTCCGCCGCCGGTTTGTTCCGGTCAATCGCATCCGAGGGGGGAACCATGGACACCACGTTGCTTGCATACTTGGGCCGCAATTGGGGTTGGGTGGTGCTGCGCGGCGTCGCCGCCGTGCTGTTCGGTGTGCTCGCCTTCGCCTGGCCCGGCATCACGCTGGCGGCATTGGTCATCGTGTGGGGCGCCTACGCCCTGGCGGACGGCGTCCTGGCGCTGATCGCGGCGTACCGCGTGCGCGACCAAGGCAAGCCGTTCTGGTCGTTGCTGATCGTGGGTCTGCTCGGCATCGCCGCGGGCATCGTGACCCTCATTTGGCCGGGGATGACGGCATTGGTGCTGCTCTTGTTTATCGCGGCCTGGGCGGTCGTGATGGGCATCTTTCAGATCATTGCGGCCATCCGCCTGCGCAAGGAGATCCAGGGCGAGTGGCTGCTGGGGCTTTCGGGCGTGCTGTCCGTGCTGTTCGGCATCGTCATGTTCGTGCAGCCCGGGGCGGGCGCGCTCGCCTTGATCTGGGCCATCGCCGGCTTCGCCATCGTCTTCGGCGTCCTGCTGATCTGGCTCGGGCTCAAGCTGAAGCAGCGCATGGGGCCGGCGCCGGCGCAGGCGTGACAAGTCAAAGCGCATCCTCACTGTCGCCCTGCCCCGGCCGCGGAGCGCCGGCGCGTTTGCGCAGCGCCAGCGCGGGCAATGGGAAACAGCAACACCGGCAGGAAGAGCGGGACGCGCAGCAGTGCGTCCGTGCTTTCCGGCAACGAGCCGAGGTCGAACTTGATCCCGCTCACCACGAAGGACAACGGAACCAGGAAGCCGTAGCCGATCGCTTCCAGCTGCTCGCGCGGCACCTCGCGTTTCTCGGCTTCGCTCGCGAGGCGCACGACCATTCCTGCGGAGAAGGCTCCCGGATCAACTCGAGGCCCAATTCGTGAGTCAGCACCACCAGTCCCACCATCGGCAGGATACAGATGCGTACGGGGGAAGCTGACTGCCGCGCCGGCCAGCGCAACGCTCGCGAACGCAAGCGGCGATAGGGTCTGTTGCCAGGTCGTGTGCTCGCGCGTGAGGATCAGCGACACGACCAGCCTGCGCGGGCCGTCGATCTCGCAGCGGCTCTAGACTGCGAGAGTACCAGACAAAGTGGCCGGGCTAGGCTGGCGTTGAACTCTCGAGTCTCGCGCTTTAGACTTCAGCGCGCAACATCCAAGCCTTCGACGATACCGAGCGCGGCCCGCCAGCCATTCGAGTCATAGCAAGGAGAACCTGGATGCGGGGAACCTTCGCTGCGCTTTGCCTGACCGCCATGATGGTCGCGCCGGCTCTTGCGCAGAGTTCGCGCTACGACGAGCTGGCCGAGCTGCCGTTTCCCAACGGCTATCCCTCGAAGGAAGGCGTGGCGACTCTCAAAGACGAGCTGCTGTTTCAGCGCGGCGTGCAGTCCTACATCTGGGCGCTGCCGGCACTCAACATGGTCGCCATGAAGGAAGGCTCGGAGAAGGTCTTCGGCAAAGGCTACAACGTCCTGCCGATCTGGAAGGACCGCCTCAACGCGAAGACGCTGGTGACCACGCCGAACTCGGACGTGATCTACGCGATGGGATACCTGGATCTGAAAGCGGATGGTCCGATGGTGATCGAAGTGCCCCCCGGCCTGCAAGGAATTCTGGATGACTTCTTCCAGCGGCCGATCTGCTCGGAACGCAAGATCGAGGGGCGCATCTGGTGTGGCGACGTCGGCCTGCCCGGGCCAGATCACGGCAAAGGGGGCAGATATCTGCTCCTGCCGCCCGACTATAAGGGCGACGTGCCGAGAGAGTTCTTCGCGCTCCGCTCACGCACCTACGGCGTGTTCGTGTTCTGGCGCGGTTTTTTCAAGGACCCCAAGCAGCTCGACGCCCCGGTCAAGGTGATGGAAAAAACGCGCATCTATCCGCTCGGGAACAAGAAGAGCGCCAGGCCGATGCAGTTCCCGAACGCGTCGAACGTGCCGGCCGACATGCTCTACCCCGCCGACGGCAGCGCCTTCGACATGCTGGCGCGCTTCATCGGACGAGAGTACGTGGACCCGGCCGACATGGAGATGCGCGGCATGCTGGCTTCGCTCGGAATCATCAAGGGCAAGCCCTTCAAGCCGGACGCGCACACGCGGGACATCCTCGACAAGGCCGCGAGGACCGCCAGCCGCATCGGCCATGCGATCTCCTACGAACCGCAGACCATCGTTCCGAACGCATTGTGGTACAGGGACCGGCGCTGGCTCAATGTCTTTCCGGGCAATGCGACGTTCACCGCGGAAACGTTCAACTTGATCGATCCGCGCACCGGGTTCTTCACCAACGCCTATTCGGCGAGCCCCGGCATGGCGGTGACCATGGTCAATGTCGGCGCCAAGTACCCGGCCACGTTCGTCGACGCCAACGGCGATTTCCTCTCGGGCTCGGCGTCATACAAGCTGCACCTGCCGAAGGGCATTCCAGCCACCCTGTTCTGGTCGGTGACCGTCTACGACTCCGTCACGGCATCCGGCCTCGACAACGGCCAACCCTTTCCGTCGATCAACACCATGGACAAGCCAGGCAAGAACAAGG
>DATJVW010000375.1:0-2192 GCA_035501675.1 Burkholderiales bacterium
TCGCGCAATCGCACTCGCGGCTGACCATTCCTCTCGGCAAGGACGCCAACGGCCGCATCCGCATGGCCGCGCTCGACTCCATGCCCCACCTGCTGATCGCCGGGTCCACCGGCTCGGGCAAGAGCGTCATGATCAACTCGATGATCATGTCGATTCTCTACAAGGCCACGCCCGACGAAGTGCGGCTGATCATGGTGGATCCCAAGCGCGTCGAGCTCGGCATGTACGAAGGCGTGCCGCACCTGCTGACGCCCGTCATCATCGATCCCAAGAAGGCCACCAACGCGCTGCGCAACGCGGTGCTCGAAATGGAGCGCCGCCTGCGCCTGCTCGCCGAGTACGGCGTGCGCAACATCGAGCAGTTCAACAAGAAGATCCGCAAGCTGCAGGAAGAGCCGCGCGAGCTGTTCGGCGAGGTGGAAGAAACGCAGGACGACCTGCGTCCGCTGCCCTACATCCTGATCCTCATCGACGAGCTGGCCGACCTGATGATGATCGAAGGCCGCAACGTGGAAGAGAGCGTGACGCGCCTGGCGCAGATGGCGCGCGCCGTCGGCATGCACCTGGTGCTGGCCACGCAGCGCCCCAGCGTCGACGTGATCACCGGCCTCATCAAGGCCAACTTCCCCGCCCGCATCAGCTTCCGCGTGGCGACGCGCGTCGATTCGCGCACCATCCTCGACGTGATGGGCGCCGAGCACCTGCTGGGCAAGGGCGACATGCTCTTCCTCCCGCCGGGCTCCTCGCGCCTCACCCGCCTGCACGGCGCCTTCGTCACCGAAACCGAAATCAACCGCGTGGTCGATTTCTGGAAGCAGCAGGCCGCGCCGGAGTACGACCAATCGTTCCTGCTGGCGCCGCCGAGCGAAGAAGACGGCGACGCCGCATCCGGCGATGCCGCGAACGACGAGCAGGACCCGCTCTACGAAGAGGCCGTCCGCCTGGTGCTGCAAATGGGCAAGGCTTCCACTTCCACTTTGCAGCGCCACCTGCGCCTGGGCTATGGCCGCGCCGCGCGTATTCTCGATATGATGCAGCGGGAAGGCATCATCGGCCCGCCCGACGGCAGCAAGCCGCGCGAAGTGCTGAAAGCCCCCGATTGGTATCACGAAGTCGAGGGGCAAATGCGGTAGGTGGGCCAGGCTTCAGCCTGTCAACGCCCGCTTGCGGGCGCGTGTTTTCACAACCTGTGTGGCGGAAGCGGAGTCAGCACCGGGCGGCGATTCGCGCGAAGGTGACGACCGCGCAAGGCTGTTTCACTCTTTGCCCTCGGCCGGCAAGCGTGCTTTGTCTTGCAGGATTTTGACGTTGGTGAGCATGCGGACGCGGACTACGTCCTCCGTCTCCGCCTCTGCGGCCTCTTGCAGAGCCTGAAGCGATGCGGCGTCTCCATGCTCGCCTAAGGCATTGCTGGCCGCCATTCGCACGCCGCGCACCTTGTCCGCCAGGAGTGTGGTGGCCACCTCCCTGACCTCCGCCGCCTTCGGCTGAAACATGGGCGCAAATCGCCCCGTGAACAGCGTAAGACCGTAGACAAGCAGGCTTTCGCGAAGCGTGCTTTCGAGGGTGCTCATAGAGCGAACCATGTCGATCACCTGGTCCCGGCACGTCGCGTCACCCGCGCCCAGCAGATCCCCAGCTGCGACCAGCCGGGGATAGTAGGACGCTGTAGTTGGCCCGCAGATGGCCCGGAGCTCGGAAGTCCCCTCCGCCACGCCCAACTTGAGCAGCGCGTTCGCCATCCACACCCGAGTACCAATGGCCTTTTCCGACGAGAGAGCCTCCAGGATGGAGGGGGCGGCCTCCTTGTCTCCCCGCTTCGCGAGTTCGTCCGCGGCCATGGACCTCACTTGAGCGTCAGGGTCGCGGAGAGCGCGCACGAGCGACTCCCGTGTCAGGGCGTAGCCATGGAGTTCCAAGGCCCGCCCTGTGGTCACCGTGTATACCTTGTTGTCCCGCTGCTCATGCATCAGCTCGGGGAAGCCGTCGGTCTGGCCGAGCAGGCCGGTCGCGACAACGAGCGAAGATAACGCTGCGAAGAATCTCATGCTGCGGTCCTCCAATACGTCCCCACGAGGCAGGCACCCGTCGTAAGTTGCGACAAATCCTGGTCCTGTGACCGCAGGTCTCGATGTTGCTAAGGCGCTGCCGCGCGGCTCCGGCTGCCTGTTTCTGCACCACTGCGGCCGGCG
>DATJVW010000376.1:0-4345 GCA_035501675.1 Burkholderiales bacterium
AGGCTTGCCGACAGGGCCAGAAGCTCCTGCTCGTCGGCCAGACGCGAGGGCATCGGAATGCCGGCCTCGCCATTGTGCTGCGGGTTGCGGGTGGTGGAGAAGCCGCACGCGCCGGCCTCCATCGCCTGCACCACCAGGCGGCGCATCTCGCTCACCTCCGCGGGCGTGGCCGCGCGCCGGGTAGCGTCGTCCCGCATGACAAAGGTGCGGACCGAAGAGTGGCCGACATAGCAGGCAACGTTCGGTCCGACGCCGCGACGATCGAGGGCGTCCAAGTACTCCGGGAAGCTCTCGAAGTCCCAATCGATCCCGCTGCGCAGCGCGTCCAACGACATGCCTTCGACGTGCGTGAGGTTGCGCATCACGAGGTCGCGGTCGGCCGGCCGGCAGGGCGCGATGGTGAAGCCGCAGTTGCCCATGACCACGGTGGTCACGCCCAGCGCGGGCGAAGGGCTGGCCAGCGGGTCCCAGGTGATCTGGGCGTCGTAGTGGGTGTGGGTGTCGATGATTCCCGGCATCAGCGCCAAACCGTCGGCGTCGATGACATCGCGCGCGGCACCGAGGTCCTCGCCCACGGCCGCGATGCGGCCGTCCTTCACCGCAACCGCGCCGTGCATCGGGGCGCCGCCCAGCCCGTCGCAGATGGCTGCATTCTTTATCACCAAGTCATGCACGACCTCACCCGCCTGTCACGAATCACGAGCCACGAATCACGAGTCACGTCCGATAGTATCGCCTGGCCCGCTTCTCCGCTTTGGCCGCCGCGTCCGCGGGGCTGGACGCGCCAGAGGCCGCCTCCGCCACCATGTTCACCATCACGTAGTCCGCCATCACCCCGGCGGAGGCGCTGCCGAGCGTTCCTGCATAGCCGTCGTCGAGCGTGCGCTCGGGAATGTCGCGGAACGGCGTGTGCTTCGGATCCACGGTCCACACCGGGTTGGTGCGATAGGCCTTGAGCGGCTGCTGCACGTAGCCCATGGATGCCTTCTGCCACGCTTCGTACTGGTCCTTCTCGAGCATGAAGCGCAGGTATTCCCGGGCGGCGTTCGGGTACTTGGTGTGCTTGAACACGAATCCCGGTGTGAACGGGTTGAGCTCGGTGTGGCGCCCCACCGGCCCCACCGGCATGGGCGCGTGGTAGATGTCCGCGGCCAGCGCCTTGACGGTCGGGTCGGTCGAGTTCCGGGCCACGTAGTAGATGGAGATCCCATTCAGCGTCAGGCTGATGTCCCCCGCCAGGAAGGTCTTGTTGTTGCTCGGGTCGAGCCAGGAAAGGGTGCCGGGAATGAAGGTGTCGTACATCGCCCTGGCATACTCGAGCGCAGCGATAGTTTCCTTGGAATTGATCGTCACCTTGTTGCGCTCGTCCACCATCCTGCCACCGTGGGACCACACCACCCAATGGCACCAGGCGTTGGCGTCACCGACCGCGTTGCCTAGCGCGAAGCCGCAGGGCGTGCCCTTGGCCTTGAGCGCCTGGAGCAGCTTGAGGAAGTTGGGAAGGTCGGAGGGGATCTCTTTGAACCCGGCCGCTTCGATCATGCTGCGCCGATAGGTAATGCAGCCGCCGAGAAAGCCCAAACCCACCGCGATCCAGCGGCCGTCGCGCGTGCAGTAGCGCCGGGCGATGTCGTACCAGCCCCCGTACTTTGCCCCGAGATAGTCCGCCAGCTCGGTGAGGTCCATGACCTTGTCGGCATACAGATGCGGATCGTCGAACCATCCGAGGACGATGTCCGGCCCGCTGCCGACGTTGGCCGCCACCGCCGCCTTGGGGCGGATGTCCTCGAAGTTCTCGCTGTCCACCCGCACGCTGACGCCGGTAACCTCGGTGAACTTCCGGGTGTTCGCCATCCACTGCTCCTCGTCACCCTGCACGAAGCGCTTCCAGCGCAGGACGCGAAGCTCGGCACCCGCCTCCGGGGTGTACTTGAGGTCGGCGGCAGCGGCCGGCCGGTTGATCAAAGGACCGCCGGTGGCCGCCAGCGTGGCGGCGCCTAGGACCTTGAGTGCATTGCGTCTCGAATGATCTGTCATGCTCATCTTCCTCCGGGAGCGGTCTCCGCGTCAGCACGGGCGCGGTCAACCCTCCGCGACGTTTGGAGGGCGGCTCCCATCGAATGTTCCTAGCGATAGCGGATTTCCAGAATTTCCAGCTCGGTGTCGCCGGCCGGCCGCCGCCACTTGACCGTGTCGCCGACGCGGGCGCCGATCAGCGCTTTAGCAAGCGGCGACTGCCAGCTCACCTTCCCGGTGGCGACATCGGCTTCGTCGTCGCCCACGATCGTGAACTGGTGCACCTCACCGTTGGCGGTCTCCGCCTTGACCGTGGCTCCGAAGTGCACCTCATCCTGCGGCTCGCTGCTGACGTCCACCGGGATCGCGCTGTCCAGCCGCTGGGAGAAGTAGCGCAGGTCGCGCTCGATCTCGGTCAGCTTGGGCTTGTCGAAGTCCTCGCCCGCCGCTTTGAGCTCGGCATGACGCGCGACAAGCGCCTCATAGCGGTTGCGCAGCTGCGCCAGGCCCAGCGGTGTGACGTAGTTCGGGTACGGGCTGATGGGACGCTCCGGGACCTCTTCGCCGGACAGATCGCTGTCGTCCCCCTTCACAAAGGCTCGGCTCATGCCTCCTCCGTTGTCGCGATGGACCGGCTCTACGGCCGCGTCCGTTGGTTGTGGGTGGCGTGCGCCGTCGGCCGAGCAGCTTCGGTCAAAGCAGCGTCGCCGTAGCCGACGACGTGACTCACGCGGCTGCTCCGCAGGATGGGCCCGAAGGCGCGCTCGAAATGGCCTCGCATCGCAATCGACATTTGGGATCACAGGTGCCCCGCCAGCGGTTCGGCCGCGGGCAAGGCGGTCAAAATTGAGTTGCCGAGAACCGGTCAGGCCGTGGAGTTGCGTTGCAGCCGGCCCATGGTCGCTGGCGTCCACTGCACGCACCAGCCGTTGGGACTCACCTCACCCTCCACCAGGACGCATTCCCCGTGGCCCGCGTACAGGACGCACTTGGCGCAGCTGCGCCCTTCGTAAGGCTCGTCCCGGTACCCGACAGCCTCCTTGCTGCGCTTCTTGAGGGTTGCCTTGGGTTTTTGCTGCGCGGCGCTGTCCCGCGTCGCGGCCAGCAAGACGCCGCCACCGACGACGGACATCGCCGCCTCGAGCACGCGCCTTCGCGACCGACGAAAAGTCCTGGCTCTCATCTGGGATCTCCTCCCGCAGGCCGACAGCGGGGCCGCCCCTCCCCCTCCACGATTATACCCACTCGTCTCATCCGCGTACTCTCGGCCCTCACCCGAACTCGTAGAACTGTCCGTTCAGGTCCTTGAACGATGTTTCTTCGCTCAGTTCGCCTTGCGTCGCGTGGGAACGCCCACCGACTTGGTTGAGGGCATCGAGCGGCTTAGTCGCCGGATATACTACCCGAGCATGCCCGCAGGGACAGGCTTCGACAGGGAAACGCAAGCAACCGTGGGCAATACTCGGCATTCAGCACGCCGAGACAGCCGATGAACCTGCCTATTCCCGAGCATTTCTTTCTCGGTCTGACTCGCTGACGCTGCCGTGAACGACCCAGGGCACGGCAAGTGAACGCCGCGGCGTTGCGATCGCCTCTCATTGCGCTGTTCGCCTTCGTCACGATCTCATCGGCACGGGCCGACATCGATCATGTCGTGCCCCTGGACGAGTCGGGCATCTGGAACCCGAACGTCTACCGCGGACTGCTGCTCGGCATGACCGTGGGCCAGATCGGGTTGGCGCTGTACGAGGGGGGCGATACTCGGCTGGGCAATGCGGCCTGGCGCGGGATCGACTCCGAAATCATCGGTGCGGTGGCGACCGAAGGGTTGAAGAGGACCTTCAGACGCGCGCGTCCCCGAGACAACCCTGACCCGAACAGTTGGTTCACCTGCAGCTCAAACTGCAGCTTCCCGAGCGGGGAGGCGGCCGAGGCGGCCTCGATCGTCACGCCGTATATGCTCGAATACGGACCGGACCAGCCGGCGGTCTACCTGCTCAGCATCATCCCCCTGTACGTGGGGATCGGCAGGATCAAGGCTCAGGCCCATTGGCAGACCGACGTGATAGGGGGTTGGGCCGTGGGCGCGCTATCCGGATGGTACGCGCACCAGCGGGACCAACCGCTGGTGCTGCAGCTGATGCCGCACGGGATCTTCGTGGGTCTGAAGAAGAGCTTCTGACCGGCGAGTCGCGCATCGTCACCCGGGCTTGGCGCCAATCCGTTAAACGACGAGGTGAACCATGCACACGCTCATCGTGCCGGACTTCACAAGAATGCTCCCGCTGATCGCAGTTGCCGTCCTCGCCGCGGCTTGCGCAGGCAGCAC
>DATJVW010000377.1:0-20767 GCA_035501675.1 Burkholderiales bacterium
TTCGGGTGCGAGCGTGTGGATCACGACCACCTCGTGCCGGAAGCGGCGCAGGACGGCGAACGCCGGCTCGATGCCTTGCGGATCGAGAAAATCGGAGACGAGCACTGCGAGCCCGCGCGTGCGCGGCGAACCGAAGAAGCGGCGCAGCGTCGATTGCAGGCTGGTCTCTCCGCTCGCGCGAAGCGCCTCGAGAAAGCGGAACACCTGTGGCGCCTGATTCTTGCCGCGCCGTGTCGGCAAAGCCTGCACCACCCCATCGGCGAAGGCGATCAGGTTCACGCGATCGTGATTGAGCAACGCGACGTACGCGAGGCCGGCCGCGATGCGCCGCGCGTAGTCGAGCTTGCTTGGCGCGCCGAAGTCCATCGAGCGGCTGGTATCGACGAACAGATAAATCGGCAGGTCGGCTTCCTCTTCGAACAGCTTCAAGATCAGCCGGTCCATGCGCAGGTAGATGCCCCAGTCGATGTTGCGGATGTCATCACCACTCGCGTAAGGGCGGAAATCGGTGAACACCATGCCGGCGCCTACCCGGCGGGAGCGGTGCACGCCCTTCAGCTGGCCATGCACCGGTCGGCGCGTGGCGAGACTCAGCACCTCGAGCTTGCGCAGGAAGGACTCATCCAGCAAAGCGCCAGGAGCTGCCACAGTCGACCTGAGAGTTGTGTTAAGCGGAGGGGAGCGGGACGCGCTGCAGGATATCTTCGACGATTGCGTCGGTGCTGACGCGCTCGGCCTCTGCGTCGAAGTTGAGCAGCAGGCGGTGGCGCAAGGCATCGAGCGCCACGCTGCGGATATCGTCGGCCGCAACATACAGCCGCTCGGCCAGCAGCGCACGCACCTTGCCGCCCAGTATGAGGGCCTGCGTGCCACGCGGGCTGGAACCGAACCGCACGAAGCGCCGCGTCAAATCGCTCGCGAGCTCGCTCTCGGGATGGGTCGCGAGCGTCAAGCGGATGGCATAGTCCTGCACCGGCTTCGCCACGGGAACCGAGCGCGCGGTCTCGCGCATCTCGAGAATCTCGCCTTGTCCGAACACGCGCTCGACCTTCGGCTCGTGCTGCGCCGTGGTGCGATCGAGGATCTGGCTCAAGCCTTCGGCGCTGGGAAAAGAGAGCTTCAGCTTGAAGAAGAATCGATCGAGCTGGGCTTCGGGCAGCGGATAAGTGCCCTCCATCTCCAGTGGGTTCATCGTGGCCAGCACGAAGAACGGCTGTTGCAGCGGGTGCGTCTGCCCGCCCGCCGACACGCTGTTCTCCTGCATCGCCTCGAGCAGCGCCGACTGTGTTTTCGGCGTGGCGCGGTTGATCTCGTCGGCGAGCACCAGGTTGGCGAAGATCGGGCCGGGCTGGAACTCCATGAGCTTGCGGCCGGTGTCGGTCTCGCGCACGATGGTGGTGCCGATGATGTCGCCCGGCATCAGATCCGGCGTGAACTGGATGCGCGAGAACTTGAGGTGCAGGACGTCCGCCAGCGTCTGCACCAGCTTCGTCTTGCCGATCCCCGGGATGCCCTCGAGCAGCACGTGGCCGCGTGCCAGCAAACAAGTCATGATGCCGACGATGTTGTCCTGGTTGCCCACGATGATGCGGGAGACCTCGTCGCGCACCAGGCGGAAGTTGTCCTGGAAAACCGCGATCCGACGATGCACTGCGACGGTCATGGCGGAGCATCCTGGCGCTGGGCCGTGAAGTAGTCCTTGACGATCTGGCGGTGACGGACGGAAACGCCGTCGAGGGCTGCGGACTGGCCCAGCGTGAATCGCGCAGCAGCGCGCACGTCCTCGAGCTCGAGAGTGGATTTCTGCTGCCGGCTGTCGGCGTAGAACCAGCTCTTCGCAGTGCCCTGGTCTTCCGACTGCCGTTGCCCGGCGATCGCCTCTTGCTTGAGCTGCACCGCGAGCGGCGTAACCTTCGCTCCCAGCACCGGATCGGCCCGAGAGTCGCCCAAGGCCGAACCCGTCTTACTGCTTTCCTGCTGCTCAGACGCCGTGGTCTCCCTCGCCACCGCCGTGGTGCGGAACATCATTCCGCCGGGCATGCTGGTCTGTCCGCTTTCAGGGGCGGGCGTGCTGTTCTGAGCCGCCTGCCGGCCGAAGCGGCCCGCGGACAGCTGTGAGCGCTGCGCCACTGCCAGTTGCAGCCGCTGCAGCGTTCGCGCCGCCTGGCTCAATTGGTCTTGCACCTCGAGCTGCTGCGCGATCTGTTGCAGCCGGTCGACCGCCTGCCTGCCCGCCGCGCTGGCGGCCCCGTTTTGCTCCGCCTGGTCCTCGCCCCTGGCCGCCTCGTTGAGCAGCCGTTCCAACTCCTGTTCTTCGTCGCCCGGGCTGGAGGAAGCAGCGTCGTCCTGGTGACCGGTCGAATCATTCGACCCCGCCACCTGCTGCATCGACCTCGCCGCCCCTGCGGCGTCTCCTTCCCCGAGCGCTCGCGCAACTTCCTCCAGCCGTTTGTTGCCGCGCAGTTTGTCCGCCAGCCTGTACAGGCCTTCCCTCCTCGAGGCGGCCTGCACCTCCTGCTGTTCGATCGCCCGCTGCGCCTCGGAAAGTGCGCGCTGCTTTTCCTCGCCTGTGGCCGTCTTGCGCTCATACACGTCAAGCGCCTGCTGCAGCTTCTTCGCGGTGGCCTCATCCCGCGTCTGGCCGATCAGCTCGCGGAGCAGCTGGACTTGAGCCGCCTGCGCTTCGGGCAGGGCCTCCACCACCGACGCGTCCGACGGAGGCGCCAGCGGCGGCACGAGCCAAGCCGCCACGATGAGCAAGACGGCGGCCGCAGCGCCGACCAGCTCGCGCCGCTCAAGGCGCAAGGGAAACAAGGCCGCCGCGTTGAGATCCCGCGCGGAGCGCGCCGCACGCGCCACCTGGGCGTCGATCCAGGGGGAGGGGATCGGGTGCTGCACAAACCAGTGGGCGGTCGTGAGTTCGTCCTTGAGTCCCGCGCGCGCATCGGCCGAGGTCGCAGCCACGTCCAGCGTGCAGCGGGCCACGAGCACACTGCGCGCTAGCAGAAACAGGCCCGCCACCCACAGCAACAGCGCGGCGAGCACGGCAACAGCGACGACCGCCGGGGCGCGCCCCGCGAAGAGATGCAGCACGCGCCACAACAGCACCGCTACCACGATCATCGCCCAAACGGTAGCGCCGTCGTGCAGCGCGCGAGTCAGTCGGAGGCGGCGCCGCACCAGCTCGAGCGCCCGTAAGATGACTTCCTGATCGGACATGTCGACACGATTGTAGCCCACACGCCGTCGCTTGCGATCCGACTGAGCGCGGGAAACTGGACCCGCAGACCATCGCGCGCGGATCAGCCTGGGGTAACATCCGGCGCAGCGCACGTGACAGCCGACCACACCCAATGCCACCGCCGCTACTTCGCGCCCTCGGCAGCCTGCTTCTGGCGGCGGTCCTCGCTCCAAGCATCGTGGGCGCGGCCGATCGGCCGAACATCCTCTACATCACGGTCGACGACCTCGGCTGGAAGGATGTGGGCTACCACGGCGGCGCGGTGTTGACCCCGACGCTGGATCGTCTTGCCGCCGAGGGCGCGCGGCTGGAGCAATTCTACGTACAACCGTTTTCCTCGCAGACTCGAGCCGCGGCGATGACCGGCCGATACCCGATGCGTTATGGCCTTCAAACCCTGCAGATCCAGTGGTTCAGCCGATTTGGTGTGCCATCCGACGAGCGCCTGATGCCCGAGGCGTTGAGGGAGGGCGGCTATTACACGGCGTTGATCGGCAAGTGGCAATTGGGGCACGCCAACCGGAGCCAGTGGCCTACGCACCGCGGTCTGGATTATTTCTATGGCCATCTCGCGGGCGAGATCGACTACTTCAGAAAGACCAATCGTGGTGGCCGACCCGACTGGCGACGCAACGAGAAGTCGGTGAAAGAGGAAGGCTATGCCACGGCCCTGCTCGCTCGAGAGGCGGTCGGGTTGATCAGCCGGCACGATCTTTCCAGACCGCTGTTCTTGTGGCTTGCCTTCGCCGCACCGCAGGCGCCGCTGCAGGCGCCCCCCGAATGGCTGCAGCGCTATCCGGACGTCACCAACGGCGAGCGGCGTACCTACCGCGCCATGATCAGTGCGCTCGACGCCGCGATCGGCGACGTGCTTGCCGCGCTCGAGCGACGCGGCATGCGCCGCGATACGCTGGTCGTGTTCCACAGCACAACCGGCGGCGCACTGCCAACCAAGTATCCCGCAGGCGATGGCGACGCCCGGGCGACCGCAGCGGACAACGGTCCTCTCCGCGACGGCAAAGGCAGCCTCTACGAGGGAGCGCTGCGGGTCGTCGCCATCGCAAGCTGGCCGGGCAAAATCGAGCCGGGTGTGGTGCTGGAAGCGATCCACGCGGTGGACCTGTACCCGACGCTGCTGAAGCTGGCGGGCGCGAAGCAGGATCAGCCAAAGCCGCTGGACGGAATCGATGTGTGGCCCGCCATCGGCGAGCGCAAAGCGCTATCCCGGAAAGAGCTCCTGCTCAACGTCGAGGATTTCCGCGGCGCCATCCGCATGGGCGAGTGGAAGCTGATCCGCGTCGCCACGCTGCCCAGCCGCAGCGAGCTATACAACCTCCGGACGGATCCGTCGGAGGAAGACAATCAGGCCGAGCGCGAGCCGGCGCGGTCGCAGGCGATGCTCGAACGCTTATCCGAGTATGCATGGGAGATGGCACCGAGCCTATATGTGGATGAGATGTCCCACCCGCACAGCACCGATATGCCCATATACTGGTACGACAATCCGGCGCGGCCTTGACGTTTTGCGGTCCGCCGGGTGGTGAACGCCTCGGCGAACCGGGGCGCACCGGAGCATACGGTGGCCCGCTGGCCTGAAACCTGCTCGGGGTCATCGGGTCGGTGCTCTCGAGTTGGATCCGAGGCTAGACGGGAAGAAATTTCTACTGAAAACGAGGAGTTACAGGATGTCTGTGCTGGATATCGCGATGGCCGGCGGCGTCGTCCTCTTAGTGGTCCTGATCGTCTTGCGCAAGAAGACGCGCTAGAGTAGGCGGTTCCGTCTGTTGCCAACCCGTCCGTTACCGCCCTGAGGCGTCTTACGGCAGGTTCCCCGTTTTCGCATCTGCCGGTGGCAAAGCCCGCTGCTGGGCTTGCCATCTTCCCGTGCGGCCGGTCGCTTCGGCCGTCTCGAAGCTCGTCACGGCCCGAACCATCGTGACCTGTGGGCGTCCCTCGCGCACCTCGACCAGCGACTTAGAGCGCGTCACGCCCGTCAGGGCGACGCCCTGAACTTTGATCGTCTCCCGTAGCGTGCTGGTGACCTCGGCCTGACTGGCACCCGGCGCGAGCGGCACGCGGGTGGTCTCGCGCTGGAAGTCTGAGCCTTCCGCTAGCACCGCCTCGCTCCGCAGATAGGCGGCGTACTCGCTCTTGTTGAGGCGCTTGAACTGCATGGCCTGGGGCAAGCGATACTCGACCTCGACCACTGCATCGTGGGTCAGCAAAGCGAGCATGGCGTCGCTCACCCGGGCAGGAAGTCGAAATCGCAGCCCAGGTCGGCCTGGGTGACGTGCTCGGCATACAGTCTTGCGTAGCCACGCTCGGGCACAGGCGGCGGGGGAAGCGCGGCTCGACGCACGACCAGTTCCTCGTCGCTCACCAGGAGCTCGAGCCTGCGCTCCCGGACCGAAAGCCGGATGCGATCGCCCGACCTGACCACCGCCAGCGTCCCGCCCGAAGCCGCATCCGGGGTCACGTGCAGCACCACGGTCCCGAACGCGGTGCCGCTCATCCGCGCGTCGGAGATGCGCACCATGTCCTTGACGCCGGCCTGGGCCAGTTTCTTTGGAATCGGCAGGTAGCCGGCCTCAGGCATCCCCGCCGCGCTGCGGGGGCCGGCGTTCTTGAGGACCAGAAAATCCTCGGCGCTCACCCGGAGGGCCGGGTCGTCAATGCGCGCGGCGAGGTCTGCGAGCGATTCGAACACCACTGCCCGGCCTTCACGCTCGAACAGGCTCGCGTCTGCGGCCGAGCGCTTGAGAATAGCGCCGCGCGGAGCCAGGTTGCCGAACAGCGCCACCAGCCCGCCGGAGGCCGAGATCGGGTTGTCGCGTGCGCGAATTACGCCACGGTCGACGTAGACCGGTGGCGAGCGCAAACGCTGGCCCAGCGTCTCGCCGCTCACGGTGACGCAGTCGTGGTGGAGCACATCGCGCAGCTCCCACAACACCGCGCCCAGCCCGCCGGCCGCGTGTAAGTCCTGCAGGTAATGCGCCCCGGTCGGCTTGAGGTCCACCAGCACCGGGGTCTCGTCCGACAGGCGGTTCAGCCGTTCGAGCGACACCGGCAGCCTGCAGCGCCCGGCGATGGCGGTGAGATGAATGATCGCGTTGCTGGAGCCCCCGATGGCAAGCAGCACACGCAGTGCGTTCTCCACCGATTGCGGCGTGATGATCTGGCTCGGTAGCGGTCCGCCCGATTGGGCCATTGCGGCGGCACGCAAGCCGGTGGCCTCGGCCATGCGCAAACGATCGGCGTGCACAGCCGGGATAGCGGCGCTGCCCGCCAACCCCATGCCCAGCGCCTCGGTGATGCATGCCATCGTGCTGGCCGTGCCCATCACCGCACAGGTACCGGCGGTGGTGGCAAGGTTGCCCTCGATTTCGTCGATCTCGTCACGCCCGACGCCGCCTGCGCGGTAGCGGGCCCAAAAGCGCCGGCAGTCCGTGCACGCACCCAACCGCTCGCCGCGCCAAGACATGGCCATCATCGGTCCGGTTACGAGTTGGACCGCTGGCTGGCCCGCCGAAGCGGCACCCATGAGCTGAGCCGGGACCGTCTTGTCGCATCCGCCGATCAGCACCACCGCGTCCATGGGCTGCGCGCGGATCATCTCCTCCACGTCCATCGACATGAGGTTGCGGAACATCAAGCTGGTGGGACTCAGGAACGCCTCCGCCAGCGAGATGGTCGGGAACTCCAGCGGCAGCGCCCCGCCGGCCAGCACGCCACGCTTCACCGCTTCGACCAGTTCCGGCATCGTGCGGTGGCAATTGTTAAACCCGCTTCCCGACTGGGCGATGCCGACCACGGGCCGCTCGAGCATGTCGAGCGAATAGCCCATCGAGCGCGCGAAGGAACGGCGCAGATACAGTGCGAAGTCGGGGTCGCCGTAGTCGGTGAGGTTGCGCCGCAGGCCGCGCCGATTCTTATCTTGTCCCATACGACGTGAACTGTAGCGCAAAACCTCCCGGCCGCAGAAATGCAATAAGCGCGGGCAAGGTGGAGCGCGAGTGAGGCGCGAACGGCCTTGAAGTCAGTCGTTGCCTCCGGTCCCCGTTCGATGAGGACATCCGTGCGCCTATCTGACCCAGTTGATCTCGCGCGCGGTCTTGACGCCGATGAGTACGTCTTCGAGGCTGTCGGGCATCTCCGCGCGGTCCTCCGTTACGGGCACGCGCCCAGCCATGATTTCGCCATACGTCTGCGGCAGCGCAGGCCGACGTTCCGGCTCGGCGTAGCCGTCGGGGAAAGCGGGCAGGTTGGTCCGCGGATCGTACTTGTCGGTGGCGCCCAGCGTGTGCAGCAGCTCGTGCGCGATGACCACGTCGTTTCGTGCAGCCTGCGCCGGTGAAGCAAAAGCGTTGACCACGCCGATCAGCCCCTTCTGCAGGCCCAGCGAGTGGCCTACGCGTGTGACGCGCTCCGGGTCATGGTACAGAACGAATACGCGCACGTGCGGCTTGGGCCCGTCGAAGGCGGCGTTGACCCAGGCCCAGTAGCGTATCTGCAGGCTCCACAGGATGACTTGGGGAGCGTTGCCGCCGAAAGGCGGGAGCGGCGGGACCCTGTCGACTTGCGGCGCCAGGAACATCTCCACGGGTGTCCGCAGGGCCAGACTGTCAGGCGCGGCCGATGCGCTGGCGCCATCCATTCTCGATCACGCCCCTCGGTGATTGCTCCGCTTGTCACACCCGCTCGATGACGGTGGCGGTGGCTTGGCCGTGACCGATGCACATGACCTGCAGCCCGAACTGCCCGCCGGTCGCCTCCAGCCCGGCGAGCATCTTGGACATGAGCCCGCCGCCGGTCGCGCCGAGCGGATGGCCGTGGGCGATGGCGCCGCCCCACGGATTGACCTTCGACAGATCGGCTTTAAGCTCCTGCGCCCAGCTCAAGACGACACAGGCGAACGCTTCATTGATCTCGATCCAGTCCAGATCCCGCATCGTCAGTCCGGCTTTCTTCAGCGCCACCTGCGCCGCCGGGATCACGCCTGTAAGCTGCATGGTGGGGTCCGACCCGACGACCACGCGCGCGCGGAAGCGGGCCTTCGGCTTGAACCCGTCGGCGCGCGCCACTTCGCCGTTGGCCACCAGCACGGCCGAGGCGCCGTCGGAGATCTGACTCGAGTTGGCCGCCGTGATGACTCCCCGCCCCTCGGGACGGAAGGCGGGTTTCAAGCTCGCCATCTTCTGCTCGTCGACCACGGCGCGCACGCCTTCGTCCACGGTGAGCGTGATCTTCTGCGCATCGGGACTCACGCCCTCGACCGGGACGATCTCTTTGTTGAGTCCCGCCTGTTGCGCTGCATGCGCTTTGCGGTGGCTGCCCTTCGCGAACTCGTCCAGCGCGTGACGCGAAAGTCCCCATCTCTCTGCCACGCGCTCGGCGCTCTCCCCTTGATGAATAAGCTGGTGGTGTTTGAACAGCTCGGGATTCAGGGCCTCGAAGCCGCTCGCGCCCTCGCGCCCGAGACTGATGTCCAGGAACATCGGCACCCGCGTCATGCTCTCTACGCCGGAGCCGATGGCATAGTCCATGTCACCCGCCGCGCAGGCTTGCGCGGCGAAGTGCACGGCCTGCTGGCTCGAGCCGCACATGCGGTTCAACGACACCCCCGGCACCGTCACCGGAAATCCGGCCAGCAGCACGCCCAGGCGCCCGGGGTTGGCGCCCTGCTCGCCGGCGAGCGTAACGGTGCCGTCCACCACGTCCTCGATCTTGTTCGGGTCGATGCCGACCCGTTGCACCAGGCCCTTCAGCGCGTGCGCCAGCAGGCTGTCGGGACGCTGCTCGCGCAGCGCACCGCCCCTGCGGCCGAAGGGCGTGCGCACCGCTTCAAGAATCACCGCTTCTGGCATCTCGGACTCCTCTATCGCCTGGACAGCTCCCGCGCGATGATGTTGCGCTGGATCTCGCTGGTGCCCTCGTAGATTTGCAGCACCTTGGCGTCGCGGAACAGCTTCTCCACCGGATACTCGGTACTGTAGCCCATCCCGCCGAACACCTGCACTGCTTCGCTCGCTGCCCACATGGCGGTGTCGGCCGCAAAGGTCTTGGCGTAAGCGGCCTGCAACGTGTTCTTGCGCCCCGAGTCGAGCAGCCACGCGGCCTGGTGCACGAGCAGGCGTGCCGCCTCCAGGCGCAGCGCCATGTCCGCGAGCTTGTGGCCGATGGCTTGATGCTCGATGATCGGGCGGCCCATGGAGTGGCGGGTCCTGGCGTGTTCCAGCGCCTCGTCCAGACAGCGCTGGATCAATCCGACTCCGAGCGCCGCAATCATCGGGCGCGAGCGGTCGAACACCTTCATGGCGACCAGAAACCCGGCGCCCTCCCCGTCGATCAGCGCGCTGGACGGGATCTCCACATCGTTCAAGAACACCTCCGCCGCGGGTCCGGCTCTTTGACCCAGCTTGCCCAGCGGCTTGCCCACCGACAGGCCGGGGGTGTCTCGCTGCACGAAGAAAGCGCTCATGCCGCGGTGCCCCGCCTGCGGGTCGGTTTTGGCGAAGATGACGAACATGTGCGCGAGCGGGGCATTGGAGATCCAGACCTTGCTGCCGTTCAGAACGAAGCGGTCGGCTTTTTTGAGGGCGCGAGTCTTGATGCCGGCGACGTCGGAGCCGGCGGCCGGCTCCGTGAGCGCATAAGCACCGAACTGCCCCGCCTGGAGGCGGCCGAAGGCCTCGCGCTTGAGCTCCGGCGATCCGGCGACATGGAACACGTCGGCGAAGATGGCGTTGAGCCCGAGCGCTCCCGCAATCCCGGTGCAGGCCCAGCCCAGTTCCTCCGTGACCAGAGCGGACTCCAGCGCACCCCAGCCGCTGCCGCCGAACTCGATGGGCACCGTCATATTCACCAGCCCGACCTCGCGCGCTTTCTCGAACACCTCCATGGGAAAGCTCGCCTCGCGGTCGCACCGCGCGGCCACCGGCTGGATCTCCTCGCGCGCGAATTGGCGGGCCGTGCGCCGGATCAGCTTCTGCTCGTCACTCAACTCAAAGTTCATGCTCGAGTCCTAGGCGGTTTCGGGCCACTTCCAGTCGCGGTACTGCTCGCGCAGCTTGGTCTTGAGAAACTTGCCGGTGGACGTGCGCGGGATGGTTTCCACGAACACGTACGCATCGGGCACCATCCACTTGACGAACTGCTTGGACAGGTGCGCGCGGATGTCGGCTTCGACCGCTTGCGCGCGCGGCTTGAGCACGATCACCGCCAGGGGCCGCTCTGCCCACTTGGGATGCGGCACGGAGATGACCGCCGCCTCCTGCACCGCCGGGTGGCCCATGATGGCGTTCTCCAGGTCCACCGAGCTGATCCATTCGCCGCCCGACTTGATCAAGTCCTTGGTGCGGTCGGTGATCTTGATGAAGCCCAGCGCATTGATCGAAGCCACGTCTCCGGTACGCAGCCACCCGTCGTCGGTGAAGCTCTCCGGCGCGCTCTGGTTGTGATAGCTGCCGGTGATCCAGGGGCCGTGCACCTGGATCTCGCCCACGGTCTTGCCGTCCCAGGGCGCCTCACCGCCGTCGCCCATCGCTCGGATGTCCACCAAGGGCAGCGGATAGCCCTGCGTGGCCATCACGGGAAAGCGCTCCTCTGGGCGCAGGTTTTCCTGCTGCGCAGTGATCTTCGAGATGGAGGCGAGCGGCGAGGTCTCGGTCATGCCCCAGCCCTGGATCACCTGGATGCCCAGCTTCGCATAGGCGCGGATCATCGCCTCCGGCACCGCCGACCCGCCCACCGTCAGGCGCAGCCTGGGGCTGAACTTCCACTTTCCCGGGTTGTTCTCGAGGATCTGCACCATCGGCAGCCAGATGGTCGGCACGCCGCACGAGATGGTCACCCGCTCGCTCTCCAGCAGCGGCAGCAGGTCCTCGGGGTGCAAGTGCGGGCCCGGGAACACCAGCTTGATGCCCAGCATGGCCGCGGTGTAGGGTACGCCCCAGGCGTTGGCGTGAAACATCGGCACGACGGGCAGGATGACGTCGCCGCCCCCCATGCCGATGGCATCGGGCAGCGCCTGCACCAGGGAGTGCAGGATCTGCGAGCGGTGCGAATACACCACGCCCTTGGGTCTGCCGGTCGTCCCCGACGTATAGCACATGGCGCAGGGCTCATTCTCGTCCATGTCGGGATACTCGAAGCTGCCGGTGGCCGTGCGCAGCAACGCCTCGTAGTCGTCGAAGCCGCTGGGCACACGGGCGCCGGTCAGTGGAACAACGATCACGCGCTCCGGGTTGACCTTCTGGCGGAACTTCTCGAACAGCGGCAGCAGCACGTCGTCTACGACGAGAAAGCGGTCCTGCGCGTGATTGGCGATGAACGCGATATCGTCGGGGGCAAGCCGCAGATTGAGCGTGTGCATCACGCCGCCGGCCACGATCACGCCGAAGTAGCTTTCGTAGTGCGCATAGTGATTCCACATCAGGGTGGCGACCCGGTCGCCTCGTTTGAGGCCTGCGCCCTGCAGCGCCTCGGCCAGCTGGCGCGTGCGGCGATAGAAGTCCGCGTAGGTGTAGCGGTGCAGGGATCTGTCCGGCATGCGAGACACGATCTCCTGGCCGCCGAACAGCTTGCCGGCCCGTTCCAGGAAATGGGACAGGTTGAGCGGCACCTGCATCATCGTGGATTTCATCTGTGTCCTCCTGCGCCGCGTCTTCGTGCGCGGGTAGCCGCCTCAGCCTAACCGGGCAGGCGGCTGAAGCGGACCGTGCCCTTTTCGATGCCCTCCTGCACCACCGACAGCCCGCCGCCGGCGATCATCCATTCCAGCCGGTGGTCCCGGTATTGACGCTTGATCTTGCCCTGGGCGAGCAGCGCGGCAAAGTCCGGCAGGTTGGCGAGCGCGTCCCGCATCTGCGCGATCACCTGGGCCACGCTGGGCCGCTGGTTGACCCGCGCCAGCCAGGCCGCGAGACGCGACCCCGCGGGGGGCGTATATCCATAGGCCGCGGAACGGTTGATGTAAGGGGCGCAGGCGATGTCGCCCCAGCCGAAGCGCTCGCCGTTGAACCAGGGCATGCCGCCCAACTGTCCGTCCAGCCAGTGCTGCAGCCGGTCGATGTTGCTCTTCGCGTAGCCTACGAGCTCATCCGCCAGCGCTCCTGCGGCACGCTTGAAACGGGTGACCTCCATGAGGCCCCAGTTGTTGGGCTCGTAGAGTCCGTCCATCACATCTTCGATCATGCGCACGCGCGCGCGCTGCGCAGGACCTTCCGGCAACAGCGGCGGTTTCGGCCATTTGTCTTCCAGGTATTCGAGAATGATCGTGGAGTCGAACACCTTCACGTCACCGTCGATCAAGGCGGGGATCTCGGCGCGCGGGCTGGCCTCGACGAAAGCCCCTCCCGTGGTGCCGGTTGCCATTCCCTCGGGTACCGTCGCTTGAAACTCCAGGCCCTTTTCCCGTAACGCCATCTTCACTTTCATCGCATAGGCGGACAGCGGGTGTTCGTACAGCATCAGCATTTCTCTCTCCTACGTGGTTAAGACCACCTTTCCGATGACCCGTTTGTGCAACACCTCGTTCAGGGCGTCGGCCGCACGCTCCAGAGGGTAAGTCGCATGGATGTGCGGCTTGATCTTGCCGCTCAGGTAGAGCCGCATCAGCTCCTCGTTGTTGCGGCGATTGTTGTCCGCCTCGGTGCGCGTGAACGCGCCCCAGAAGACACCGACGATGGAACACCCTTTGAGCAAAGGCAGATTGAGCGGCACCCTCGGGATATCGCCGGCGGCGAAGCCGACCACCAGGAACCGACCGTTCCAGGCCATGTCGCGCAGCGCCGGCTCGGAGTATGCACCGCCCACGGGGTCGTACACGACATCCACACCGCGCCCCGCGGTGATCGCCTTGACGCGCGCGCGCAAGTCGTCGGCGGCGTAATTGATCAGCTCGTCGGCGCCGTTGTCGCGGCAGACCCGCAGCTTGGCGTCGCTGGACGCCGCGGCGATGACCTTGGCGCCCATCGCTTTCCCGAGCTGAATCGCGGCCAGCCCCACGCCCCCCGAGGCCCCGAGCACCAACAGCGTCTCTCCCGGTTTCAGCCGAGCCCGATCCTTCAGCGCGTGATACGAAGTGCCGAAGGTCAGCACGAAAGCCGACGCCGGAACGAACTCCATGCCGTCCGGCATCGCGATAAGCCTGTCGGCGTCGGCCACCATCTCCTCCGCGAAACCGCCATTGGTGCTGGCGGCGATGACGCGGTCGCCCGGCCTGACGCGGCTAACGCCTTCCCCGACCTCCTTGATCACGCCCGCCACTTCCCCGCCCGGCGAAAACGGAGGCTCGGGCTTGAATTGATACTTGCCCTGGATGATGAGAGTGTCGGGAAAGTTGACGCCCGCGGCCTTGACGCTCACGACCACCTGGCCTTTGCCCGGCTTGGGCGACGGCACCTGTTCGACCACCAGCTTTTCCGGCGGGCCGAGTTCCTTGCACAGCACTGCTTTCAATTCAACCCCCTACTGGAACCACAGAGACACAGAGAACACGGAGAACCACGGACGCGAGCTTCGAATGGCGTTCGTTCTGCGCTTTTCTGTGATCTCCGTGTCTCTGTGGTTAACTTGCTCTGGAAAGGATCTTCTCCACCTCGCGCCAGCCCGCCTCGGCCATCGGGCGCGCGCGCTTTCCCGACTCGGCCGCCTTTTCGCTCACGGCGGTGCCCTCCATCACGCGGCCCATGATGCCCTGGACGATGCCAGCGAGGCGGAACATGTTGTAGGCCATGTAGTAGTCCCAGTGCTCGATACGATTGCGCCCGGTGCGGCGGCAGTAGGCCCCGACGTATTCCTCTTCGCTGGGGATACCCAGCGCAGGCAAGTCCAGACCGCCGATGCCGCGGAACTCGCCCGGCGTGAGCCTCCAGTACATGCAGTGATAGGAGAAGTCGGCCAGCGGATGCCCGAGCGTGGACAACTCCCAGTCGAGCACGGCCAGGATGCGCGGCTCGGTGGGATGGAAGATGACGTTATCCAGCCGGTAGTCGCCGTGCACCACGCTGGTCTCGTCCTGCGGTGGAATGTGCCGCGGCAGCCACTCGATGAGCTTCTCCATGGCTTCGATCCTCTCGGTCTCGGAGGCGCGGTACTGCTTGGTCCAGCGGCTGATCTGCCGCTCCAGGTAGTTGCCCGGCTTGCCGTAGTCGCCCAACCCGATGGCGTTGTAGTCGACTTGGTGCAACGCCGCGATGACGCGGTTCATCTCGTCGTAGATGGCGGCGCGCTCCGCGCGGCTCATCCCCGGCAGCGATTGGTCCCACAACACGCGCCCCTCGACGTAATCCATGACGTAAAAGGCGGTGCCGATCACGCTATCGTCCATGCACAGCGTCCACGAGCGCGCTACCGGGATATGCGCCTGCCGCAGGGCGGTGATGACCCGGTATTCGCGGTCGACCGCATGGGCCGAGGGCAGCAGCTTCCCCGGCGGCTTGCGCCTCAGCACGTAGCGCTTCCCGGGCGTGGTGAGCAGGAAGGTCGGATTCGATTGCCCGCCTTTGAACTGCTCCACCCGCAGCGGACCGGCGAAGCCCTCCACGTTCGCACTCAGATGCTGGGCGAGCCGCTCGACGTCGAAGCGGTGCCTTTCCCGCACCGGCATTGTGCCGATGAACTCTTGGTTCATGTGCTCGGCTTCCCCATGGTGCGTCGAGCATACCATCGCAAATTCCGCGCAGGCAACGAACGGCGCTTATGATCCGCCGGTCATCCGGGCTACAATCGCACCTGTCCAACCAGCGCGGGCGAAACCTCATGCAGCTCTTGAAGGATCGAGTGGCGGTCATCACCGGCGGCGCCAGCGGCATCGGGCTGGCCATGGCCAGGCGGTTTTCCCGCGAGGGCATGAAGCTGGTGCTGGCGGACGTCGAAGAGGAGGCTCTGCGCCGCGTGGAGCAGGAATTCCGGAAAGCGGGCGTGCCGATACTCGCCATCCGCACCGACGTCTCGCGCGGCCACGACGTGGAGCGACTCGCCGAGAAGACGCTGGCCACCTTCGGAGCCGTGCACGTCGTGTGCAACAACGCCGGCGTGGCGCCCGGCGGCGCCGTCTGGGAGAACACCGTCGCCGACTGGGAGTGGGTGCTCGGGGTCAACGTCTGGGGCGTCATCCACGGCGTGCGCGTGTTCGTCCCGATCCTGCTGCGCCAGGACGCACCGTGTCACATTGTCAATACAGCTTCAGTTGCCGGGCTGCTGTCGGTGCCCGGCATGGGCATCTACTGCGTGTCCAAGCACGCCGTGGTGACGCTGACCGAATGCCTGTATCACGATCTGGCCGAGCGCCGGTCGAAGATCGGCGTGTCCGTGCTGTGCCCGGCCTTCGTGCCCACCGGGATCATCGATTCGGAGCGCAATCGGCCGGCGCTTCTGCGCAACCCCACGCGTGCACGCACGCCAGACGATCATCAGCGCGAGGAGCAAATGCGCCACGCGGTACAGTCGGGGCGCGTGTCTGCCGAGATGGTGGCGGACATGGTCTTGGACGGCATCCGGCAGGAGAGTTTCTACATTTTCACGCATCCGCGCATCAAGGGCGCGATCCAGACGCGTATGGAAGACGTTCTCAACGAGCGCAGCCCCACGGATACGTCGAAGCCGCCCAACGCGTGACGCGCCACGGGCCCGACGCACTGCCGCGTCAGCGCGCGGCGCTCGCCCTGGCGCGCAGCGTGTTGCGCTGGATGAACTCCGCCATGCGCTCCACGCCCTTTCGGATCGCTTCGTTGGAGGCCGCGTAGCTGAAGCGGATATGCTGGCCCTCGTTGGGCACGCGCGGTCCGAAGTGGATGTCAGCCAATACCGCCACCCCCGCCTCGTTCAGCAAACGGGCGCGCATCTCCTCCGAGTCCCGCGCGCCGATCATCGCGCAGGCCTCGGTCACGTTGGGCCACACGTAGAAGGCGCCACCGGGGGACTGGCAGCTCACGCCGGCGACCTGGTTGAGCAGGCCGACGATCAGGTCGCGCCGCTCGTGGAAGATGTCGCGCATGCGGTCTGCATCGTTCTGCGGGCCGTTGAGCGCCTCGACAGCCGCCCATTGGCTGATCTGCGAGGCGCAGGACTCCGTGTTGGTGACCCAGTTGGTGAAGTAGGGCGCGAGCTTGCGATTCGCCGCGAAGCCCAAGCGCCAGCCGGTCATCGCCCAGGTCTTGGAGGCCCCATCCGAGATGATGGTGCGCTCCTGCATGCCGGGGAGCGAGGCGATCGAAGCGAACTGGCCGTCGTACACCAACCGCCCATAGATCTCGTCGGCGAACACCCACACCTTTTCGTGCCTGCGCAGCACCTCCGCGATGGCCTGCATGTCCTGTTTCGGTATCACGCCACCGGTCGGGTTGTGCGGCGAATTCAGGATCAACAGCCTGGTCTTGGGCGTGATCTTGTCGGCGAGCTCTTGCGGATCGAAGTTGAACCCGCGCTGCTCGCGCAGGTAGATCGGCACCGGCACCGCGCCCATGGCCTTGATCTGCGACTCGTAGATCGGAAACCCCGGATTGGGAAAGATGACCTCCTCGCCCGCGCCGTAGTCGGTGACGGACTGGATGGTATAGGCGATGAAGGGCTTGGCGCCCGCGCCCACGACCACGTCGTCGGGCTGCACGTCGACGCCGCGCGAGCGGCTCATGTTTCGCGCAACGGCCTGGCGCAGCTCCAGGATGCCGGCCGAGGGCGTATACCCATGCTTCCCCTCGCGGATCGCCTTGACCGCCGCGTCCTGGATATTGACCGGCGTGTGGAAGTCCGGCTGGCCGATGCAGAAGGAAATGATGTCTCGGCCCTCGCGGATGAGCTGGTTGACCTCGGCGAGGACGACGAACGCGTTCTCTGTGCCGAGCTCCCGCGCCCGGCGGCTGACGTCTGCCATGATCGCTCCGCTTGAAAAGGCGGCGAGGAAATCCGCCGTTTCTCTCGTTTGTCGAGCGCCCCTCTCTATTGCGCGCCGGGGCGCCGCTGTTTCGCCAGATCTTACAGCATGCGCACTAGGTCAGGGGACAGCCAGTTGCGCAGGGCCACATTCACCTCCACCGGGCGTTCCAGGGTGCAAAGATGCCCGCAGCGCTCGATGACGACCAGCCGAGCAGTCGGGATGAGCCGGACCATCTCCTTGTGCATCTCCAGCGATGTGAGCGCGTCCTCACGGCCGCACAGGACCAGCGTCGGACACCCGATGCGCGGCAACTCCGGCCGGAAGTCGGGCCGTGACATGATGGCTTGCTGATTGCGCAGGTAGGCCTCCACACCGACGCGTTCCGCCATGGCCCGGATGATGCGGACCAGCGGCTCGTCCTTGACGCGCGCCGGGTGGACCAGCAGAGGCAGCAGGCGCGTTGTCACGGGGGTGAAACCGCGCTCGGTCTGCGCCAGCCGCATCAGCTCGTGCCGTCGCGCCGTTTCCTCTCCGGCGTCCAGGGCCGCCCGGGTGTCGAGCAAGGCGAGCCGGGTCACCCGCTCCGGAGCCCGCCGCATGATTTCCATCGCGACATATCCACCCATCGACAACCCTGCCAGCGCGAACTGTTGCGCCGGCGCCTCCGCCATCACTGTCGCCGCCATCCCCGCAATGCTGTCGCCGCGCGTGAGATCGGCTACCCAGGGTGCGCAGATGTCGGAGAGCGCCTCGATCTGCGGCTCCCACAGCGCGCGGTCGCAAAGCAGCCCGGGCAACAGGGCCAGGTGAGGCGGGGATTCCTGATTCACGATTCGGTTCGTGTGTCGTGGTTGATGGCGCGTGGTTGGTTCGTAGCCCGTGGTACGGTGAATCGTTTGACTAAGGTTACGGCTCACGAATCACGAGCCACGGGTCACGAATCCGGCGACGTAGGTTATCATGCTCGGCGATCCCTCCGTTCCGTTCGAGGATGTCCCATGGCCACGAACCTCCAAGTCCAGCTTGCCAGCCGGCCGACCGGCTGGGTCGAGGAGTCCAACTTCCGCATCGTCGAAACCCCCGTGCCGAAGCCGGAAGCGGGTCAGTTGCTGGTGAAAAATCTCTGGCTGTCGCTCGATCCGTACATGCGCGGCCGCATGAGCGACGCCAAATCCTACGCCACACCCGTCCAGGTCGGCGAAGTGATGGTGGGTGGCGCCGTCGGCGAAGTGGTCGAGTCGAGCCATCCGAAGTTCAAGCCGGGCGACACCGTCGTCGGACCACTGGGCTGGCAGCTCTACGCCCTATCCGGCGGTGACGGCCTGATGAAAGTCGATCCCAAGCTCGTGCCGCTCTCCTGCTACCTGGGCGTGGCCGGCATGCCCGGCGCTACGGCCTGGACCGGACTGCTGGAGCACTGCCAGCCGAAGGCCGGGGAGACCGTTGCGGTGTCCGCCGCATCCGGCGCCGTGGGCAGCGTCGTCGGCCAGCTCGCCAAGCTGCAGGGCTGTCGCGCGGTCGGCATCGCGGGCGGCAAGGCCAAGTGCGACTATGTCGTCAAGGAACTCGGCTTCGATGCCTGCGTGGATTACAAGGCCGGCAACCTGCAGGACGATCTGAAAGCAGCCGCGCCCGAGGGCATCGACTGCTATTTCGAGAATGTCGGAGGCGAAGTGATGGATGCCGTGTTCCGGCGGCTCAACCCGTTCTCGCGCGTGGCCTTGTGCGGGCTGATCGCGGAGTACAACCAGACCGAGCCTCACGGCATGAAGATGATGCGCTCCGTCCTCGTGAACCGCGTCAATATCCGCGGCTTCATCGTCTCCGACCGCCAGGATTTGTACCTCAGCGCGGTGACCCAACTCGCCAAGTGGGTCGCGCAGGGGAAGATCAAGTACCACGAGACGGTCGCCGAAGGCCTGCGCAACGCGCCGACAGCCTTCATCGGTATGCTCAAGGGCGCCAACCTCGGCAAGCAGCTGGTGAAGCTCGCCTAGCACACGCAGCCGAGAGCATGATCGCGGTCATCTTCGAGGTGTTTCCGGCCGAGGGACGCAAGCAGGAGTATCTCGACCTCGCGGCCAGCTTGCGCCCGCAACTCCAGAAGATCGACGGCTTCATCTCCATCGAGCGCTTTGCGAGCCTGAGCACCGAAGGCAAGCTTCTGTCCCTATCGCTGTTCCGAGACGAAGCGGCCGTCCAAGCGTGGCGCAATCTCGAAGCTCACCGTCTCGCACAAGCGAGGGGGCGAGCCGGGATCTTCTCGGATTACCGCATCCGGGTGGCGAGCGTTATCCGGGATTACAGTCTGCGCGAGCGAGCGCAGGCTCCGCAGGATAGCCGCCGCAAACACGGCGCTTAGCTCTTCGCCCGCTTTCCCCTCTGACCTTCTCAGCGCGGGGTGCGCAAGGGAGGGTGACTCATCCCCTTCCCCCGATCCAAATTTGCGCTCAAGCGCGTCCGGGTCGCGTGAACCGCTCGAGGTAGCCACCGTAGTCCGCGACGATCCGCTCATAGGACGACGACATCAGAGCCGACGAGATCATGAAGTCGGCCGAGGCGCGGTTGCAGGCGACCGGGATGTTCCACACCACGGCCACACGCAGCAGCGCTTTCACATCCGGGTCGTGCGGCTGCGGCTCCAGCGGATCCCAGAAGAAGATCGCGAAGTCGATCTCGCGCTCCGCGATCTTGGCGCCGATCTGCTGGTCGCCGCCCAGCGGGCCACTCAGCAGCCGCGTGATCGTGAGCCCGAGCGAGTCGGCCAGAAGACTGCCCGTGGTACCGGTCGCATACAGGTCGTGCTGCTCCAGCGTGTCCCGGTTGAACCGCGCCCACTCGAGCAGGTCCTGCTTCTTATTGTCGTGCGCGACGAGCGCGATGCGTTTGCGGGGGTGCATTGCGATGGTGTGTTGGTCGGTTTTCATCAGGGCCTCCGGCGAACGACGACGGGACGGGCGTTGGGCGGTACCGCGGTCGGCATGTCCGCCGCGGGTCATGCGTACCGCTCAGTGTTGGCTTCCCTTCTCCATGGCCTTGTTCAAGAGATCGGCCGGGATTGCGTGCCGAATTGCAGGATAGAACTGGGCGAACGTGCCGTCGAAAGCTCCGTCCCTGACGTGGCACTCGACGCACCGGCTACCCGCCGGGAGAGCGGCCGCCTTGCCGTCGTTCTTCCCGAACAAGTAGAAGGCGCGCCCTTCTGCAAATCGACTCCGATCCAGGAGGTGGATCTCGAAATTCTTGAGCTCGCCCTGCACGAACCCGGCCCGGTCGATCGAGACCCGCTGTTGCGCCGGGTAGAACGACAGCAGGAACATCGACCCGTTGGCGTACCTGCCGTGAGTTTTGAAGTGTGCGTACGCGGCGGGCTCCATCAGCACGACCTGGAAGTTGCCGGGGCTCTTGGGATCGAAATCCGCACTGTTGTATCCCATGCCGAGCGAAGCGCCAAGGAACACCCATTCATCGAGATTTGCCGGGAGGAGGAGCTCGCCGGACTCCGTGAACCTCGCTGCATCGACACCGGTTCCCGCCTTGTCCTCGTCGGTCGGGTCGGAAGCGGCCAACACTGCAGAGAAGAGGGCGGCCGCGGCCGACAAGGTGAGGGCAAACGAGAGTAGACCAAAGCTTCGGAGAGTCGATCTGTG
>DATJVW010000378.1:0-9560 GCA_035501675.1 Burkholderiales bacterium
CTACGTCAACACCCACGAGAAGGGCAGCTTGGTGGAAGGCAAGGTCAAGAGCCTGGACGCCAAGGGCGCCGTGGTCAGCCTGGATGGTGACGTGGAGGGCTATCTGCGGGCTTCCGAGGTGTCGCGCGACCGCGTGGAGGACATCCGCCAGCACTTGAAGGAGGGAGACGCGGTAAGTGCGATGATCATCAACGTCGACCGCAAGAACCGCACGATCAACCTGTCGATCAAGCAAAAGAGCATGGCCGAGGAGACCGAGGCGATCCAGAAGCACGCGGCCGAACCGCCGGCCAGCACGGGAACCACGAATCTGGGTGCGCTCCTGAAGGCCAAGCTGGACACCAAGAACACTGCTCAATAGGTCATCTTTTCGAACAACGCTGTGCCGTTCGGTCAAAGAGCCGCCCGGTGACGACGACGCAGGTGCTGCACAAGGCCTATGCCCTGGAGCTCGACGCTTGCCCGCACGACACGGGAATCCGCGAGGCCAGGCGCAGCGCACAGGCGTCGGGTCCAGCGGGCGGCGCTGCGGCCCGGCTGACAAGGCCACCCGACGAGCGATAAGGGAAACCCATGACAAAGTCGGAGTTGATCTCCAGGCTCGCGGCGCACTTTCCGCAACTGGTGGCCAGCGACGCGGAGCTGGCCGTAAAGATGATCCTGGACGCCATGTCCAAGAGTTTGGCCCTGGGTCAACGCATCGAGATCCGAGGCTTTGGCAGCTTTGGACTGAACTACCGGCCACCGCGGGTCGGGCGCAATCCCAAGTCGGGCGACAAGGTGCAGGTCCCCGGCAAGCACGTGCCCCACTTCAAGGCCGGCAAGGAGTTGCGGGAGCGAGTCGACGCCAGACGCCAGGGAGAGCAGCAGTAGCCGCGCGCAGATCTGGATGGAGTTGATGCGGTACCTGCGCTGGATCCTTTGGATCCTCCTCTTTTCTTTCTTTTTCGGCTTCGCCATCAAGAATTCCGACCCGGTCGTCGTGCGCTACTTTCTGGGTTGGGAGTGGCAGGCGGCGCTATCGCTCGTCGCGCTGGTGTTCTTTGCCGCCGGTGCTGTGCTCGGCGTGCTCGCAGGGATGACCTCGCTGTACCATCAACGCCGGGAGCTGGCGCAACTGCGGCGCGAGCTGCACGCCGGACGCGCGTCGCAGCAAGCGCAGGATGCTTACCCAGAGCGTCAGTTGCTGTGACCGCTTTGGCCTCGGCGTGACCGAATGGAATTCGAGCTTTGGTGGCTGATCGGCTTCCCGATCTTCTTCGGTCTGGGATGGCTGGCCGCGCGCGTGGATATCAAACAGCTGCTGACCGAATCGCGCGCGCTGCCGTCATCCTACTTTCGCGGGCTCAACTTCCTCATCAATCAGCAGCCGGACAAGGCGATCGAAGCGTTCATCGAGGTGGTCAAGGTCGACCCCCAGACCGTAGAGCTGCACTTCGCCCTAGGCAGCCTGTTCCGTCGCCGCGGCGAGGTGGAGAGGGCGATTCGGATGCACCAGAATCTGGTGGATCGCGCCGACCTCGCCACCGAGCAGCGCCTGACCGCTCTGTACGAGTTGGCGCAGGACTACCTCAAGGCCGGCCTGCTGGATCGCGCCGAGGAGATGTTCCTTAAGCTGGAGGGCACCTCCTACGAGCAATCGGCGCTGAAGTTCCTGCTCGAGATCTACGAGCAGGAGAAGGATTGGCTCAAAGCCATCGACGCGTCGCGCCGCATGGACTCCGTCACGGGTCATTCGAGCCAGCGCGATATCGCCCATTTCTACTGTGAGCTGGCGCAGTGGGAGATGACCCATTCGCGTCCCGACAAGGCACGCGGCCACCTGGACGACGCCCTGAACGTCAACCGCAAATGCGTGCGAGCCTATCTCCTGCTGGGCGATCTCGCCATGAACCAGGGCAAGCCGGTGGAGGCGATCGAGTCCTGGAAGCGCATCGAGGCGCAGAACCCCGCGTATCTGCCGCTGGCCGCCGAGAAGTTTCTGACCGGCTACCGGCAGCTGGCGCGTCTGGACGAAGGGGTGAGCCTGCTGCGCGGTTACCTCGCGAGTTACCCGTCGCTCGATCTGCTCAACACCGTGTTCCAGGCGGTGCTGGAGCACGAAGGGCCGGCGCGCGCCAATCAGCTGGTACGAGACGAATTGAGGCGCACGCCGACGCTCCTCGGCTTGGACAAGCTGCTCGAGGCCCAGCTCTTAGAGGCGCCGTTGGAGCGACGCCACGACCTCGAGCTGATCCGCAACCTGATACACGAGCACACGCGTAGCCTGGCGCTTTACCGCTGCGAAAACTGCGGGTTCAGGGCGCGGCAGTTTTATTGGCACTGCCCGGCGTGTCACCGATGGGAAACGTATCCGCCGCGGCGCACCGAGGAGCGGGAGGGGACGGCTTGAGCGATCCGCGCGTCATCGTTGCGATGGATTTCCCCGACGCCGACGCCGCCCTGAGTTTGGCGCGCCGGCTCACGCCCGATCTGTGCCGGCTGAAGGTGGGCAAGGAGTTGTTCACCGCGGCGGGGCCGGCGTTGGTGGAGAGGCTGACGCGCAGCGGCTTTGCCGTTTTCCTCGACCTGAAGTTTCACGACATCCCCAACACAGTCGCGCAAGCTTGCAAGTGCGCCGCGGGTCTTGGCGTGTGGATGCTGGACGTGCATGCCTTGGGCGGGCGTTCCATGTTGGCGGCTGCGCGCGAGGCTCTGGGCAGCGCGATCGATCGCCCCCGACTGATCGCGGTGACGATCCTCACCAGCCTTGGCGCTGACGAGCTGCGCGAGGTGGGCATCGAGGATGCGCCTTCGCGCGCGGTCTCGCGGCTGGCGGCGCTGACCCAGCTCAGCGGACTGGACGGGGTGGTCTGCTCCGCGTTAGAAGCCGCGTCGCTGCGCAGCCAGTGCGGGCCGGGGTTCTTGCTGGTGACCCCGGGGATACGGCCGGCGTCAGGGGCCGGAGCCCGACACGAGCCGGTGGACGATCAGAAACGAGTTGCCGCTCCGCGTGCCGCCCTGGAGGCGGGGGCGAGCTACCTCGTCATAGGCCGCCCCATCACGCGTGCGACGGATCCACTGGCCGCGCTGCGCAGTATCCACCGAGAAATCACGGCATGATCCGGCGCGCAGAACGAGGTGGGACGTGAAAATCACGATGATCGGGACAGGCTACGTCGGCCTTGTAACGGGGGCGTGCCTGGCAGACCAAGGCAATGACGTCCTGTGCCTGGATGTCGACAAGGACAAGATCGAGCTGCTGCGCTCCGGTGGGATCCCGATCCACGAGCCGGGACTCGAGTTCCTGGTCAAGCGCAACGCACAGGCCGGGCGCCTGCGCTTCACCACGGACATCGAACCCAGCGTGCACCACGGCACCGTCCAATTCATCGCGGTGGGAACGCCGCCCGAGGACGACGGTTCGGCCAATCTGCGCTACGTAGCGGAGGCCGCGCGCGGCATCGGGCGCCACATGCGCGACTACAAAGTCGTGGTCGACAAATCCACGGTCCCGGTAGGCACTGCGGACCGAGTACGCGAGACCATCGGCGAGGAGTTGAAGGCGCGCGGCGTGGAAGTGCCCTATAGTGTCGTGTCCAACCCCGAGTTCCTAAAGGAAGGCGCGGCGGTCGAGGATTTCATGAAGCCCGACCGTGTGGTGATCGGGGCGGATGACGATGATGAGCGCGCGACGCAGATCATGCGGGCGGTGTACGCGCCCTTTCAGCGCAACCATGAGCGCATGCTGGTGATGGACGTGCGCTCCGCCGAGCTGACCAAATACGCGGCCAACGCGATGCTCGCCACGCGCATCTCGTTCATGAACGAGCTCGCGAACCTGGCCGAGGAACTGGGCGCGGACATCGAGCAGGTGCGGCAGGGCATCGGGTCGGACCCGCGCATCGGCTACGACTTCCTGTACGCCGGCTGCGGCTATGGCGGCTCGTGCTTCCCGAAGGACGTCCGGGCGCTGCAACGGACCGCGGGTCAGGCAGGGTTGCCCCTTCGGATCCTGCACGCGGTGGAGCAGGCCAACGCGGCGCAGAAGCGGCGCCTCGTGCACAAGATAACCGCACGCCTGGGCGAGCGGCTCGATGGACGACGCTTTGCCCTGTGGGGCCTGGCTTTCAAGCCGAACACCGACGACATGCGTGAGGCGCCCAGCCGCATTGTCATCCGAGAGCTCCTCGAGCGCGGCGCAGCGCTGTGCGCTTACGACCCGGTGGCGATGGATGAGGCGCGGCGTCTGTTCCGCGAGGAGCCGCGGTTGAGCTACGCGTCAGGGCCTCTCCCCGCTCTGGATGGCGCCGACGGCCTGATCATCGTGACTGAGTGGAAGGAGTTCCGCAGCCCGGACTTTGCTGCCATCCGGGCACGCCTGAAGCAGCCTCTGGTGTTCGACGGCCGCAACCTCTACGATCCCAAGTTGGTGACGGCGGCGGGGCTGGAGTATTTCTCGATAGGCCGCAATTCGTGACTCGTACGGGGAACGATACGCATTGGGGTCGCAACCGGCAGGACAGACAGATGGCGGCCGCCTGACGCGATGAAGAATCAGGGGATTTTCACGAATCACGAATCACGAATCACGAATCACGGATTCTCGGTATGACGGCGCGTCCCGACCTCTCCGCCGCCCACGTTCTGGTCGTCGGCGACGTCATGCTCGACCGTTACTGGTTTGGCGAGGTCAGTCGCATTTCTCCCGAGGCGCCGGTGCCGGTGGCGCGCATCACCCGCATGGAAGAGCGGCCCGGGGGTGCGGCCAACGTGGCCCGCAACGTGAGCGCCATCGGCGGACGGGTCGAACTGCTCGCCGTGGTCGGGACCGACGAGCCCGGCGCGGCTCTCGCGCGCTTGCTGGAGGCTGAGCACGTCCAGGCGCAACTGACGCGAGACGCGACGCTCAACACCACCGTGAAGCTGCGCGTGATCGGCCGGCAGCAGCAGCTGCTGCGGATCGATTTCGAAAACCCGCCGGCACCCGAGGCCCTGGAAGCCAAGCGCGCGGACTTTGACGCGCGCCTGTCGGCCGCAAAGGTCGTGATCTTCTCCGACTACGGCAAGGGCGGCCTGGCGCACGTGGACCGCATGATCGCGCAGGCGCGTTCGGCCGGCAAGGTCGTGCTGGTGGATCCCAAGGGCGATGACTTCGAGAAGTATCGCCGCGCCACGATCCTGACGCCCAACCTGGGTGAGCTGCGTCAGGTCGTCGGACGCTGGGGCAGCGAGCCCGAGCTGGTGGAAAAAGCGCAAAGCCTGCGCCGCGCGCTGGAACTGGATGCGCTGCTGGTCACGCGCAGCGAGGCGGGCATGACGCTGTTCCGGGACGGCGAGGCCCTGCATGTGCCGGCGGTAGCCAAGGAAGTGTACGACGTGAGCGGCGCCGGGGATACCGTCATCGCGACGCTGGGCGTCATGCTGGCGGCCGGTCTGGAACTGGCGGATGCCGTGCGCTGGGCGAACAAGGCAGCCGGCATCGTGGTCGGCAAGCTCGGCACCGCAGTGGCCCACCCCGACGAGCTTTTCGCCTGACCACCCGGGAGCTCGCCGATGATTGTCGTGACCGGGGCTGCAGGTTTTATCGGGTCGAACTTGGTGAAGGCCCTCAATGATCGCGGCGACGACGACGTCATCGCCGTCGACAACCTGACGCGCGGCGACAAGTTCCGCAACCTGGTGGATTGCCGCATCGCCGACTATCTGGACAAGGAGGAATTCCTGCGCAAGCTCGCTCAGGGCGCCTACGACGGCGAGCTGATCGCGGTCCTGCATCAAGGTGCGTGCTCCGACACCATGGAGAGCAACGGGCGCTACATGATGGAGAACAACTATCGCTACTCCGCCGAGCTGCTCGACTTCTGCCAGGCCGAGGAGGTGCCGTTCATCTATGCTTCGTCGGCAGCGGTGTACGGCGAGGGCCCCGGGTTCCGCGAGGAGCCCGCGTACGAGCGGCCGCTGAATGTGTACGGCTACTCCAAGTTCCTGTTCGATAACCTGGTGCGGCGCCGTTGGAGCGACAACACCGCGCAGGTCGTGGGACTGCGTTATTTCAATGTCTACGGCCCGCGCGAGGCGCACAAGGGACGCATGGCCTCGGTGGCGTTCCACTTCTTCAACCAGTATCGCTCCGACGGCCGCGTCAAGCTGTTCGAGGGCAGCGGCGGATTCGAGGCCGGCGAGCAGCGGCGCGATTTCGTGTCGGTGCAGGACGTGGTCAACGTGAACCTGCATTTCCTCGATCAAGCGCAGCACTCGGGCATCTTCAACCTGGGTACGGGCCGTGCTCAGAGCTTCAACCAGCTGGCGGCCGCCACCATCAACGCGGTGCGCGAGTCCCAAGGCGACCAGCCGCTCGAGCTGGAGCAGATGCGAGCGCAAGCGCTGATCGAGTACACGCCGTTCCCTGCGGGTCTGAAGGAGAGCTACCAGAGCTATACGCAGGCCGATATCGGCCAGCTCCGCCGGGCGGGCTACTCCGCCCCGTTCCTGAGCGTGGAGCAGGGCGTGGGGAGATATGTCCAGTGGCTGCTGGAAAGCTGAGCGCCTGGGCCGCGCCGTACAAGACGCTGGACGACTTCGTCGGCGACACGCCGCTCGCGCGGCTCAAGCGGCTGCCGGGCCGGACCAGCAACATCGTGTTGGCCAAGCTGGAGGGCAACAATCCCGCAGGCTCGGTGAAGGACCGCCCCGCACTGTCCATGATCGTCCACGCCGAGGAGCGCGGGGAGATCAAGCCCGGCGACACCCTGATCGAGCCCACCAGCGGCAACACCGGCATTGCCCTGGCGATGGTGGGAGCGATGCGCGGCTACCGCATGGTGCTGGTCATGCCGGAGCACCTGTCCGCCGAGCGGCGCACCACCATGGCCGCGTTCGGCGCGCACATCGTGCTCACACCCAAGGATGGCGGCATGGAGATGGCCCGCGACGTGGCCCAGCAGATGGAGGCGCGCGGCGAGGGGCGCATCCTCGACCAGTTCGCCAATCCCGACAACCCGCGCGCCCACTACGAGGGCACGGGGCCGGAGATCTGGCGCGACACCGGGGGCCAGCTGACGCACTTCGTGAGCAGCATGGGCACCACGGGAACGATCATGGGCTGCTCGCGCTTCTTCAAGGAGAGGAATCCAGACATCCAGATCGTGGGCTGCCAGCCGACCCCGGGCTCCCAGATCCCGGGGATCCGCAAGTGGCCCGAGGAGTATCTGCCCAAGATCTACCAGCCCGAGCGGGTCGACCGCATCATCGAGGTGAGCCAGGCCGACGCGGAGGACACCATGCGGCGCTTGGCGCAGCAGGAGGGCCTTTTCGCGGGTGTTTCCTCGGGTGGCGCAGTGTGGGCTGCGCTCGAGCTGTCGAAGGAAGTCGCCAACGCGCTCATCGTCGTGATCGTCTGCGACCGCGGCGATCGTTACCTGTCGACTGGCGTCTTCGGCTGACCCCAACCGACCTCAGTCGGGGACGGTCCAGCGCTCCGGGGAGCGCGCCAGGCTGGCGAGCAGCAGTTCGCGTTTGCGCGCGAACTCTCGGGGCAGCTTGTCGTAGAGGTTCACGAACAGCTCTTCGTGCTGTAGCAGCTCGCGGATCCACGCGGCGCGCTCTATGGCCATCAGGTCCGCGTAGTGCGCCCGAGCCGTGGCGTCCAACCCCGACCACTCCAGGTCGTGCCTCCCCGGCATCCAGCCCAGCACGCTCTCCACAGCCCCGGCGCGGCCTTTGCACCGCTCGACGATCCACTTGAGGACACGCATGTTCTCGCCGTAACCCGGCCAGAGGAAGCCGCCGTCGACGCCTTTGCGGAACCAATTCACGCAGAAGATACGCGGCGGGCTTGCGAGCTTGCGGCCCAGCTCCAGCCAGTGGTCGAAGTAGTCGCCGATGTGGTACCCGCAGAAGGGCAACATGGCGAATGGGTCGCGCCGCACTTCGCCCACCTTTCCGGCTGCGGCAGCCGTTGTCTCCGACCCCATGGTCGCTGCGGCATACACGCCGTCGGCCCAGTTGAAGGACTCGTAGACGAGAGGAATGGTTTGGCTCCGCCGCCCGCCGAAGATGAACGCCGAGATGGGCACCCCCTCGGGCTTCTCCCAATCCGGATCGAGGCACGGGCATTGCGAGGCGGGAGCAGTGAAGCGCGCATTGGGGTGTGCGGCTCGCGTGCCCGATTCCGGGCTCCACTCGTGCCCGCGCCAGTCCGTCAGTTGCGCGGGCAACTCGTCCGTCATGCCTTCCCACCACACATCGCGGTCCGCTGTCACCGCCACGTTGGTGAATATGCAGTTCTTCTCCAAGGTGGCCATCGCGTTGGGATTGGACTGCCACGAGGTGCCCGGGGCCACGCCGAAGAAGCCGTACTCCGGATTGATCGCGTACAACCGTCCATCCTGGCCCGGTCGAATCCAGGCGATGTCGTCGCCGACGGTGGTTACCTTCCAGCCGTCCAGGGCGGCGGGCGGGACCAGCATAGCGAAGTTGGTCTTGCCGCAGGCGCTGGGGAATGCGGCAGCGACGTAGATCTTCTCGCCGCCCGGCGCCTGCACGCCGAGGATCAGCATGTGCTCGGCAAGCCAGCCCTGCTCGCGCCCCATGCAGGAGGCGATGCGCAGCGCCAGACACTTCTTGCCGAGCAGTGCGTTTCCGCCGTAGCCGCTGCCGAAGGACCAGATCGCGTTTTCGTGCGGGAAGTGGACGATGTACTTGTGTTGCGGATTGCAGGGCCAGGGAACGTCCTGCTGGCCAGGCGCCAGGGGCATTCCTACCGAGTGCAGACAGGGAACGAAGCCGCCGTTCTCGCCCAGTGCCTCGACGGCCGCGCGTCCCATCCGCGTCATGATGCGCATGCTGACGGCGACATAGGCCGAGTCGGTGATCTGTACGCCGATGCGGGACAAGGCAGAACCGATCGGACCCATGCTGAAGGGCACGACGAACAGAGTACGTCCGCGCATGCAGCCCTCGAACAGCTGCAGCAGGTGCGCCTTCATCTGCACCGGATCTACCCAGTTGTTGGTGGGACCGGCGTCGCTTTCGCGAACACTGCAGATGAAGGTGCGATCCTCCACCCGTGCCACATCGGCAGGATCCGAGCGCGCCACGAAGCTGTCGGGGCGTTTGCCCGAATGCAGAGGAGTCAGCGTTCCGCTGCGCACGAGTTCGGCGCACAGCGCGTCGTATTCCGACTCCGATCCGTCGCACCACAGGATGCGATCGGGTCGAGTGAGTTGTGCGGTTTCCGTGACCCAGCGCCGCAGCCCCGGATGACGCACATAGTCGGGTGTCGCGGGCCCCGCAGGCTGCTGTGCCACATACAGGCGCGCTTCCTTGGTCACCTCCGCCTCTCGCCTTGTCCGGTTCGCCTCAGGATGTTAGGCGGCGCGAGTTGTTGCCGCCAGAACTGTTAAAATTCTGTCGTAATCGATCTCTTTTCATGACTCCGGTCCTGGCCTTCGACATCGAGACCGTCCCCGACACGGGCGGCTTGCGGCTCATCCACGGATTGCCCTCGGAAATGAGCGATGCGGACGTGGCCGAGGCTGCGTTTCAGCGCCGCCGCGAAGCCACCGGGAGCGACTTCC
>DATJVW010000379.1:0-2258 GCA_035501675.1 Burkholderiales bacterium
GCGGTGCTGACCGACCACGTCATCACCGGGACGCTCACCGAGACCGACGCCAAGGACCATAAGCCGCGGCCGTTCGTGACGCAGCGGCCGGAGGACGATGCGCTCGCGCAGCTGCTGGCCCAGCACGGCGTCAAGTTCACCGTCGTGCATCAGACGCATTGGCTGAGCACTTTCCTGTTCAGCTGGGTTTTGCCTTTCGGGGCGCTGTTCCTGCTCTGGGGTTGGCTCGGCAAGCGCATGGGCAGCCGCGGGCTGCTCAACCTCGGCGCCAATCGCGTCCACATTCACGCCGACACGGGTGTCCGGGTGACCTTCGACGATGTGGCGGGGGCCGAGGAGGCCAAGGAGGAGCTGAAGGAAGTGATCGATTTCCTCAAGAACCCCGCACGCATCCAGAGCCTCGGCGGCCGCATGCCCAAAGGCGTGCTCCTAGTGGGGCCGCCGGGAACGGGCAAAACGTTGCTCGCGCGGGCGGTCTCAGGCGAGGCCGGTGTGCCGTTTTTCAACATCAGCGGCTCGGAGTTCATCGAGCTGTTCGTCGGTGTGGGAGCCGCCCGGGTGCGCGAGCTGTTCGAGCAAGCGCGGCAGAAGGCGCCCTGCATCATCTTCATCGACGAGCTGGACGCAATCGGCGGCGCGCGCGGCATCGGTCCCGGCCTTGGCGGGCACGACGAGCGCGAGCAGACGCTCAACCAGCTGCTTTCGGAGATGGACGGCTTCGATCCGTCCACCGGCGTCGCGGTGATGGCCGCCACCAACCGGCCAGAGATCCTGGACAAAGCGTTGCTGCGCGCCGGACGCTTCGACCGCCAGATCGTGGTGGACAAGCCGGACCTGGAGGCGCGCACCGCGATCCTAGTTCTGCATACCCGCCGCATGAAGCTCGGTCCCGACGTCGACCTGCGCGTAGTGGCGCAGCGCACGCCCGGGTTCGTGGGCGCCGATCTGGCGAACATTGCGAACGAGGCGGCGATCCACGCCGTGCGGCACGACCATCAGGCTGTGACCATGCCAGACTTTGAGGAAGCCATCGACCGGGTGATCGCCGGGCCCGAGAAGAAACATCGCGTCCTAAACCTCGAGGAGAAGCGCCGCGTCGCCTTCCACGAGTCCGGCCACGCGCTGGTTGCGCTCACCGTTCCCACCGGCGAGCCGTTGCACAAGGTATCGATCATCCCGCGTGGCGTGGCCGCCCTGGGCTTCACGCTACAGCTGCCGGTGGAGGAAAAGTTCCTGTCCACCGAGCAGCAGCTCAAGGACCGGCTCGCCATCCTGCTCGGGGGCCGGGTCGCCGAGGAGCTGATCTTCAGCGACGTGTCGAGCGGTGCTCAGAATGACCTCGAGCACGCCAGCGAGATCGCGCGCGCCATGGTCACGCAACTGGGCATGAGCCAGAAGCTCGGCCCTCTCACCTACGGGCGTCGGAGGCAGTTGGCCTTCCTCGGCGTTACGGGCGAAGAAGAGCGCAACTACAGCGAGGACACGGCGCGGATGATCGACAGCGAGGTGCGCGCGCTGGTCGAAGAAGGGCAGAAGCGCGCGAACGACATCCTGTCCGCGCGACGCCCGGCCCTCGATGCGCTGGCGGCGGCACTGGAGGAGCGCGAGGTGATGGACCGTGAAGAGGTAGAGCGCCTGGTGCGCGAGACAACCCCACTGGCCGGGGACGGCAAGCGCCTGCCTTCTCTGAACCACCGCGAGTGACAGCACCATGGCCAAGGCGACGACCAAGCCTACGGACGACTACGGGAAACAGCCGGTTAGTCAAACGATCACTGAGTTGAAGGCGCATGCCGCGCAGGGTCTGAGCAGCGAAGAGGCGGCCCGGCGCCTCGCCACGTTCGGCTACAACGAGATACAGGAAAAAGAAGAGCCGTTGTGGCATCGCGTGTTCCGCCGCTTTTGGGGACCGATCCCGTGGATGATCGAAGCGGCCGCACTGCTGTCGGCCTTGGTCCAGAAGTGGGAAGACTTCGGGATCATCCTGGTCATGCTGTTCGTCAACGCCGGCCTGGACTTCTTCCAGGAGCATCGCGCGCTGAGCGCGCTCAAGGCGCTCAAGCAACGCCTGGCCAATGAAGTGGTGGCGCTGCGCGACGGCGCTTTCAAGACGATTGCGGCGCGCGAGCTGGTGCCCGGTGATGTGGTGAAGCTCAGAATCGGCAACATCGTTCCGGCCGATGTGCAGCTGCTTCAGGGCGATTACCTGCTCATCGACCAGTCGGCACTGACCGGTGAGTCCTTGCCGGTGAACAAGA
>DATJVW010000380.1:0-19459 GCA_035501675.1 Burkholderiales bacterium
GGTCTGGTACACGGGTCAGTTCTATGCCCTGTTCTTTCTCCAGATCACCCTCAAGCTCGACTATCACATCGCCTACACGCTGATCGCCATCTCGCTTGTCATCGGCACGCCCTTCTTCATCTTCTTCGGCTGGCTGTCGGACAAGATCGGGCGCAAGAACATCATCATGGCCGGATGCCTGCTGGCCGTCCTCACCTATTTCCCGCTGTTCAAGGGGCTGACCCACTACGTCAACCCGGACCTCGAGGCCGCCGCGGCGAAGACGTCGATCTCGGTCGCGGCGAATGAGTGCAGCTTCCACATTTTCGTCGGCCCGTGGTCGAAATTCACCGAGTGCGACAAGACCAAGGACTTTCTGACCAAGCAGGGTGTCTCGTTCGCATCGTTGCCGGGCGTCGAGGGCGAGAAGGTCGTGACCAAGATCGGCGACGTGGAGCTGAAGGGTTGGGACGAGGCGAAGTACAAGGATGCGATGAAGGCGGCGGGTTTCCCGGCCAGAGCGGACACGTCCAAGGTCAACTGGTTCATGACCGAGTTGATCCTTGTCATCCTCGTCATCTACGTAACGATGGTATACGGCCCGATCGCCGCGTTCCTGGTGGAGCTGTTCCCGGCAAGGATCCGCTATACCTCCATGTCGCTGCCCTATCACATCGGCAACGGCTGGTTCGGCGGCATGTTGCCGTTGCTGGCAACCGCGATGGTGGCCGCTTCCGGCAACATCTATTACGGCCTGTGGTATCCGATCGTGGTGGCCGCGATGACGCTCGTCATCGGCGTCGCGTTCCTCAAAGAAACCAAGGATCACAAGGTGCGCGTGGACCTGTAATTCGCCAGGGCCTTCAAAAAACAGAGCCCGCTCCGGCGGGCTTTGTTGTTTTAAGCTGACTTCCTCTCCCTTCGGAGGGCTGGGGTGAGGGAAGTGTAGCAACACGTTCGGGAGCGGGCTGAGGGAGCGTTCCCGCTATCGCGCGACCTTACGGAAGTCCCTGCCAGTCGCTATAATGCGCGCTCCTCGGGCGGGCCCCTCCGCACCGAAGTCTTCAGTGTCGGTGGTTCGACTCAGCAGGAAGTGGCCAAGTAGCTCAGTTGGTAGAGCAGAGGATTGACAACACGCGAGGCGCTAGCCGAGCTTGTTGCGGCGTAGGCTAACATCGGCCTGCCGATGTTAAGCGAGCCCTTGGGCTCGCGGCCGAAGCCAAAATCCTTGTAACGGTGGTTCGAGTCAGTAGGACGTGGCCAAGTAGCTCAGTTGGTAGAGCAGAGGACTGAAAATCCTTGTGTCGGTGGTTCGATTCCGCCCTTGGCCACCAGTTTTCCAATGAGTTCCGGGAGACCCGGGCAGCTAGACTGAACCCTGTCCCCGACTATCCCGCCTCACCCTCGCCGGTGCTCACGACGTTGCCTCACCGGTGCATCGCACCGGTTGAACAGGCCCAGCACCAGTGCAGCGACGAACACTCCGAGCGTAAGGATCAATGCCATCGGGTCCAACAGGTTCATCCACACTTGATTGCTCCTGGCGCAGCGAATCGAACAACTATAACGATGGCGTGACCGTGGCGTATTGATCCAACGCAAAGTTTGGCCTCGTGCCAGAGGCGACAACGGCATACAGGGCGAGCCCGGCAGGAAGTTCAGTTCGCGACTCTATGCACACAAAAAAACGCCCGCGTCGGAGGCGGGCGCAAAGGTGGGCTACGTGGCCATTAAGCGCCACCTTCTGGCTCACTAGATGAGCTAGCCAACAGCTTGACCGAAACCCCTGTGCGAACGCGATGCCGGCACGTCGCTAAGCCTCATTCCCAGCGCCTTACCGTTCAGCTTCAGATCATGCACTTCGGAGGCCCTCGTGTCGGGGAACGACTGAACTTGTATGCGCTGCATCCCGCCCCTGTATACGCACTGGCCCCTGAGGCGACCAATCGCTAATATGCAGAGCTCATGAGGCATGCAGCCCAAGCTACTATTGAGACTTGCATAATTGGCTGACGGTTGACCACACCACCCCGCCCGCGAAGCGGGCACCTCGGAGAGGGGATGAGAAGGTGGCATTCATCTGCTAGTGGGAGGGGTGGCGCCCCCGGGACAGTGCCCGGGGCAGGCTGTGGCGACGCGGTGCTCCACCGCAGCCTGTTCGCTTTAAAGCTGTTAGCTCATTGCGCAAGGGTCGATAGGAGGGATGCAATGCGTGATCTAGTGTTCACAGCGTTTAGTACTCTTATTGCAGCCCTGCTGCTCGGTGCAGCTTCGGTGCAGGCCCAGGTCTACCCCACACCATTCGGCCCGGAATCCAGTCTGTCTAACCCTGAGGAGAATGCCAAAGAGATTAAGCGCATTCAGGGGAGAGAAACCTCGCCGATTCCGGAAGTGAATCTCGATGAGCTCCGCAGCGCGGAGGCGCAGATTACGTACTTTGAAGGGCTAGCCTCGCGGACCATGACGCTCCCGGACAGCAATGCACTAAAGACGAAGGCCCAGCCTGTGATCTCACAGATTCTGAAGAAGCCCTGTAATCCAATCGAGGTTTCTTCTTCCGCCACTGAATTTGGCGAGGTAGTGCGCCCGTTGACTGGGGCGGCGTCGGGCATCTATTGGCCAGTCGAAGGCGCAGCAGCTAAAGACACCGCCTTGGCCCAACCGTTGATCGACATTCTTTCATGGTCCCCAAGCACCTCCGACCAAGCCCTGTGCAAGGTCGTTCAGCGATCCAATGAGAAAGACAAAGACCTCAGTCAGGCCCTCGAAGCATACTTTAGGATCTTTGAATCCAGGGCTCAAAGGGAAAAAACCCGTATTGAGAGTCAGACGAGTCTCGCCGCAAAGCTAGCAGACGCTTGGAAGAAGAGAAAGGAGGTATTGCTGAAGACAATAGCCGAACAGAAGAAACAGACCACCGACATATTCGTCGCCAGTTTGCCCTACATCGTCCTCATTTTCTGTCTGTTTGGGCTGAGCCTCATCGCGGTCATTCGCATCTTCGGTGATACGGTACAAATGGAGTGGGTCGCGTCCGGGCAGGTCATTCAATTCGCATCGGTCATGGTCTTGTTGATCATTGTGACTTCGCTCGGGATATTGCATATCCTCGAAAAGGAAGGCATCGGAACGCTGCTCGGCGCCATCGCCGGTTATGTCCTTTCGCAGGGCGTGGGACGCGCAGCGGCTCGGGCCGCCACCAGGGAGCAATCCGAAGAGAGGAAAGATGCGCCACCGAGGAACGACACCTCTCTACAAGCAAAAGATGGCGCTGCCAAAACCGAAAACCCCGCGCAGAGCAAAGACTCTGCACCCGGACAAGACATGACAGACGGCAAGCCAAAGGAATAGCTGAACCGTCCAAGGGGGTCCTGGCCCACTCAAGGCCCCACCGCAAGCGAATAGACTCGGGTGGCACCCGCTGGCAAGGGGTTTGCTGTCCACTTGCGCCCGCGATCGCGAGACCAGAAGAATTCGCCGCCATTCGACGCGCAATAGAGGTGCTCCGGCTGCCGCGTGTCGATCGCGAATACGAATATCGTGCTCTTCGGCGTGACGCCCAAATCCATGGCGCTCCAACTGCGACCGTCGTCCGAGCTGGAAAATACCACGCCCTTGTCGCCATCGAACGCTGTGCCGGCGGCCACGTACACGATGCTCGGGTCATCGGGGGCGAGCACGAGGTCGCGACAGTATGTCCCGCGAGCGGTGAGCGTTGGAACCGGCAGCTTCTTCCAGTGTGCGCCGCGATCCTCGCTGCGGAACGTCCCGATCCGCCCGATGAGCGTGACCGCGCCGGCGCGTGCCGGGTTCACCACGACGCGGTGCAGATCGACGGCGTCGTCCACGAGGTAAAGTCCGTCTGTCACGCAGCTCCAGCTGCGCCCGCCATCGAGGCTGCGCAGCAGCCCGCCGACTTCGATGCTCGCGTAGATCGCCTCCGGCTCGTTGGGATCGATGGCCATGCCGGTCACGCGCTTCGGCTGCGGTTGTGGGTTGAGCGTGATGTCGGGGAAAGCCACGTCGATCTTGAGAAGCTGCCAGCTCACCCCGTCGTCGGTGGTGCGGTAAATGGCGCACGGCTCGTACCCCGCGAGCATGGTATTCGGCTGGCGCGGGTGATTGAGCAAAGACCAGACGGCGAGCTGCGGGCGGGGCGCGCTGAGCGGCTTCCAATGCTCGCCGTAGTCGTCGCTGCGCAGCAGACCTGTCTGCGTTCCGATCGTCACGCGCCCAGGGCGGCGCGGGTCGGCGGCGATCGCGCGCACTTGCGGTGCAGGAGAGAGCGACTCGCCGATCGGTTCCCAGGCCCCGCTGCCGCCGCGGCTGCGATAGAGCCCCGTGCTCAACGGCCAACCGGGACCGGTGTCACCGGCCAGGCCTGCATACACGCACGCTTCTGCCATGAGGGGCCTCGTTCGAGTGGAGGTCGCGCCTATAGAAATTCGACCGCGACCGGGAGCGCGCTACTCCGACGAGTAGTTGATCGCCCGGGTGTCCTTGAGCCCCACCGCAAAGGCGAGGCAGCGTATCGAGGCATTCGGACTGACGGGGCGCAGGCTGTGAATGGCGTCGGCCGGGATCTTGACCAGATCGCCCTGGCGAATCTCGCGCTCCTCGCCCTCGATCACCATGATGCCGCGGCCGGTGATCACGTAGTAGAACTCGATGGTGTGGTGCTTGTGCGGATGGACTTCACCGCCGCCCATGACTTCGAACTCGCTCACCAGCTCGAGGTAGCCGCCGAGCGTCTCCTCGCGCATTTCCCGCGGCTTGAACAGCCACCACACCGGCACGGTCCCCTGATGCTCGGGCGAGGCTGGAACCTGCTCTATCGATCGCACATCCATGATACTTTCCTCTGACGTCGCGACAGCTTGATGGTCATCGATCGGGAGCCGCGATCCGAGCCACGGCTCCCGGCCGCACAGCTACTTCACGTACACGCGCTTGGCGATAGCCACGAAATCATCCACGTTGTCCTTCGTCACCAGCTTGAAGGGAATCAGGATGTCCTTTGGCAGCTTCACACCGTGCAGCGCAAGGTAGCAGCCCCAGACGCCGCCGCCGCCCTGACCCTCCGGATCCTGGAACACGGTGGCGTCGAGCTCGCCTTTCTTGATGGCATCCAGCGCTTCCGGCAAGCCGTCCACGCCGGCCATGTGGATCTTCCCGGTCAGCTTGAACTGACGCACGACCTGCACCGCGCCAAGGATCATGTCGTCGTTGTTGGCGACGATGAAGTCGTAGTTCTTGTCCTTGGTGAGCAAGCTCTCGGTGACGCTCTGGCCTTTGCCACGGTCGTAATCGGCGAACTGCTCGGTGAAGGAAAACTTGTCCAGCAGGTTGGCGGACTTCAAGCCGTTCTTCATCCCGTCGTTGCGTGCGATGTCCGTGACTTGCCCCGCTACCCCGCGCAGGTAGATGCCCTTCAGCGTGGGCTTGCCGAGCTTCTTGTACAGGTCGGCGAGGAAGACGGCAAGCTGGGCGCCCGAATCCGGCTGTTCCGAGCCAACGAAGGTCACGTAGGTGCCACCCTCGGCCTTGCCGTTGAACTGCACGACCGGCACCTTCTTCCTGGCGGCGGCATCGATCGAAGCACGCGATGCCTTCAGGCTGGCCGCCTCGAAGGCGAGACAGTCGATGTTCTTGGCCAGCATGCTCTCGACATTCTTCAGCTCCTTGTCGGTGTCGTTGACCGCGTCGGCCTCGATACACTGTACTTTGAGCGCCGAGCACGTGTTCTGGGCCGCCTTCTGCAGCGCCGCTACGTACGGGAACGCGAGGTTCTGATAGGAGATCCCGATGGTGGGTTTCTTCTCCTGGGCTTGCACGGTCCCGCCGGCCAGCAGCGCCCCCGCCAGAACCGTCATCGACACGATCAGCTTCTTCTGCATTTTCTTCCTCCTCCGCTATTGTGCAAATGCCGCTCTTACTGCTGTCAACGCCGGCCCCAGCCAGCCTTGCTATCCCCCCGAACGACGCGCCTTCAGCGACGCCGCTTGCGAAGGATTCCGTCGAGCCAGACGGCCGCAATGATGATAACTCCGATCGCCATCTGCTGGATCGGTGCCGGCACGTCTAGCATGACGAACCCGTTGAACAGCACGCCCATGATGAGCGCGCCCACGATCGTGTTGCTGATGCGGCCCCGGCCGCCAAACAGAGAAGCGCCGCCGACCACGGCCGCGGCGATCGCCTGCAGCTCGAACCCCTGTCCGGAGATGGCTTGAGCCGCCATCAGGCGCGAGGTGAAGATGAGCGCGGCCACGCCGACGCAAAACCCGCTGATGACATACACCGCAAAGGTGACTAGCTCGACATTGATGCCCGCCGCCCTGGCGGCCTCGCGATTGCCGCCCACCGCATAGACATAGCGGCCAAAACGCGTAAAGTTGAGCACGATGGCTGCCACCACCGCCATGAAGATCAGGATCAGCACGGGGATGGGCACCGGACCGACTGCTCCCTGGCCGATCACGCTGTAGTAGGGCTGCAGATCGTAGATCGGATTGACGCGGTACCAGACCACGAAGCCGCGGTAGGCGGTGAGCGTCCCCAGCGTTACGATGAGCGCGTTGACCCCCGCCCAGGCGATGACCAGCCCATTGATCGCGCCGCCGAGGAGCCCGATCAGAATCGGTAACGACAAGGCGAGCGCAATGTTCGAGAACATGGGGTCCTTCTGCGCGAACACGCCCGACATCACGCCCGCCACCGCCAGCAGCGATCCCACGGAAAGATCGATGCCGGCGGTGATGATGGTGAATGTCATCCCGATGGCGATGACCCCGATCACCGAGACCTGCAGAAGAATCAGCAGCGCATTCTCCGCGGTGCGGAACTCCGGTACCCGGATGGAAAAGTAAGCAATGAGCAGGATGAGCGCGAGGTAGATGCCGTAGTCGCGCAACGCGGCGGCGACCGAGACGTGCCCGCGGGCGGGGCCCCCTGGGAGCACGCTGCTCATGCGCTGGACTCGGCGACCCCCGCGGCCACTGCGACCAGGCGCTCTTCACTGGCTTCGCCGCGTGCGATCTCGCCCACGATGGCGCCGTCGCGCATCACCAGCACGCGGTCGCTCATGCCCAGGATTTCCGGCAGCTCGGAGGAGATCATCAGCACCGCCAGGCCCTGCCGAGCGAGGTCGTCGATGGTCGCGTGCACTTCGGCCTTGGCGACCACGTCGATCCCGCGGGTGGGCTCGTCGAGGATCAACACTTTCGGCCCGACCATCAGCGCGCGGGCGAGCACCACCTTCTGCTGGTTGCCTCCGGAGAGCATCATGACTTCCTGACTGTGCGAGGCGGCGCGCACCGACAGCCTGGCAATGAGGCGCTCGACGGCATCCAGCTCTCGAGAGCGGGCGATGAAGCCGCCCTGGGTCAGCGCCGCGAGGGCACTCAGCGACATGTTTATCTTCACCGACAGCATCGGCACGAGGCCGCGCGCGCGCCGATCCTCCGGCGCCATCGCGATGCCGTGAGCCAGGGCCCGGCCGGGCGAGCGCACCGCCACCGGCTCGCCGTCGACGAGGATCTCGCCCGCGTCTGCGGGAGTTATGCCGAACAACGCGTCGGCGAGACTGGTGCGCCCGGAGCCGATCAGACCGTAGAGTCCGACCACCTCGCGGGCGCGAACGTGGAATGAGATGGCGCGGAACGCGCCGCGCCGCGTCAGGTTGCGGACCTCCAGGCGTATCTCGCCCGGCGCGGAGGGTGTGTGCGGGAACAACGCGGATAGGTCCCGACCCACCATCGCATTCACCAACCGCGCGTGTGTCCAAGCAGCAACCGGCGCGCTTGCCACTCGCGCCCCATCCCTCAGCACGGTGACGCGATGAGCGACCGCGAAGATCTCGTCGAGCTTGTGAGAGATGTAGACAACCGCCGTGCCCTTGGCGGTCAGGCCCTTGATGACCCGGAACAGCTCGCGCGTTTCGTGATACGTGAGTGAGGAGGTGGGCTCGTCGAAAATCAGCACGCGGGGATTGGCGGACACGCCCTTTACGATCTCGACCAGTTGGCGCTCGGCGATGCTCAGCCGATCCACCCTGGCCGCCGCGTCGAGCTGGATACCGAGCTCTCGGAACAACGTGCGCGAACGCTCCTCCATCGCCGGCCGGCTGATCACCCCTGGAATGGTCCCGTACGGCTCGCGGCCGAGGAAGATGTTCTCGGCCACCGTCATCTCGGGAAGCAGGCTCAGCTCCTGATGGACGAGCGCGATGCCCAGCGCCTGGGCCTGGCGCGGATGCAGAATCTGCGTCTGCTCTCCGTCGAGGGCGATGGTCCCGGAGTAATCGGAGTGGAACCCGGCGAGCACGCGCATGAGCGTCGACTTGCCGGCGCCGTTCTCACCAACCAGCGCGTGCACCTCGCCGGCGTGCAGATCGAGATCGACTCGGTCGACAGCCCGCGTCGCGCCAAAAGACTTGGTCACCCCGCGGATGGAGACGACGCAACGGGCTGAGACTTCCGTGCGCCCGCCGTTCTCAGCGATTGTTGTACTCGTTGTCATCGCCCGCGTGCAGATCTCCTCGCCAGTGAATGCTAACACCTCCTCTCCGAAGGTGTCGACACCGAGCCGGTTCGGCGGATCGAGAGGCAACCGCTTCAACTTGAACGGCCTCGGAGGAACCAAGACAAGAGCAAGACCCGGATTGGCGCGGTTGAGCGTACCATCGTGCAGCCGATCCTGTTTGCGCGCGGATGAGGGAATCCGATGATTCGAAGTTCGCAGGCTCTTGCGGTTGCTTCTCTGCTCGCATGCCTTGGGGCGTTCGGTTGCGCCGGCGCCGCCGATGCGCAGCAGCCGGCAGCGCCGCGACGCATCGGAGTTCTTCTCGTCGGGCCTTCACTCGAAAGCAAGGAGGCGCAGGCGTTTCGCCAGGGGTTACGGGACGCGGGCTACGTCGAGGGACGCGATGTGGCGATCGAGTGGAGATCGGCGGACGGCGACTACGCTCGGGTACCGGAGTTGGCCGCGGACCTGGTTCAGCGCAAGGTCGATGTGATCGTCTCGGACGGGACGGTCGGGACCCGCGCCGCGAAGCGCGCCACATCCGCGATCCCCATCGTCATGTCCTTGGTGTCCGATCCGGTCGGATCCGGTCTGGTCGCGAGCCTCGCGCATCCCGGCGGAAACGTCACCGGACTCACGATTATGACGACCGAGCTCAGCGCCAAGCTGCTGCAACTGCTCAAGGAGGCGATCCCACGGTTGACGCGCGGGCAGTCTTCTGGAATCCAGGCACGCCGTACCATCCGAAAGCGGTCGAGGACCTCAAGGCGGCAGCGCCCTCGCTGGCGCTCGAGCTGAGTTTCATGGCCGTGCGAACAGCCGGGGACTTCGATCCAGCCTTCTCGGCTGTCAGCCGAGCGCATGCAGAGGCCTTGTACGTCATCGGAGCCCCTTTCTTCTTGTCCAATCGAATGGCGCTTCAAAAGCTGGCCTCGAAGGCCCGGCTGCCCGTAATGAGCGCGTCGAGGCAGTCCGCAGACGCGGGCGCACTGATGTCCTATGGAGCGAACCTCGGCGATGTGTTCCGCCGATCGGCCGGTTACGTCGAAGATCCTGAAGGGCGCGAAACCCGGTGACTTGCCGATCGAGCAACCGACCAAATTCGAGCTCGTCGTGAATCTTAAGACGGCCAAAGACCTTGGGCTGACCCTTCCGCAATCGATTCTTCTGCAAGAGGACGAGGTGATCCGGTGAGCGCGATCTCCCTAGTAGCGCCCAGCATCGTCCTCGGGCCGAGACCGGTGCAGCATTGCTATCTCAACCGCCGAAGTCATACTCCTTCCTGTAAAACTCATACCAGTCGCGCGTCTGCTTGTCGTTTCGCAGATGCTCGGAGAGGAATTTAAGCTCTTCGAGCGATTTGTCGGCACGCGAGGCGTTGAGGTACAAGTCCATCAGGCGCCAGCGATATTCGAGCTCGTTCGGGGCGAGCGCCTCCGCTTTTTCATACGCTGCGATCGCCTTCGTGATCCAATTCATCTCGAACAGATAGAGATTGCCGAGTGCGGCATAGCCCGCTGCGTCGTTGGGCGCGACACGCGTACGCTCCTCGAGCGCCTGCACCATCTCAGTGAGCTTAAAGGGATAGCCGGGCCGCGCAGGCGTGCGGGCGTGATCGCCGTAAATCGCACGGTCCATGTTCGGAATGCGCAGAGCGCGCAGCTCTGGGAGGAACGGGTTATCCGCATACTTCAGGTAGAAGTTCACATCATCCTCGAACCGATGGAAATACGTCCAAGCCTTGGGCTCATCCACGTACCACAACCCATCCGTGCCTCGACGCAGCACAACAGGCAGATTCGACTTGCCCGGTTGCGGCACGACGAGCGCGAGACCGTTTGCGTACAACAGGCGGTGCGGTGCTGCGGCTTGCAGAAACTCGAAGATCCTCCTCTGCTGCGCTTCGTCGCGCGGTACCACGGCCCGGAAAACCCGGCTGCCTTCCGTCAGAAGCGGAAGCCGCGGGTCGCCGATTCCCCGCTCGAGCGACAGCAAGTACCGCTGCACCGTGGTGGTGGCGTCCGTCGACGCCATGAATTCATTCAGTTGCGCGTCTGGCAGATGCCGGATCGCGCGCTCGTAGTCCTCGAGCGTTCTGCCATAGCCGTGCACGAGTGCGCCTGCGCCGCCCGACAGGAATTCGGCGTTGAGCCACTTGGGCCGGGTCATTGGGCCCGCCTGGTCTCTTGATCCCATGCCGCGCAGATTGGTGGTGATGATGAGTTCGGAGACAAAATCCTGCGGCACCTCGGATAACATGTACGTCTTCGCCGCCTCCTCAAGCCGGCGGCAGAATAGGTCCGGAATGTCCCCCTCGAGCGCATAGGACACTTCGATCTTCAGTAGGTTTTCTTTCGCGCTGTAAAGATAGAGGATCCCCCGGCCGTTGCGTCGCGCGCCGATCCGGAGCTTCGAGAAGAGCTCGGCAGCAGTTTCCTCGATGCTCTTCCCCGGCGGCAAAGCCGGAAGCAGGACCAGGGCGTTTTCGATTCCCGATTTTTTCTCGGCGAGCTTGAGGCTCATCCTGAACGCGAGGTCGAAGTCGTGGCGGTCGGTCTCGTTGATGAGCGCGTACTCAATGTGCTGTGGTTGGCGTGTGTGCTGCCACAGCGGCGCACTGCCGATGATTGCGACTAGCGACGCCAACGCGATGGTGAACCACTTTGCCATTCGGGATTGCAGGGCCTCAAGAGTTCACGTCACGCGCCTTGCGGGTTGCGCAGCATCATCCCGCGCAGCGGCTCTGCCCCCTTGCCGGCGCTCAAAAGTTGCCGAAGGCGCTGGTCTGCTTGCCATCGCTGGAGTAATTGACCAAGAACGGCTCCGTCGAATTCGGATTCAGACCGTATATGGAGCGATCGCGACTCTTGTTCTTTAGCACGACCACCGGCGTCTCGCGCCCACCGTAAAGACGAAAAATGCCCGCCGCTTGTTGCTGCGTGTCGTTCAGCACCACGAACGGATATTCGCTTTCCGCCGGTGAGTACAGGCCCAGCACAAGCCGGTTTCTTCCTTTGGTGTCGTAGAAGAAGATCCCGGGCCCGCCGTCGGGCGACATTGCGAGTTCCGCGCGCGCCCGGCCCGATGCGTCGACCAGCTGGATTCTTCGAGCGGAAACGACATCCTGCTGCGTCGCCGCCGCGGCAGTTGCCAGCGGGGCCCAGTCGTTGACGCGATCGAGGTGGCCCAGGACGTACGCGCCCATGAGTCCCCCGAGAAACCCTGAGAACACGCCCACAAGATAGGAATTACGCATGATTGACACCCTTCGTCTTAGGAGAGGTATGAAAGCGGGGTATGTCACGCGAGGGCAACTATCGTGCCATCGGTGGGTGGAGAAGTGCCACCCAACCCGAAAATAGCGGTTGCTTTCGAGCAACTCGAAAAGACTCTGGTCGGAACCGCAGTAGAGTATGCTGGGCAAGTACGCGTATCGGATGTCTTCCGAAACGTCAGTCCCACCGGCACGGGAGTGTCACGCCGACATTCCGTTCTCCTAAGGAGATCCGGTATGAGAACGGTCTGGACCGTCCCACCACCTGCCCTCCGGGCGATGCTGGCACTACTGGTCGTACAGTGGTCCTGCAGCGCTATGCCACCGTTGAGCAACCAAGTACCTGCGGCCGACAAAGCTCCGAATGGACGCGACACGACCACCAGCGTGTCGGGATCTGAAGTCAAGACCACTACGCGCCCCATTGGCCTTGTGGTTGGCGACGCGCCTCCGCGGTTCGATATCGACGAGAAACCTGGGACCGAGGCGGACAACGGCGTCGCGACGGCCGCTAAGGAGGGTGCGGGTAAGGGCGTTGGCGCGTGCTTCCAAGGCTTGGGGTCGGGTGGACTGGGGGGCGGCCCGGGTGCCGGATTGGCCGCGGCAGCGTTTCTCATTCTCTGCCCGCCAGTGGCGGCGGTGGTCGGCGCAACGATCGGAGGTGTGTCCGCCTACAACAAATACAGAGACAGAGTGAGGGTGGCTAATCTCAGCTATGTGTCGGCGGATTTCCGCGAGGCGGTCAAGCGTTCTGCATCCACCGCGCAAGGCGATCTCCTCGAGGTTCTGCAGGCGTACGCGTCTGCCAATGGCGTATCCACCGTAACGCTGTCCAGCAAGACTTGGGCGCCGACCGGCACCGCGCCCACCAAAGGGGCCACAACCGCCACGAGTCCTCTCACGTCGGTGCTGGACGTTAGGATCGTCCGCTTCATCGCCGTCGCATCGGGAGTTGCGAGCTGGGCCGACGGCTTGGCCGTGGAAGTGCGCGTCCGGCTCATTGCTCTGCCCGGCGGCAAGGTCGTGGACACTTACTCCTTCGTTCGGCTTACGAAGAGCACCATAGGCAAAGCGCAAAGTGGGTCCATCGATCTCGATTTGCCGTCGGCATACCAGGCAATCGCTGAGGCTGCACTCGACGAGTCGATCCTCGTCTACCGCGGAAACAAGGATGCGCGGCCCGTGAGTCCAGGACGTAAAGCGGCCGCCAACAATGAGTGGCCAGCTTCTGCGTTTCCGGACTACGTCCTGCGGCCGGTCGCACCGTCCGCGGAAAACGACCGGCTGTCCAGCGGCGTCCAGAGCATCGCAATAGAAAAAGCGAAACGACGCATAGCCGACCTCCAGCCGGTATTCCAATGGGAAGCTCTACCGGCAAGCTACTACCCGGACGTTGCAGGCGCCAAGGGCATCCACGATCTAACTTACGAATTCAGGCTTTATCAGGGCCTGTCGGAAGCAGCGTATTCGCGCTCGGGTCTCGCGGCTCCAACGCACTCCCTGGAAGTACCGCTGTCGCCTTGCGAGCTCTACTCCTGGACCGTGCGCGCACACTTCGTCCTGGAGGGGCGACCCCGAGTCACCGAGTGGACCGGCATGTATAACGGCGGTGGTGTGCGCTATTCCTTCGGAAGGCTTACCCCTGGGCCCGCGGCGATGGATCCTGCCTGGTTCCGAAGGAACAGTCTCCCGAGACTACTCGATCGGATGCCCAGCGCCGGTTACTACCCACAATTCCGCACACCGGCCGCCTCGGCTTCCGAGAGCTGTCCAGACGACCAATTCGCATCGCCGTACGTACTCCAAACGACGGAGACGAATCCGTCGAGTGGCTCCTTGACGGTGCAAAGGCCAGGCCTGTCGGGCGCGCAGACGGCGTCTGGCACCAACGGGTCGGAACCCCCGACTGACTTGTCCGGGACACAGGTCGCGTTGTTGAACCCGAACGGCAGCGCGTCAGCAGAGAACGTCGCGTGGCCCAGGGTCGGCGATACCTGGCGCTACAACGTACTCAATGGTCGTCGGATTGTGGATACTTTGACCGTCGTCGTCGCGGGTTTGTCTGCAACGCAGATAACCGAGACCCTGACCCGAGGCAAGTCAGCGAGCTTCAGGACCGAACGCGTGTTCGGGTTGAATTTCAACCCGATGAAGGGGTTTCAGGAAAGCGAATTGCCCGGTATGTTCTTCCTCGCTGAGTTCTCGCCGTACGTTGCCCCCACACGCGCCGATATCGGCAGGGAATGGAAGGGAGTCCCTGCAAGTTTGAGCGTCACTGTGGAGGGCAAAAAGCGCCAAGACTGGCTCCTCGATGTGAAGGTTGTCGGCGTAGAGCGTATTCGGGTACCAGCGGGCGAATTCGAGGCGCTGAAGGTGGAAGCGGTGTCCGACACGCATCGTTTGAGCGTTAACTATAATTGTGATGGCTCGGTAAGGTTGCTGTTCTGGTACGCTCCTTACATCAAACGGACCGTGAAGATGGTGCGGCATGTGGACATGCCCACATGCGTTCTTTTCTCTACCGACATCTACGAATTGGCGTACTACGAGGTGAGTTGATGCTGTTGCTGGAGTCGCCGTGCGCGTTCGCGGGGGCAGCGGCATCGGGTTGGCAACATGTATATCCGCGATGATTGTCGGACTCGCGCTTTATCGGCCACGACGGTCTGCTTCTCGAGCGGGAGGGGTGGCTCGCGTTCCGGATAGAGATCTTCCCGACGCTGCCGAAGGGGCGGGGGGTTGAGCATGACACATCAGGCTGCGGAGTTCGACGATAAGGTCTGCCTAGAGCAGACCCGGGGCGACGCACACCGGTACATGACCGCCTCGGCGCCGCGTTCCGCTCACGCTCACTTGATCGAAAGCGGCCTCGGACACCACCTGTTCGTCGCCGACGGGAGCCGCCTGTACGACGTTGACGCAGCCTTGTTCGCGCAGCTGGATTCAGCGGTCGGCGAGGGCCCTGTCGAGGAACTGCTGGCGCGCGTCGGTCTAGGCGGCGCGCCGCGCATCGACGATACCCCATTGCCCCCGCAGCCGATCCATGCACTGTCGCTCGCCGTGGCGCAGAAGTGCAATCTCGGCTGCACCTACTGCTACGCGCAGCAGGGCGAGTTCGGCGGCCCGGCGAAGAACATGCCGATGGAAACCGCCGAGCGGGCGGTCGATCTGCTCGTTTCCGGAGCCGAGCCGCATGCCCGGCTCAACCTCGCGTTCCTGGGCGGCGAGCCGCTCGTGAACCGTCGTGTGTTGCAGGCGACGACGCAGCGGGCGGCGGAGCTCGCGCAGCGACGCGGCCTCACGATGACGTTCTCGATCACGACCAACGGCACGCTGCTCACCGAGGCGGACGCGGATTTCTTCGAGGCGTACGGCTTCGCGGTCACGGTCAGCCTCGACGGTCCACGCGAAGCGCATAACACGCTGCGGCCGTACAAGAGCGGCAGCGGGAGCTTCGACCGAATCATGCGCAACGTCCAGCCCCTGTTGCTGCGGCAGCGGCGCATGCAGGTTTCGGCGCGCGTGACGGTAACGCCGCGCAATCTGATGTTGCGCCGGACCCTCGATCAGTTCATCGCAGCCGGATTCCACAACGTCGGGTTTTCTCCCATGCTGAGCGCCCCCAACGGGAGCGGTGAGATGCAGGCCGACGACCTCGAGATCATGCTGGGCGAGATGATCGATTGCGGACGGGAATTCGAGCGCCGAACGCTGCTTGGTGAGCGCTACCCGTTCGCCAACATGCTCAACGCCATGCGCGAGATTCAACGCGGCACTCACCGCCCCTACCCGTGCGGAGCGGGTGCCGGATACCTCGGCGTGTCCGCCGATGGTGAGCTCGCCGCGTGCCATCGCTTCGTGGGCGACGCCGACGGCGCGATGGGCTCGCTCGCCGAGGGCGTCGACCTGCAGCGGCAGGCAAACTGGCTCGCGCAGCGTCACGTCCACCGGCAGCAGCCCTGCAGCGAATGCTGGGCGCGGTACCTCTGCGGCGGCGGCTGCCACCACGAAGCCATTCGGCGCGGGCGGCCCGCCTGCGACTACATCCGCGGCTGGTTGCACTATTGCCTGGAAGCCTATCTTCGCCTGTCGCAACCGCGTGCCGAGCAGGCTGGGCGCCCTTCGGGCGCGACAGCGTAGACGAGGCGGCACGTGGGCACACCAGAGTGCTCCAGGGCCGACGTTCAACTCATCGGCGCAGGATCGGCCGATGGCACACTCGGCGCCGGGCTGGCCGGGGCGGGCGATGACGTCCGCATGGTGGAGATCGTCGATTGATTCAGGCCAAAGGGAAGGTGCACGGCCGCGATCCCGCCTGACCCGGACCCGCCCTGTTGCAGCGGGGCGATTTGGGCGTCATGCTTTTAGGGACCCGAGGGTATCGGAGGCCCCCTTTGCGTTCCCTTTTCGAGGTGCTCATGCGTTGGCTGTCGGCATCCCGCTTTTTCTGGCTATGGCTGACGGTCTTGCTCATCGCCTGGTACGGCCCGCTGCCGTTCAGCTCCGACCTCGAGACTCGCTTCCGCTACGCCGGCCTGATCTTGCAACTGGCCGGCATCGGGACCGTCGCCTACGGGATCAAGATGACCCGCGACCTGCTGCGCAAACCCTCATGGGAGCAATCGCTGGTGACCGGGTTGAGGGATCTGCCGGCCGTTTTCCGGGCGAGGAGAACAACCCTCAAGGGCGAAGCGCCCCAAGCTGGTTCGAGCACCGTGTCGGCGGAGAGCGCGAAGCCTGCACGCAACAAGGGCGCGGCTCCGCGCGTCGCGGCCTTGGAGGCAGAGCTCGCAGCCGTCAACGAGCGCATTGCGCAAACCCAGCATCAGCTCGACGACGAAACGCGCGCGCGGGACAACGATGACAAATGGGAGCGCGCCGCTCGCGTCGAAGCCGATGCGCGGCTGTGGAAAGCCCTGCAGGAGTCCTCTGTGGGAGGTCTGAGGCTCTCCGCCGTCGGCCTTGGGTGGTTGCTCGTCGGCGTGGTCCTCACCACGGTTGCAGGAGAGGCGGCTCGCCTCCTGGGGCGAGTCGCGCCCGTGGGAATATGACAGCCGCCCTGCAATCGCTCCCCGCGGCAGTTCGCGACCGGGTGCTCTAGGAGGGACCCCGACGATTCAGCGAACAGCAGCAGGAGGGGTACGCCACGCCCGAATCGCCCGCTACCGCGCCGATCGCTGCGGTTACATGCGCGGCTTGTCGTGCATCGCGACCGGCGTCGCGACGTTGAGGCCTTCGAGCCAATTCTTGATGCGGTTGGCGTCGGCGACGCGCGAGACTTTCCCCAAAGAATCCAGCAGCACGATGATCACCGGCTTTGCGGCGATGGTCGCTTGCATCACCAGGCAGCGACCCGCCTTGCCGATGTAGCCCGTCTTGGACAGTCCGACGTCCCACCGACTGTCGCGCACCAGGCCGTTTGAGTTGTGGTAGGTCACTGCTTGCCGGTGGCGCCGATCCACCGCCGGCACCTCGTGCGAGTCGCTCGTAGTGAACTCGCGGATCAGAGGGTATGCGTAAGCCGCATTGACCATCAGCGCGAGATCGTGTGCGGTGGAGACGTTGCGCGCGTCCAATCCCGTAGGCTCGAGGAAGCGGGTGTCGGTCATCTCCAGAACCTCCGCCTTCTTGTTCATCGCTTCCACGAAGGCCGAGGGACCCCCCGGGTAGGTGCGCGCGAGCGCCGCTGCAGCGCGATTCTCCGATGACATCAACGCGAGCTTCAGCATCTCGCGCCGGGTCAAGGAAACGCCCACCTTGAGGCGCGACTCCTTGCCTTTCGAGATCCTCACGTCCGCGGCCTGCACGGTAAGGCGTTCGTCCAGCGGCAGTCCGGCATCCAGCGCGACCATGGCGGTCATGAGCTTCGTGATGGAGGCGATGGACCTCACCGCGCCCGGGTTCTTCGCGTACAGCAGATTGCCTTCCTCCTGGTCCACCACCAGGGCAGCGGCGGAGGTGAGCCTCAGACGCACGGCCCGCTCGGGGGCTCGATCAAGGTCCTTGATCTCCAGCTTGGCGACGCTCGGCAGCGCTGCCGCTTCTGTGCCTGAGGGTTGAACGGGCCCTTCGGCCTCCAACTTTGTAGCACTGGGTGCTGGTGCGGCTTCTGGGCTTGCGTCGGAGGCGACGGAGATGGGGTCGGAGTCGGGCCGGGGTTGCGCCGATGTCGCGACGTTCACCACCGGTGCGACATCGATCGGCTGGGCTCGCCCCAGGGCAAGCAGCTGGCGGGTCAACTCACGCGTCGAAGCGTCTGCGGCAGGCGACAAGTCCGGCTCGACTGCGCATTCCCGCGGGAGCAGGTAAGAGAAGACTCGACTCCCGCGCATGCGCCGATCGCTCGGGACTGTCCAGGGAACCCCAATGCCCGGTAGCGCGGCCTGTTGCCACGCGAGCGCTTGATCGCCTGGCGTATTGCCCGGACTCGCGCCCTGCGCGGAAGTCGCCGCAGCCAGGGCGGTCAATGAACCCCAGCACAGTAGGAGCGCCGTCGGGCGCCCCCCTAAATGTCCCACTGGTCTCTCTCCCTGTTTTTCACCCCGGCGCGCGGCCTGGGGTGTCCAGGATTGATTACGGGACAAACGGGCAGAGGAGACTGCGCGTTCATCCGTGACGAACCGACTCTAGCGTGTAGGCGAAGCGGGCGACAAGAATTGTAAAAGGATTGCGCCGAATTATGGCGGTATCGTTACTTCCCCCTCTCCCGTAACTCTAGGGGAGAAGCCCCTTTGTTGCTCCGTGACTCGACGCTAGTCGAGCAGCGGTATTATCCCTCAAGACGAAGAAAATGTACCCGACCCGACTCGTCGCCTAGCGCTAGACGCTTGCCGTCGGGAGCAACGGCGAGGGCCGTGATCTGGTGGTCGAGCGATAGGCTGCCATGACGGCTGGAGTTAGACAGGCTCGATACTACAAGCGTGTCGCCATAGATCGAATAAGCGATCTCGCCGTTCGGGGCGATGGCCACTTCGTCGACTTTGCCCGATCGCCCGCCAAGCACCTCGCGCCCGCGTCCGGCCGCGATGTCCCATACCCGGAGCGTATCATCCCCCGAGGCCGAGACGACAGTGCGGCCATCCGAAGTGATGACCACGTCCAGGATCGCGCCCGCATGCCCTTCGAGCACATGGGCCGTCTTTCCCACGGCCAAGTCCCACACGCGAAGCGATCCAAACCGCGACCCCAAGACCGCGAACCCCGCTGCGGAATCGATCGCGATCGCGACGAGATCGAAGTCCTCGACTTCCTCGCGAAGCGTACTCCCGCTGGCGAGGTCCCATACGCACAAGCTCCCGCCAGACCCGAAGACCACGCGCGTGCCGTCCGGTGCTATGGCGATCTCCGAGTCGCCGCTGATGGGGTGGTCGGCGACATCCAGCACCGGCCCGATCTCGAGCTCGTCGAGCAACACGCTGCCTGTGCGCCCAGACGGCAAGGACTTTTCATCCGCCGAGACCAAGGCTCTCAACGCGCGTCCCGTGCTGAGGTCCCAAAGGCGGATGGTCCGGTCGCGCGCGACGGATACGGCTCGTCCACCGTCCGGCGTTATGACGATGCCGTGGACGCCTTTGGTGTGACCCGTGAACACATGGACAACCTGCGCCCTGTCGAGATCCCACGCACGCAGGGTCTTATCCCGTGACCCGGAGAGTGCGCTTTTTCCGTCCGCCGTCATCCACA
>DATJVW010000381.1:0-3756 GCA_035501675.1 Burkholderiales bacterium
GCCCAGGGGCTGGGGATGGCGCTCATGGAGGAGTACCACAGCGGGCGCACCGACAACCTGCACGATTATCTGATCCCGAGCGTGGGAGACGTGCCCCCGATCGTCACCTACCTCGTGGAAGATGCCGAACCGCTCGGGCCCTTCGGCGCGAAGGGCGTGGGTGAGCCGGCGCTGATCCCCACTGCGCCCGCGATCCTGAACGCGATCCGGCATGCGGCGGGCGTTCGCATCACCCATCTGCCCGCCACGCCCGACCGGGTGCGTAAGGCCATCCTGGAAGGCGCCTAACCATGACCGAGGCCGCCGACCTCCATCCACCACAGGGTTCAGGTGTCTCTGGCAGTGCGTCACCGCGCAAAGTGGTGTGCAATGCGTGTCCAGTGCTGTGCCAGATCAGCGAGGGCCGCACCGGGGCATGCGATCGATGGGGCAATTTCAACGGCGTGCTGACGCGAGTCGACCCGGTGGTGCTGTTCAAGAAAGTGAGCGGGACCGCGGGCGAGATCACCGGTTTCCTGGAGAGCGAAGACTGGGACGGCAGCGTCGTATCCGAGGCACCGGTGTTCGTCTCCGGGCTGGGGTCCGGCACCACCTATCCGGACTACAAGCCCGCGCCGTTCATCGTCTCCTCGCGCCACGAGGGCGTGGACATGGTCACCGTCGTGACCGAAGGCATCTTCAGCTACTGCAGCTTCAAAGTGAAGATCGACACGGACCGCTGGCTCGGCCCGGAGCAGGCCACGGTGCGCTGCCAGGGCGAGGCGATCGGGCACGTCACTACCGCAGAGTACGGCTCACAGATGCTCTCGCTGGGCGGAGTGCACCATCTCACCGGCGGCACGAAGAAGGAAGGCCGCGTCACCTGCGAAATGATGATGGACCTCGGCAATCGTAAACCCGTGGAGCTGCAGATCGAAGGCGGCTCGCGGCTGCTGATCGAGGCCGGCAAGCCGCCGGTGGTGAACGGCGTCGAGGAGCAGCGCATGCGCGTGGGCTGCGGCTCGGCGACGATCGGCATCTTCGCGCAACAGTGGCACGGCCACGTCGACGAGGTCGTGGTGGTGGACGATCACATCACGGGCGTTCTCACCGAGCATCAGGCCGGGCGCTGCCTCGGCATGCCCCCGTCGGGCATCAAGATCAAGGGCAAGAAGTCGACGCCGGGGCGTTACTTTCAAGTCGCTAAGCCCGGCACGGGCTGGGGCGGGACCGACATCAGCGACCCGCTCTCGATCATCTCCGGCTTCGAGCCCACAGTGGCGCGGCCGGGCAGCCGCATCCTGATGGTCTCGACCACGGGCGAGGACGCCGAATTTTTCGTGTTGGATGAGGACTTGAAGATGGTCCCGGCGCCGATGCCCGCAGACGTGCAGGCGGTGGTGGACCGCATAGGCGAGAATTGCGAGCCGGCGCTGACGACCGTGCTGTTCCTCGCCGGCGCCGGCGGCAGCCTGCGGGCGGGTGTGACCGACAATCCGGTGCGGCTCACGCGCTCGATCAAAGACCTGCTGGTCAACGTAACCTGCGGCGGCGCACCGGTGTATCTTTGGCCCGGCGGGGGAATCACGTTGATGGTCGATGTCACGCGCATGCCGGAGAGCTCTTTCGGCTGGGTGCCCACTCCCGCGATCGTGGCGCCCATCGAGTTCACCATGCGTCTGTCGGACTATCGGGCGCTGGGCGGGCACATGCAGCGCGTGCAGGCGGTGCAGGACGTGCTCAAGAATGAGCGGGTGCGAGTCGTGTCGTGGGGCGAGCTGAATCCATGGCCGGTCGGCGCGGCCCGGTGAGCGATGACGAGGGGCCCGTGACGGGCGCGCCGGAGCTGCAAACGCCTTCCCCCCCACACCGCGCGGCAAGCGGCGCTCGGCCTTGTTCGTCGAACGGGGCAATACGCGGCCGCCTCGCTGACGGCCGCTGGCATTTCCAGCACGGCCCGATCGATCTCATCATCGGTGCGGACGGCGAGCCCGCGGCGGTCCAGAGCGCGACCGCACAGGCCTGGGCGCGCTTTCAAAGCCTGCTCGGGGAACTGGTCGGTGAGCTGCAGACGTTGCGGCTGCCGGTGCAGGAGGCTGTCGCTGTGACGGGACCGGTGGCGCGCCGCATGGTGCATGCCTGCTGGTCGCACCGAGAGCGCTTCATCACCCCGATGGCGGCGGTGGCCGGCGCGGTGGCCGACGAGCTGATCGGATATTTCCGAGCAGACCCGCGCATCGTGCGCTCTTACGTCAACAACGGCGGCGACATCGCGCTGCATCTCGCAGCCGGTCAACGCTACAAGGTCGGGCTGTATGCCGACCTCGGCCGGATCAAGCGGCGCACAGCGCACACCCTGGATGGCGACTTTGAGGTGACGAGCGCGATGCCGGTGCGCGGTGTGGCGACCAGCGGCTGGCGCGGTCGCAGCTTCAGCCTCGGCATCGCAGACAGCGTGACGGTGCTGGCGCGCACGGCGGCCGGCGCCGACGCTGCGGCGACCATGATCGCGAACAGCGTGAACGTGGAAGATCCTGCTATCCTTCGCCGGCCGGCGTGCGAGTTGAAGGACGACACCGATCTCGGCGACCGGCTGGTTACCGTGGCCGTCGGCCCGCTGTCCGCGGATCGAGTGCGCCGGGCACTGGACGCGGGCATGACCACGGCGTGCGATCTGACCGAGCGAGGGTCGATCCATGCGGCGGCGCTCTGGCTCCAGGGGGCGGTCCGCAGCGTGGGGTGCCGACCCGACTCGTCGCGTTAGCGGGGCTGGAATGAAAGCGAAAATCAGAAAGCTGGTCGTCCAGGTGGACGAAACGCACTCGGAGATGGGCCGGCCGGTGGATCCGCCCACGCGCAGGGCCGTGGCCATTGCAGTGGTCGAGAATCCGCTCGCCGGGCGCTACCAGGATGACCTGTCGGAGCTGATGGACATCGGCGAGGAACTGGGCGGACTGCTGGGCGAGCGGTGCGTGCAGGCGCTTGGAATCCAGCCGTACCAGGCGGAGAGCTACGGCAAGGCGGCCATCGTGGGGGAGGCGGGCGAGTTGGAGCACGCGGCGGCGATCCTGCATCCCAAGCTGGGCGCGCCTCTGCGCAAGGCGGTGGAGAAGGGCGCGGCGCTGGTCCCGTCGGCGAAGAAGCTCGGCACGCTGGGCTGTGCCATCGACGTGCCGCTGGGCCACAAGGACGCGGCCTATGTGCGCAGCCACTTCGATGCCGTCGAGGCGCGCGTGGCGGATGCTCCACGCGCCAACGAGATCGTGGTGGCGGTGGCCGTGACCGACAGCGGGCGCCCCCTGGCACGCGTCGGCGGCCTGCAGAAGCACGAGATCAAAGGCCAGGACGGCTTGCGCTGATGGCCCGGTCGTCCTGCGCAGTCGCCCTGGCAATGCTGGCGACCCAGGCTTTGGCGGCTGACAGCAAGCCGATCGTCATCGGCGAGATCAGCAGCTATTCCACCGTACCCGCGTTCACCGTGCCCTACCGCAACGGCTGGCAAATGGCGGTGGAGCAGATCAATGCGGCCGGGGGCCTGCTCGGCGGACGCAGGCTCGAGGTCGTCTCGCGCGACGATGGCGGTAAACCGGAAGACGCCACCCGCAGCGCTCAAGAGCTGCTCAGCAGCCAGAAAGCGGACCTGCTGGCCGGAACGTTCCTCTCCAACGTGGGCCTGGCGCTGAGCGATATCGCGCTGCGCAACAAAGTGCTGTTTGTGGCGGCCGAACCGCTCACCGACGCACTGGTGTGGGACAAGGGCAACCGCTACACCTTCCG
>DATJVW010000382.1:0-4158 GCA_035501675.1 Burkholderiales bacterium
GTACAGAAAGGCACGTGTCAGGCCGATAAGCTCGTCACCGGAATGACTCTCGTTGATGCCGGTCTCGCACCCGCTGAGCGTGACAAGATCGGCATCGAGCCCTGGAAGCCCAAACACGTCCTGAGCCGTCAGGACGTGCCCGCCATTGAGTCTCAAGCCAGACCGAAGCGGGTCGACCTCGCTGAAGTAGCCGTGAACGGCGAAATGAACGATGCCCGTCCCGGGGAGGATTCCCTCCACGGCTGATCTGGATACTGCGTCCCCCAGAAACGGTGATGCGCCGAGCAGACGGCCGACCTCCTCGGCTTCGGTTCTCGCGTACGGGAGGTCGCCCCGAGAGTCCCCGAAGACCGCTGCCGTCAAACGGACGCCGCCGTCGCCTTGCTTACGCTTCGCTCGGCAGAACTTGAGCATAGACGCACTCGGCGCATAGATCACGGGGTTACGTTCGATCAAGTAGCTGCCACGGACCGCAAGCGCATGCAGCGGGAGATAATGAAGAATCCCATGCGGAATGAGATAGACGAGGTCATCGGGATTAGCCCACGTAGCCACAGGCTCGATCAAATAGTCGTAGCCGTGCCACAGTTCTTCGAGGCCATCCGCAATTAGCTCCCGCACACGATCGTGTGCGCCCAGGTTGGCACGCACGAAACGGCGAAGCTCTTGCTGATCGAGCGGCAGCTCGACGACTTGAGGTGTCTCGGCGCCGCTCGCTACCCCGAAAACGACCACCACGTCTTGCATCGTGAAGTACTCAACGAGGATGACTCGCCGATCCGAGCTCGCCACGACTTGCTGCACATCCTCGAATGAGGCGGGCTGCCCGCGACGTAGCGCCACGTGTTCGGGAGCAACCTCTGCGAGATCGTTGAGCAGAGACTCCAGTGACTGCCGGGCCTCTCGCGCTTGTACGAGAAGGTCGAGCTGGCGACCGCCGGGGGCGTCCGCCATAGCGTCCAGCGAGCGCGTCGCTGTACGGCTGGAGCGTACGAGCTCGGCTTCTCGCTCGGCCCATGCGGGGTCGAGGTCTCTACCAAGTTCAAGCTTTGTGTCGCGCAGTAGGTCGAGAAGCGCGCGCGAGCGGCTGCGCTCCACGGCCAGAAACGCTTGCTTATCACGCCGGAGGGTGAGGCAGATACGGATCAGGTGCTCGTAGACGGCTTCCTTTCCGCCGAAGAAGAGCACCTTGCGCTTTTCGGACGTCAAGAGAGTCCGAAGCGACTCGATCACATCGGCCGCCGCCTCGAAGTGGGCGCGAGCATTCTCGAGTTCTCCCTGCCGTTCCCCGAGTGCGCCTAGGCCCGCATGGGCCTTCCACTCAAGTTCCGGCAGCTCAAGTTCATGCGCAAGACGCAGTGCGTCACTCAGTGCTTCTTCCTCGCGACCCGCCAGCCCGAGCAGACTGTACGCCTCACCCTCGTACAGCCGGTCCATCGCCATCCCCCGGCGATTACCCTCAGCAGCATGCAGCCTCCGGGCCTCTTCGAGCCAGGCTTGCGCCTGCCCCGCCAAGCCTGCGTCAAGCGAGAAGAGCCCAGCTCTTCCAGCAACCTGCGCCGCGCCTCCGGGCCGACCGACGCGTTCATACAAGTCTCGGGCCGTCTCAAAGTGACGCCAAATGTCATCGACCGCAGTTGCGCTACCGGCGCGGTCACTCCGCTGGCCCGGACTCGCCGTCAACAGCGTATCGGCGAGTGCGTTCGCGAAATCCAAATGAACTGCACCCTGGCCCCCGACGTCCCTGGCCGCTTCAAAGGCACTGAGGGCGAGCTTGAGCTGATCAAGTGCCAGTTCAGGACGCCCAGTATCTTGGTACAGGGTCGCGAGCGAATGCGAGCAGATGCCCGCTGCGCTTGCGCTCTGCTGCATTACCCCTTTGGGCATCGGCAACCCCTGCCACGAACGGCAGATATCCACTGCCATGCGCAGGCCCGCCTCCGCGTCCTCGATCCGGCCGAGCTCGAGGTCAACCCGGCCAGCGATCTCATAAATGCGAGCCAGCAGCACCTCGTACTCCCAGCTGGCAACGCGCTCGGACAGCGTTCGGTTTGGTTGGGGCATCAAGCTTCGTTCGGGCAAGCACAGGTCCACCTCAGCACGCGCCTGGCTTGGCTCGCCCATCGCGAGCAGAACCTCGGCCAGGCCCAGCCGCGCCCCCAGCGCAAGCTGCGAGTCGACGCCGCCGTCCTCACGCTCGCCCACTCTCGCGGCGTGCTCCAGCGCTTTCGCGTACTCATCTCGGGCCGCCGCCCATTGCTGCCGCGTTCGGTAGTCCTCGCCCTTCACCAAGGAGGCAAGCAAGTTGAGACTCGGATCGGCCGTTCGTCGTCCGGCGTCATCCAAGGATTGACTCATTTCTTGCAGTAGCGAGGAAAGTTCGGTCTGCGTCAGTCCGGCGGATGTGACTCCCGCTGACGGCTGTTCTGGGGAATCCGCTGGCTCTGGGACGGCCGCCGGCCGCGTAGCTAGATCCTCCTGATCTCCGGCAGCCATCGGCTCGCTGTGCCGCTCGTTGCGCAGACTTCCGATTACCCTGCACGCGTCGACCGGTTCGCCAGGACCGATGAGCTCCGCGAACTCTGGACTAAGACTTGCGGCCCTACGCCAGTAGGCGCGCTGAATCTCCCGATCACCCAGCAGCGCCCAGACCCCTCCGGCCTTCGCGAGGCTCAGCGCCTCGACATACGTGTCCCCCCGCATCCGCGCCTGCTGGCACGCCTCCTCATACAGGTCTCCGGCACGCACGATATCCCCCTCGAAGAAGGTGACATCGGCGAGCCCTCCGATGCACACCGTCGCCTCGCGTTCGTCACCAAGCCGCTTGAACAACTCAAGCGCCCGCTCAAAGCACTCACGCGCTCGACGAAGCTCCCGATCCTCGAGGTAGACCCGCCCGCGATGTGCGAATTCGCTTGCCTCCGACCATAGCTTGGCATCAGCGCCAGCTGGCGGGGTCACAGGCCTCCAGCCAGGGTAGGTGCCGGACACGGCGCTTTGACTCCTGCCCGTTCGGAACCGCTCAGCGACTCATGAGCCGGCAAACGAGGCGCTGCAGGATCATCATCACCCGGGATCACCGCCACTCATCAGTGATGCTGCTTCAGAGTCGGCCAAGGCCTCCTCTCCCTGCCCGATCATAAGGTGCCTTGCTCGATTGATCCATGGTCGCTCGCGATGTACTGGGCAGGCGACAGACCAGTACAACCAGTTCCAGAGAGGCCAGCTGACGCTCACCACGCGTGGCAGCCGGATGATCACCGATCATGTGCCTGCGGTTCGTGTTCCTCCTGATCAGGTAGGGCAAGCTGCGTCCCTGCGGCTGTCTAGCGTGAGAAGACATGGAAGACTGCCGCAATCTTTGCTCCTGCGCCACCAACTTGCGGTCGTGCAGCGACGACAGCCACGCCACCGAAGCTGAACTGGCGGACCGGCCAGCAACTGCGCGGTAATGAACGCTCGCGGGAAATCGTGGCACATGGGAAGAACTGGATGTTATGCGCGCTGAGCTCACCGGGTACGGACTTTCCGGCGACAGCGCGTAATCGGCAGGGATCTGGAATTGTTCGAGGCAATTACAATATGCCCGCTTGTCACGCTACATGACCGCGAAGAGCGCTGTCGTTTACGGACTTCAGGGCAGAAGGTCAGCGCATCCACGTGCTCGGCCGGACCACGACGGCGGCCCCAACGTCGCCACGTCGTTAGCCCGAGCCGTTCAGCGATAGCGACACCCGAGGCATCGTTGGTTCCCAACGGAAAGACGCTCGTACATATTCACCAGCCGGAAGGCTAATCACGGCCGGCTCTCACAGGGCGACGGCCTCGGCGAGGACCCGGTCCCGAATGCGCGCCTTCAGGCCACGCGGCATGGCCACGTCCACATGACGCCCGACGATCTCCTCAACGTCAAGCGCGAAACCGCCGAGGTCAAACAGCGTGGTGTCCGGACCCGGGGCCACCAGGAGATCCACGTCACTCGTCTCGACCGCATCGCCGCGAGCTACCGAACCGAACCTTCCGGCGGTATGGAGCATTTCTCGGGAGCTTGCAATAAAGGGGGGCTTGCTCTTGGTGGCGTAGCGTGACCCGGCTGGACGGCTTACGTTGAGCTTCCGTTTCACCGCTGGGAGCCGGCGCTGGCCCAGCTCGGGTCCC
>DATJVW010000383.1:0-3250 GCA_035501675.1 Burkholderiales bacterium
GCATCGGAAAGCCACAACGTTCTGCGAGCGGCGGTCGCGATGAGTTGGTCCAGCCGAAGAAGGCCCGCTGTGTTCGGCGCGCTCGCGACCACCGACATCGACAGCTCGCCGGCGCGCGGAATCTCTTCTGCGGCAGTCAACTCGTCCTGCGGAATCGGGCTGCCCATCCCTTCCCACACCTGGGCGAAGGCCCTCTCGACGTCGGCCAGCGCCGGACCACGCAGCTCCACGCCCGTGTCGCGCCAAGGTTCGATGCCGCGCGCCGGATCGCCCAACCAGCGACGGTTCACGCACAGGCCCGTTACGAAGGCTACGCGGCCGTCGACGCTGATCGACTTGCGATGGTCCCGCGACAGCCACCCGAGCGGGCTGTCCAGGCGCGGCGGATTGAAGCAGCGAATTTCACCGCCGGCATCCAGCAGCGGCTGCCAGAGGCGTTTCGATGCCCAAGTGCCGAGCCAGTCGTAAATCATCCGGACGCGCACCCCGCTGCGCGCCCGCTCAGCCAGGGCCGCCACGAACTGGGTCCCAACCTCGTCGTCGCCGATGATGTAGTTCTCGAAGTAGATCTTGTGCCGCGCGCTGCCGATCGCCTCGAGCCACGCGGGGTAGTTCTCGGTGCAATCTTTCAGGATACGCAACCCGTTACCCGGCGTGAGCGGAGCGCCCGTAGTGCGCAGGAAGGCCTGCTGGGTGAACTCACTGGGCACCGAAACTTGCGGCTTCGATGCGGTGGTCGTGGGAGATGAGACTTCCGTGGTCACAGTGGGCGGACGGTGAGAGGAGACCTCAGCCGAAAGGATTCTACTCCCGGCTGCTGGAACAGGCGTCCATCCCCGGGCGGCGGCGAGCCCGCCCCACGGCACTCTGCTACAATTCGGCCCGCAGCGCGCCCGTAGCTCAGTTGGATAGAGTACCTGGCTACGAACCAGGGGGTCGTGGGTTCAAATCCTGCCGGGCGCGCCATCAACTCAAAGGCTTGCAGCAATGCAGGCCTTTTTCTTTGATGGCAACGTAGCTAGATCGTAGCCACTTTCCCTGCTGTTTCGTCTTCCTTCACCAACTTCAGCGTGCCGGACATGCGATCCACATACTCGGCCAGGTGATCGCTGGACAGATGCGCATACCGCCGCACCATCTCCACTGACTCCCAGCCGCCCAGCTCCTGCAGCACGTGCAACGGTGTACCTGATTGCACATGCCAGCTGGCCCACGTGTGGCGACTATGTCTCCGGAGACATAGTCGGCACTATCTGATGTTCAGGACTATGTCGGGTAGCGTTGGCGGGTCCGTCGCGTTGCTCGGGAATTTCCGATCGCATCGTATTGAAGCGCCAGCTGCCACCCTACATAGTCTTGGTGGTCCTACAGGCTGTTCAGGAAGCTCAGCAGCCGATCGCCCGGCCGGAATAGCGCCTGGCGGGCGTGCGCTGGTGTAACTTTCGCCAGCGCTTGCTCCTTCATGGCGAGCGTCGCTTCGAGATAGATCTGTGTGGTCTCGACCGACTCGTGACCCAACCAGAGCGCGATGACGGCACGGTCTACACCCGCCTGCAACATTTCCAGGGCCATGGTGTGTCGAAGCAGGTGGACGGTGACGCGCTTGCCCTTGAGAGAGGGACAGACTCTGGCCGCATTCGCTGCATGCTTGGTAAGCATGTATTTGATGCCATGTACGCTCAGGCGCTTGCCCTTGGCGTTTGGAAATAGCAGCCGTCCATCACCTCTTGGCGGCTCACGCAACCACGTCTTCAGCACGGCCACCGTGGGTTTGGCCAGCGGTGTGCAACGCTCCTTGCGGCCTTTGCCGATTACGCGCACGTGAGCGCCGGTTCCGAGCACGAGGTCTTCGCGCGTGGCGGCGGTGATCTCCGAGAGGCGCAGACCCGTTTGGACCGCCGTCAGGATAAACGCGTGATCGCGCCGTCCGAACCAGGTGCGCTGATCCGGAGCGGCGAGCAAGGCGTCGACCTCTGCACGGGTGAGAAAGCGCACCAGGGTGCGGGTAAAGCGTTTGCTGGGAATGGCGAGCACGCGCTGGATTTGCGCCGCGTGAGTCGGGAGTTCGAAAGCCGCGTAGCGAAAGAACGAGTGAATCGCGGTCAGGCGCAGATTGCGGCTGCGAACGCTTAAGCCCCGTTGCTTCTCGAGGTGATCGAGGAAGGCGCTCACCAGAGGTGCATCGATGTCCTCGAACACCAGCGTGGAGGGAGGCTTGCGCAGACGCTGTTGCGTGAACTGCAGGAACAGGCGGAAGGTGTCGCGATAGGAGCTGATCGTGTGGGCACTGACGCGCCGCTCCTGCATCAGACGCTGAATGAAGAAGCGCTCCAGAAGCGGAGCGAGGCTGGTGACGGGGCTCATGGCCGCTGCTCCCAGTGCGATTCGAGCCGCGACATTGCTTCGCGCATGAGCTGCGGCAGCGCACTCAGATACCAGTACGTGTCAGTCCAGTGCACATGGCCGAGGTAGGCAGAGAGCGCAGGCAAACGGCGCTCGGGATCCTCGCCGGCCTGGTACCAGCGCAGCAGTGTCTTGGACGCGAATCGGTGCCTCATGTCATGCAGACGTGGCCCACATCGGTCGGATGCAGCGCGCAGCCCAATCTTGCGGGACAAGGCGTAAAAGGTTCGGCGAATATCCCCGCCATCCAGGCGGTTGCCGCGCGTTGACAAGAACAGGTAGGGCGAGGCCGATCGCCTCGCCCACAGGCGCTGGCGCCGCGCGATGTAGCGCGCGAGCACCCGGCAGGTCGAAGGGTGCAAGGGCACCAGGCGATCCTTACCGAACTTGGCACCGCGGATGGTCAGCAGCCTTGCTTTGAGGTCGATGTCCTGCAGTTGCAGGTTCTGAGCCTCCCCAATGCGCAGCCCGGAAACGCTGAGCAACCCGAGCAGGCAGTAGTAGGTCCAGGGGCGCAGTCCCCGCCGGGGCAGCTCCAATGCCGCGCGCAGCAGCTCGCGGATCTCCCGGTCTGAATACAGGTACGGCCGCGCTCGCCTGGGGCGAAACGGCAACAGCCCCGCCGGCGGGATCTGGGTGCGCGGATCGGTGGCATTTCGATAGCGCGCAAATATCCGCACGTAGCTCAAGCGCTGCGCCCAGGTGGCGAGCTGTGCATGGGAGGGGCGCTTGGCCCAGGCCAGGGCCAACGGCACAGTGTTGTATGAAGCGTGCCGTTGCTCCATGAACTTGACGAAGTCAAGCAGCCTCGGAGCCACACGGAGCAGCTTGAATCCCAGGCTGCGCC
>DATJVW010000384.1:0-5649 GCA_035501675.1 Burkholderiales bacterium
CGAGCCGACTCATTTCCGAACGAGTCACGGTGGATCGACGCTGAACTGCGGGCCAATCGTTATGTCCGCGGCAGCTGTGCGGATCGTCGATCAAGATCGGCGCGATGCCGGTCCGTTCGAGGCGATTGGCCCTGCCAAGGAATTGCCTTCGCCCCTGGTGTCGCACCGCACCTCGCCGCGTCAATCGCAATTGCAACTCAGCTGCAACCATATCTGTCCTGTGCTACGCTACTGGTGACCGACTGGTGGTGGTCAGCGCAGGAGCATGCCAATGGGACGCAAGGACAAGCAACTCACACCGACTGACGCCGTGCCGTTGCGGGCCGCCCTGCGTGCCGCCGGCTTGCGTGCCACATTGCCACGCCTCGCCGTGCTCTGGGCGCTGCGCGGTGCCGGCGCCCCCGTTAGTCACAACGATGTCGCGGCACAACTGGCCGCCCAGGGGCTCGACCGCGCAACGGTGTACCGAAATCTCTTGGACCTCGCCCGCGCCGGCTTGGCGCACCGCACCGACCTGGGCGATCACGTCTGGCGCTTCGAAGCGGTCCTCCAGACCTCCGCCAAGAAGGCCGGCGCGAACGAAGAGCATCCCCACTTCCTCTGCAATCAGTGCGGCACGGTTGAATGCCTTGACGATCTGACAGTACAGCTCGGCCGTTCTGCCCGCGCTCCCCGCGCCCTACGGAGGAACGACGTCGAGATCCTCGTCAAGGGGCGCTGCGATAGCTGCGCATAGCCGCGAGTTGCTACGCATGCCAGCCAGCGGCGCTGGCATGAATTCATCCAATATGTAGTTGCAACTCAATTGCGACTGGTGTATCACCGGCGCATGCATCTCAGCGAAGGCGTTCTCCCGCTCTCCCATGCCGCTGCGTGGGGCGCGGCGGCTGCCCCGTTTCTGGCTGTCGGATGGCGGCGCTTCAGTGCCACCACACGCAATGGGACGAGTGAGGAGCGCGCACTCCTCGGTATGGCGGGGGCGGTGACGTTTGCCGTGACCCTCTTCCCGATCCCGGTGCCGGTTGCGGGGGCAACCTCGCACATGTGCGCCACCCCCCTCATGGCCTTGCTGCTCGGTCCCTCGCGCACCGTGGTACTGGCGGCCGTGACGCTCCTCCTCCAAGCCCTCTTCTTCGCCCACGGTGGCCTGACCACTCTCGGAGCGAACATCGTCACGCTGGGCATCGTCGGCCCGTGGACGGCGCTGGCGTGCGTCACCGTGCTACGCGCCGTCCGTGTCCCTGCGGTGGTGGCGGTTGGCGTGGCCTGCGCCATGGCGGACGTGGGCGTGTATCTGGCCGACGCCGGCATTCTTGGTGCCGCGCTCGCCGGCCCACAGCCGTTTGGCTACTGGTTTGCACGCATCCTCCTCGGTTTCGCGCCGGTGCAGTTACCGCTCGCCGCCCTCGAGGGAATCATGAGCGGCCTGCTAATGCGCGCGCTGTGCCGGCGCCGCACGGATCTGGTGCCCGCCTGGGTCTCCGCAAGCGTCTCCGCGCCCATCTCGCGCCCTCTTGCCGCCGGGCTGGCGCTCGTGGCGTGCAGTATCTGGGGCGGCGGCGCCGCCGCGGAACCGCTTCGGGGGATCGACGATACGGTCTTCGCCGCGACGGCAGCGGCCGCCGGCCACGCCTCAAGCGGCCCGCTGTTCAGCTGGGTCCAAGGCGATGTCTTACTGTTCACGTTCTCGCTCGGCTCGTTCATCGCCGGCCTCATCGCCGGAACGACATGGCTGCGGCTGACTGGCCGCTCCGCGCAACCACATGCATCTTGACGGCGACAGTGCGCTCTTCGGTGCGCTGCCGCGGCGCGTCACAGCGTTGCGGGTTGGCGCACTCGTGTCGGCCCTCGCCGCCAATCTCCTGTGCGTCACGCCGATGCAGTCGGGGCTGCTGGGAGCCGCTGGGCTGGCAGCGCTGGCGGCGAGCGGCGTGACACGCCGGCGGCTTGCAGTACTCATCGTAGGCCTGGGGTATGCGGCGTTGCTCGGTGTCATTCCCGGGATCGTCAGCGGCCAGCCGACGGCGTACGTGTTGGTCGGGACGCGGGCCGCCACGGGGCTGATATGGGTCCTGTGGTTCGGCGGTACCACGCAATGGCCCCAGCTGAAGGCCGCGTTGCGCCGCTGGGGTGCACCCGAAAGCGTCACCGACCTGATCGACCACGCCGTGGCACACGGACTCATCCTGGTCGATGAGTGGCAGCGCCGCTGGCAGGCCGCGATGCTCCGCCTCGGATTGATCCGCGGCGCACCGCACCTCGAATCGTACGGTCTCGTGCTGGCTGGCGGCATGGCGCACGCTTTTGAGCGCGCCGTACGCCACGAAGATGCGCGACTGTTGAGGGCTGCCCGACGCCACGCCGGCACCGCCCACGCTGCCGCCGCCGCAGTGCTGCGCGGCGTGGCCGTGGCATATCCCGACGGCACAGGCGGCTTGCGCCAGGTGACGTTCACTGTACACGTGGGGGAATGGGTAGCGGTGATGGGACCCAGCGGCTCGGGCAAGAGTACCCTGCTCGGCGTACTGTCGGGATTGTTGCCGCCCGCGGGTGGCGAGGTGACGCGTCTGGGCGAGGTGCTTGCGCCGGGGCCGGTAGCGCGCCGGGTCGCCGCCCAAGTGGCGCTCGTCTGCCAAGAACCGAACGACCAGTTGCTCGGCTCAACGCCGATCGAGGACCTCGTCTGGGGTCTGCGCCGCCATGGTGTAGGGGAGGCCGAGGCATGTACGCGTGCGCAGGAAATGCTCGAAGCGCTCGGAGTGCGCGCATTGGCGCAGCGGCCGATCCATCGTCTGAGCTTCGGCGAGCGCAAACGCGTCGCACTCGCAGCTGCACTCGCGTGTGAGCCCGAACTGCTCCTGCTCGATGAGCCCACCAGCGGGCTGGACCCACTCGCGGCACGCGCCTTCACGCAGGCGCTCGAGCGCAATGCCCGGAGCAAGCGTGCCACCGTCGTGTGGGCCACGCATGACGCAGCGGTGCTGCCGGACCGCGTGCAGCGAGTGCTATTGCTGCGCGCTGGGCGCCTCACCTTCGATGGCCCACGCGAGGATGCGTTGGCGCCGGCACAGCTTGCTGCAGCCGGCCTGCACGAACCCGTGTCGCAGCCCGTGGAGGAGGCACCATGCTAAGCAACCGACGGCGCCAAGGCGAAGAACAGATCCAGCACACTCGGACAATCCGCGGCTGGGTCGAGGAGCTACTGGCACCTGGTCCGGACGTGACCGTTATGGTGAGCGAGCTGACCTGCAGCGAGCCAGGCTGTCCGCCGGTCGAGACGGTCATCGCGCTGCTGGGGGGACCGGCAGGGAATATTCAGTACAAGATTCATCGACCGCGGGCGGCCGTGACGCGGAACGATGTGGTGGCACTTCGCGCTGGACGGGGCGACCATCACGACGACGATCACGACTGACCAAAGGAGGTCGACAGTATGCAGGCAGACGTCACGTCACGGGTACCGGTTACCGTGCTTACGGGGTTCCTTGGAGCGGGCAAGACGACGCTGCTGAACCGTATCCTCACCGAACACCACGGCAAGCGCATCGCGGTGATCGAGAACGAATTCGGCGAAGTCGGCGTCGACAACGATCTCATCGTCAACGCCGACGAGGAGATCTTCGAGATGAACAACGGCTGCATCTGTTGCACCGTGCGGGGCGACTTGATCCGCATCCTCGGCAACCTGATGCGCCGCAAGGACCGTTTCGACTACATCCTCATCGAAACCACGGGCCTCGCCGATCCCGCGCCGGTCGTGCAAACCTTCTTTGTGGACGATGAAATCGGCGGCCAGCTCGCGCTCGATGCGGTGATCACCGTCGTTGATAGCCATCATGTGGACTTGCATCTCGATGACAGCTCGGAGTGTCAGGAACAGATCGCCTTTGCTGACGTGATTCTCCTCAACAAGACCGATCTGGTTGCGGCGGAGAAGCTCGATCAGCTGCACGGGCGCATCCGGTCGATGAACCGATTCGCCCGCCTGTACCGCGCCCAAAACTGCGCCGTCGAGATCGACAAGCTGCTCGACATCAGAGCCTTCGATCTCGAGAAGGCGCTGGAGATCGATCCGCAGTTTCTGAGCGACACCGCCCATGTGCATGATCAGAGCGTCACGTCGGTCGGCATCGACCTGCGGGGCGATCTTGATCAGCAACGCCTCGACACCTGGTTGCGGGAATTGCTGAACAAGCGCGGCACCGACATCTTCCGCATGAAGGGTATCCTCAGCCTCCGCGGTGCCGACGAGCAGATGGTGTTCCAGGGCGTACACATGCTGCTCGACACGGCGCCCGGCAAGAAGTGGGGCCGCTCCCCACGACACAACAAGGTCATCTTCATCGGACGCAACCTCGATCGCGATGAACTGGTGAGCGGGTTCGAGCGATGCCGCGCGTGAGTCCGCGCCCGCCACACGCAGCGGGCAGCCCCCAACGATGCGGGCTGCTCGATCTCGGGGACTACGTACAGGCCTTGCAGTGGGCGCCGCACACTGATGCACTGGTTGCGGCCACGCTGGCGGGTCGTGTCGCGGTGATCGACGCGATCTCCGGAAAGGTCACTCGCGAATTGCCCAGCCATGCGGGCGGCGCCCTTGCGGCAGCCTGGTCGCCCGAAGGCGAGCTGCTGGCTACCGGCGGCCAGGATGGGCGCGTGCGCCTGCTGGCTGCAGCCAGCGGACGAGTCGTGAGGGAAGACGACGGTGCGGGGCATGCGTGGGTTGAGCACATTGCCTGGGCGCCGGACGGCAGCTGCGTTGCCGCTGCCGCGGGTCGGAATCTGCGCGTGTGGTCGCGCGCTGGCCGCTTGCTCGCCGAGCATGCCGGCCATGCGAGTACCATCACCGCGCTGCTTTGGCAGGCGCACCCCGCGCGGATAATCACCGCATGCTATGGCGGCGTGCAGTTCTGGGCCGTTGACAAGGGAAAGCCCGTCCGGCGTTTGGAGTGGAAGGGATCGATCCTCAGTTTGGCCCTGAGCCCCGACGGACGGTACCTCGCGGCGGGCACGCAGGAGGGTTCTGTCCAGACGTGGCGGCTACAGGATGGTGATGCACTACAAATGACCGGGTACCCGCACAAGGTGCGCACGCTGGTGTGGAGCGCCGATGGACATTTGCTGGCGACCGCGGGCGGCAGCACGGTCATCGTGTGGAATTTCAGCGGCAGCGGTCCGGCGGGCAAGCGGCCCAAGCTGCTTGAAGGCCACACTGCGGCCGTCACGGATCTCGCATTTTCGAATCAGCAAGCGCGGTTGGTGTCGGTTGGCGCGGACAGGGCGCTGTGCGGCTGGCAGCCTGTGCTCTCGCTCAGCCCGCTCTTCAGGATCGAAGCTGCTGCCCCGCTGGCACGGCTCGCCATCCGCGTCGAAGCGCAGCGGGCCGCCACAGCCGACCGCAACGGCCGCGTGAGCCTCTGGACTCTGCCATCGCAGCAACCAGTCTCTGCGGAACCACAACCACGCGGAGAAGAAAGAGAGGGGCGCCCAAGGTGGACGGACTGACGGAATTCCTCAGGGGAACCGGGATTGAACAATCATACATGGTCACGTGTAGAGGGATGGCGCGCGCGCAGGCCTACCCAAAGCGCCGATCAATACCAGACATCGCCAAGGGGGGCTCCGCCTCCGGATGGGCGCACACCAGCT
>DATJVW010000385.1:0-2510 GCA_035501675.1 Burkholderiales bacterium
CGTTCAGCCGGGTGTTCGCGTCGGCTCCGGCTTCGAGCAAGAGCTTCGCCACCGCGGCGCCACCGTTCGAGCAAGCCAGCGCGAGCGGGGGCATGCCGTACCGGTTCAGCGCGTTCACATTGGCGCCGGCCTTCACCAGCGCGGCCGCAATTTCCGCATCAGCGTGATATGCCGCCCAGTGGAGGGCGGTGGTCCTATCCACCTGCGGTGCGTCCACCGGCGAGCCGCCGCGAAGAAGCTGCTCGACCTTGGCCCGATCGCGGTGTTCGGCGGCGTCGGCTACCGGTGAGGGCTGCGCAGCCAGCCCGAGGCCGCACAGCCCGGTTCCCAAAACGCCGAGGGCGGCGTTGGCGAACGAGGCCAGAAGTCCACAGCAGCTTGTTTGCCGACTCATCCGGATCTCCTCTTTAGGCCGTGAAGAGATCTTCGATCTCGCCCGTGCTATCCATGAACGAATCCAGATGGACGCCCACACGATCGAGCAGCGTGAGATGCAGATTCGCCAGGTTCGTCGGCTTGGCGAAGCGGATATGGCGGCCGCCTTTCATGCCGGCCTCCGCCCCGCCCGCCACAAGGAGGGGCAGGTTCTCGTGATCGTGAATGCTTGGGTTGCCCATGCCGCTGCCGTATACGTAGACCGAGTGGTCGAGGAGCGATCCAACGCCGTCCGGAGTCGCCTTCATTTTCTGCAGGAACTGCGAGAACAGCGACACGTGGAATGCGTTGATCTTAGCGATTTTCGCCACCTTCTCGGGATCGTTACCATGGTGGCTCGTGGGATGGTGGGGTTCCGGAACGCCGATTTCAGGATAGGTGCGATTGCTCTGTTCGCGAGTGAGCTGGAAGGTGACTACGCGGGTAATGTCGGCCTGAAACGCCAGGATCTGGAGGTCGAACATGAGCTTCGCGTGATCGGCAAAAGCGGTGGGGACGCCGACGGGCCGGTCGGCGTCGGGCATCACGTCCGCATTTACGGATTTTTCCGCGCGCTGAATTTCGCGCTCGACCTCGCGAATACTATCGAGATATTGATCGACTCTGTCGCGGTCGCGTGCGCCTACTCGTTGTTTGAGTCGAGCGATGTCTCCGGTAAAAGAATCGAGCAGGCTGGCGCGCTCATCCAGCGCCGCACGCCGGGCCGTGGCGTTGCCGCCTTCCCCGAAGAGGCGTTCGAACACGATGCGCGGATGGGCCTCGGACGGAAGCGGAGTGGTCGGCGACGACCAGGAGAGGCAATTCTGATAGACGCAGGCGTAACCGTTGTTGCATACGCCGGCAAGTGGGTTGAGGTCCATCGCCAGCTCGAGTGAAGCGAGCTGGGTCTGGCGGCCGATTGCCTTGGCCGCGATCTGATCGACCGTCGTCCCCAGATAATAGTCCGAACTCTCGGTGTGCTTGGCGAGCGCGCAACTCAGAAACGAGGCGTTGGAGGTATCGTGCGTTCCCGGATACGCGTTCTGGAGACGTGTATTGGTGATAACGGTGAGGTGGTCCTTCACGGGCGCGAGCGACACCAGGATGGGAGAGAGTTCATCCAGGTTGCCGGCGTGGGGCGGCGTCCAGCGGGAGTGGTCACACCCCATCGGGATGAAGACAAAGCCCAAGCGTCGCACCGGTTTGGCTGGCGTCTGGGCCAGAGATGTCGCCGCGGGGATCATGGCGTCGAGCAGTGGCAGCCCGAGCAGCGCTCGGCCGCCGCGGAGAAACATTCGCCGGGGAATCGCTTTTTTTGTCAGAAACATTGTGTGCTCCATCGTATCTGTGTTATTGGGTGCCCGAACTCTTCGGCGTTCCGGCCGCAAGCGCTTCGCTGCTCTCCACGCGTCGCATCCGAAATGGGGCGCTGCGAACGATGCCGAGGATCAGGGACGAGAAGCGGTAATCTTCGTTGGCGGACTCCCGCAAGACGCCGCGAACCGCAGGTGCATCTTAGTATTCAACGCCTCGCCCAAGGGCGAACGTCATCAGGTTTTCCGTTAGAGATGTGACGAACAGATCAGGGCGGGCGAGCAAGGCATTTTCGAGTCCGTCGATGCCGCGGAATTCTGCCACGCCAGGCACACCACCCGAGGCGTCAACCGGCTTGCCGTCGGCGTCGACATCCCGCCACTGCCCAACGGCGTTGAAATTTTCGAGCGCGAATCCGACCGGGTCAATGGTCCGATGACAGCTCGCGCAAGCGGTGTTGCTTCGATGCGCAGCGAGACGCTGGCGCATCGAGAGGTTCGCGGCCATAGTGCTCTCGTCGAGCGCGGGCACATTCGGAGGAGGCGAAGGAGGCGGGGCGCCGATGATGTTGCGCAGCACCAGGACGCCTCGAAGCACGGGCGAGGTCCGTGTTGCGTAGGACGTCACCGCCAGCACGCTACCCTGACGCAGCAGGCCGCCGCGGCGACTTTCGGGCATTAGGGTCACACGGCGGAACCGGCTTCCGTAGACGCCGGAGATGCCATAGTGCCTGGCCAGCCGTTCATTGAGAAAAGTGTAGTCGGAGCGGATGAAAGTCAACG
>DATJVW010000386.1:0-2371 GCA_035501675.1 Burkholderiales bacterium
GGCGCGGCACCACGAGATTGCCGACGGAAATCTGCACGGCCTCGCCGTCCTGATTCAGCGTCGTGGTGCGGACCTTGATGATGCCTTGCTCCGGTCGCGACTTCGACGGCCGCACCTCGAGCACTTCGCTCTCGACGCGCAGTTCATCCCCGGGCCGCACCGGACGCGGCCAGCGGAACTCGCCGAATCCGGCGCCAACGATGCCTCCGGCTGGCTTGAGCTCGCTCTCGACCAGCAGGCGCATCGTGAGCGCGGCGGTGTGCCAGCCGCTGGCTGCGAGGCCGCGGAACAGGCTGTTGCGCGCGGCTTCCTCGTCAAGATGGAAGGGTTGCGGATCGAATTCGGCGGCAAAGGTCTTGATTCGCTGCGCGTCGATCCGCAGCCGCCCCGAGCCGAAGGTCTGCCCTACGGCAAAATCGTCAAGATATCGGACATTCATTTCCTCTTCCCCGATCTGTCGATGCTCCCAGTGTCGAGCCGTCGCATTCGATCGTCAACCAGCCCAATTCGATGGGCGAAATGACCGGATCGTTCGAGGGCGAGCAAGGGCATGCTTCGTTCCTGTGGTTCTACCCGTGGGCGAAACGTATCGTGAGAGGCGCTGCGGCTCCAAGGACAGGGGACCACCGGACGCGGTGCCGCTGCGCAAAGCGCGCCGGATCAGGCGGCGGGGCCAGCCCCTTGTCCAACGGCGCATCGAGCCGCGCGACGGCACGCATACCGAACGCGCTGCCCCGGCGCCACGACGCTGAGCACCAGAGCGGTCCGTTGCGTCAGAGCGAAGACTTCATCGCCCGCGCCGGACAGGGTCCGGTGATCAAACTCGAATCAATTGGAAGAAGAAATACCGGAAGGCGTGCACGTCCCCGCCAAGTGCGGGAACGCGCCGGGAGCAGGAGCCGATCAGCCCCGCAGCCCACGGCGCAGTAAGACAGATCGTCGGGCTGCTTGGAAGAGGTGCGCGGAGCGCGTTGCGCTCCAGCCTGAGGCTTGATCGAGCGCTCGCGTGGAATCTTTCGACTGCGCCCTGACTCGGTCGCGCCTCAGGGTGACGCTCGAAAGCCCGCTACGATTGAGGTCACCTCACCGCCCACCTCAACCCTTTACGCACACCATCGGCGTCAGCCGAGCCACGGTGCGCGCCAGCCCGGCGCGGTCGGCCGCCTCCACCACCGCGCTCACGTCCTTGTAGGCGCCCGGGGCTTCCTCGGCCACGCCGCGCATGGATGGGCTGCGGATCAAGATCCCCCGAGAGGCGAGCTCGTCCACCACGCTCCTGCCCTTGAAGCGACGTAGCGATTCGTGGCGGCTCATGGCGCGGCCGGCTCCATGACACGCCGAGCTGAAAGCTTGCCGTTCGCTGCTCGTGGTCCCGCACAGAATATACGAGCCGGTACCCATGCTGCCCCCGATGAGAACCGGCTGGCCGACTGCACGCAGCGCCTCCGGCAGATCCGGGTTGCCCGGACCGAAAGCGCGAGTGGCGCCCTTGCGATGCACGAACAGGTTCCTCGGCGCGCCATCCACTTCGTGCATTTCCAGCTTGCAGGTGTTGTGGGACACGTCGTAAAGCAGCGTGAGCTGCGCGCGCGGCAGAACGTCTCGAAAAACGCGGCGGGTGAGGTGGGTGAGAATCTGCCGGTTGGCCAGCGCGCAGTTGATGCCCGAGCGCATCGCGCCCAGATAGCTGTGTCCCAGCTCCGAGTTGATCGGCGCACAGGCCAGCTCGCGATCCGGCAAGGCGAGTCCGCGGGCTCTCGCATCCAGCGCCATCTGCTTGAGGAACTCGGTGCCGATCTGATGGCCGAGTCCGCGGGAGCCGCAGTGGATGCTGACCACCACCTCGCCGGCCTGCAGGTCGAAGGCCTCGGCAATTGCGCGGTCAAAGACCTCCGCCACCTCCTGCACCTCGAGGTAGTGGTTGCCCGAACCCAGCGTGCCCATCTCGTCGCGCTGGCGGCGTTTGGCCTGCTCCGAAACCTGCGCGGGCTCGGCGCCAGCCATCCGGCCATGCTCCTCGATACGCTGCAGATCCCCCTGCGTTCCCCAGCCACGCTCCACAGCCCACTGCGCCCCGCCGAGGAGCATCGCCTTCATCTCCTCACCGGACAGGCGAATCGTGCCCGTGCTGCCCACCCCAGCGGGAATCTCGCTAAACAGAGCATCTGCCAGGCGCGCCTTGACGGGCTCGACGTCGGCGCGTGTGAGTCCGGTGTGCAGCGTGCGCACGCCGCAGGAGATGTCGAATCCGACACCGCCCGCCGAAACCACACCTCCCGAGTCCGGATCAAACGCGGCCACACCGCCGATGGGAAAGCCGTATCCCCAATGCGCGTCGGGCATCGCGTAGGACGCCTTCACGATCCCCGGC
>DATJVW010000387.1:0-4698 GCA_035501675.1 Burkholderiales bacterium
GGCATGCTCGGCATCGGCATCGGCGGCACCTCGGAGAAGGCGATGCTGCTGGCCAAGGAAGCGCTGATGGAGCCCATCGACATGCACGAGCTGCGCGCGCGCGGGCCCGCCAGCCGCCTTGAGGAGCTCCGCCTGGAGATCTACGAGAAGGTCAATGCGCTGGGCATCGGCGCACAGGGCCTTGGCGGGCTGACCACCGTGCTGGACGTGAAGATCCGAGATTTCCCCACGCACGCGGCGTCCCTTCCCGTGGCCATCATTCCGAACTGCGCGGCCACGCGGCACGCCCATTTCGTGCTCGACGGAAGCGGGCCGGCGCGGCTCGAGGCAGCGCGCCTAGAGGATTGGCCGGACGTGCACTGGGCACCCGCGCCCGATGCCCGGCGGGTTGACCTGGCGAGGCTGACAAAACACAACGTCGCCGATTGGAAACCGGGGGAGACGCTGCTGTTGTCGGGAAAGCTGCTTACCGGCCGAGACGCCGCCCATAAGCGCATCGCCGAGCGCCTGGCCAGGGGCCAAGGACTGCCCGAAGGCGTGGACTTGCGCAACCGCTTCATCTATTACGTAGGGCCGGTCGACCCGGTGCGCGGCGAAGTGGTCGGCCCGGCCGGTCCGACCACTGCGACTCGCATGGACAAGTTCAGCGACATGATGCTGGAGCAGACCGGCCTGCTCGGCATGATAGGCAAAGCCGAGCGCGGTCCGGCCACCATCGAGTCGATCAAGCGTCACGGCGCTGTCTACCTCATCGCTGTCGGCGGCGCCGCCTATCTGGTTTCCAGGGCGATCAAATCCTCCCGGGTCGTGGCCTTTGCCGATCTGGGCATGGAGGCGATCTATGAGTTCGAGGTGGAGGACATGCCGGTGACCGTGGCGGTCGATGCTGCGGGCCGCTCGATTCACAGCTCCGGCCCGGCGCAGTGGCGGTCCAAGATCGCGGGTATTCCCGTGACGCTCGCCTAGTGTTTACGCCCGCGAAGTGAGGACACAGCGGTGAGCAGGATTAACATAGCCCGCGGCGCGTCGTTGCTCTCACGCATCCGTGCTCACGAGTGGCTCCGGCCGCTGCGCTTAACGTGCAGGCACGTTAGCCTGCGCCGTAAGAAACTACGCGTCTTGTCACGAATCACGAATCACGAGTCACGAATCACGAACTACGAGCCACGTTTTCAATGGCGGGCCTCCCCGCATTGCATGGTAGTGAACCTGGTCAGGTCCGGAAGGAAGCAGCCACAGCTATTCTTTGCAAGTGCCGGGGGTAAGGCTCGCCTCCCGTTTGACGACGGGCGCACGGCGGCACCCGCGTTCGATCTACAAGCATGACGCCAGAGCGTCCGACAGACTCGGGTCAGCCGCTGCGGACGGGCTCAGGACAGGCCCTGGCTCGCAAGTGGCGCCCGCGCACGTTCGACGAGCTGGTGGGCCAGGAGCACGTGGTGCGCGCGCTGACCAATGCGCTGCGCCAAAACCGCCTGCACCACGCCTGGCTGCTGACCGGTACGCGCGGCGTGGGCAAGACCACGCTGGCGCGGATCATGGCGAAAGCGCTCAACTGCGAGACCGGCGTCACCCCTGCTCCTTGCGGAGTGTGCCCAGCCTGTACCGAGATCGACGGCGGGCGCTTCGTCGATCTGCTGGAGCTGGACGCGGCCTCCAACACGCAGGTCGACAACATGCGCGAGCTGCTGGAGAACGCCCTGTACGCGCCCGCCAGCGGCCGCTTCAAGGTGTACATCATCGACGAGGTGCACATGCTGTCTCGCTCGGCCTTCAGCGCTATGCTCAAGACGCTGGAAGAGCCTCCCGAGCATGTCAAATTCATCCTCGCTACGACCGAAGCGCAGAAAGTGCCGGTGACGGTGCTGTCGCGCTGCCTGCAGTTCAACCTGAAGCTGATCCCCGCGCCCGAGATCCAGAGCCGCCTCGCGCAGATCCTCGCGGCGGAAGACGTGACGTTCGAGGCGGCGGCGCTCAAGGTGATTGCGCGTGCCGCGCAAGGCAGCCTGCGCGATGCACTGAGCCTGCTCGATCAAGCCATCGCCCACGGGGCGGGACGGGTGGACGAGAAGTCGGTGCGCGCCATGCTGGGGACGGTGGACCAGTCCTACCTGTTCTCGATCCTCGATGCGCTGGGCCGGCGAGACGGCGCGCGCGTGCTGGCCATTGCCGATGAGATGCAGGCTCGTAGCTTTGACTTCGAGTTCGCGCTGCAGGAGCTCGCTACGGTGCTGCACCGAATCGCGCTCTTGCAGACCCTACCCGATGCGCTGGCGGCTGACGACATCGACCGCGAGCCGCTGATCTCGCTGGCCGCCGCCCTGGCGCCTGAGGATGTCCAGCTCTATTACCAGATCGCATTGCAGGGGAGGAGCGACCTGCCGCTGGCCCCCGACGACTACGCCGGGTTCACGATGCCGCTGCTGCGCATGCTCGCGTTCGCGCCGGAAGGTCCTGAACCGTGGAGTCCTCCAGTGGGCGAGTCGAACGCAGTGCCGGGCACCGGTTCCAGCCCGCGCGCAGGCCCGGCATCGAAAACGTCGCTCGTCAGCGCGCCGAGCGACCGGCAGCGAAGTGGTCCACAACCGAACGACTGGCGTGGGCTCGTCGCGAGCCTCAAGCTCGGCGGCATGGCGTGCATGCTGGCCGAGCATAGCGAGTTGGTGGGTTGCGACGCAGAGCAACTGGAGCTCATGGTCCCCGAAGCGCACCGTCACCTGCTGGAGAAGCCCTATAGGGACAAGCTGCAGGCGGCGCTGGAAGCGCACTATGGGCGCAAGCTGCGCTTGACGTTTACGCTCGGGGCCAACAGCGGTAACACGCCCGCCGGGCAGCAGGACCAGGAACGGCAGGCGCTTCAGCGCCTGGCCATCGAGGCGATCGAGCGGGACCCATTCGTGCGCGAGCTGGTGGAAAATTTCGGTGCGCGCGTGGCCGATGATTCCATCCATCCAGTCGAATCAAGCCCAAGCCGCCAGTCCGGAGGCTGAAGGCCGTTCGCGCGGTCGATGGACCGACGAAAGGAGCGCGGAACATGATGAAAGGTCAGTTGGCAGGGCTGATGAAGCAGGCCCAGCAGATGCAGGAGAACATGAAGCGGCTGCAGGAGGAGCTCGCGAGCCTGGAAGTCGAGGGTCAGTCCGGCGCGGGCCTCGTGAAGGTGGTGATGACGTGCCGCCACGACGTAAGACGCGTGACGATCGATCCGAGTCTGCTGGCGGACGAGAAAGAAATGCTGGAGGATCTCGTGGCAGCAGCCATTAACGATGCGGTGCGCAAGGCCGAGGCGACCACCCAGGAAAGGATGAGCAGCATCACCTCCGGGCTGCCCCTCCCGCCCGGCATGAAGCTGCCGTTTTGACGTGGTTCGTGGCTCGTGGCACGTGAGTCGTGGGACACCCCTGCCGGACATTGCTGATCACGAGCCACGAAACACGAGCCACGAATCACGGACCGCCTCGCTGTGAATCCCCCGTCCTCTCTACAGGAGCTTGTCGAGTCACTGCGCTGCTTGCCCGGAGTCGGGCCGAAGTCAGCGCAGCGCATGGCTTTCCATCTCTTGCAGCGGGATCACCCGGGTGCGGCGCGGCTCGCTCGCGCCCTCACTCAAGCGCTTGCAGTGGTCCGGCATTGCGACAAGTGCAACACCTTTACCGAAGAGCAGGTGTGCGAGCTGTGCCGCTCGCCGAGACGCGATAACGCGCTGCTGTGCGTGGTGGAGACACCGGCCGACCTGCTGATGATGGAGCAGGCCCACTGCTACGCCGGGCAATACTTCGTGCTGATGGGCCGGTTGTCGCCCTTGGACGGCATCGGCCCGCGCGAGATTCATCTCGAGCGGCTCACGCGGCGCGTCAACGACGGAGTGGTCAAGGAAGTGATCCTGGCCACGAATTTCACCGTGGAAGGCGACGCCACCGCGCACTACATCGGTGACGTGCTGCGCTCGAAGGGCATCAGAGTAAGCCGTATCGCACGCGGCTTACCCGTCGGTGGAGAGCTGGAGCACGTGGATAGCGGCACGCTGGCCCAGGCGGTGATCGAGCGCCGGGAGCTGTGATGTCGCGCGCCTTAGCCCCCGCGGCGCGCTGGTCGGCCCCGCTTAGTCGGATACCGCCACGGCGGCGCGCTGCCGAACCGCGCGACCAGGGCGCATCTCACACCCCGGAGCCCAGCCACGGGCCACAGAAGATTCACAAGGTCCTCGCCGCTGCCGGCCTGGGCTCGCGGCGCGAGATGGAGGAGCTGATCCGCGCGGGCAAGGTCAAGGTGAACGGCGCGATGGCCCAGTTGGGGATGCGCGTTCAGCCGGGGGACGTGATCCGCGTCGGCAAACGCCAGGTCACTGTGCGCGACAGCGGCAAGCTGCCGCGCATCATCGTGTATCACAAGCCGGAAGGCGAGATCGTCAGCCACGACGATCCGCAGGGCCGACCCAGCGTCTTCGAGAAGCTGCCCCCCATGCGGCGCGGCAAGTGGCTTGCGGTGGGGCGTCTCGACTACAACACTTCCGGGCTGCTCATCTTCACGACCTCGGGCGAGCTGTGCAACCGCCTGATGCATCCGCGCTACGAGGTGGAGCGCGAGTACGCGGTGCGGATCGTGGGCAAGCTCACTGAGGAGCGGTTCAAGCAATTGAAGAAGGGGGTGCGCCTGGAGGACGGGATGGCGCGCTTCGATGTGATCGAGGAGCGCGGA
>DATJVW010000388.1:0-10889 GCA_035501675.1 Burkholderiales bacterium
AGCCAGCTCCATCCGTCAGGATCGACGGTCAGTGCGTCGACCTGCGCCTGCTCGATCTCGAGCTTGGCGCGGTGGTGCAGGTAGCGCCCCACGTGAGATCGGAGGAACGTACGGACGTCCTCCGCCAGCACGGCAGCTCCGAAAAGCTCCCGCTCCCGCTCGTCTACGAATTCGACTCCTGCTTCTCGATTGGACGCCATACGGTAGTCCCTCCTGGTTTTTCGAGAGAAATCAACTATTTATGCATGCCCTTCAGGGTCTGTGCCAGACGCGCACGGCGTCCGACAGTGCCGCCCTTGGCGGCTGCCTTGGCGAGCTTGCCAGCGGGGATTTTCTCCCCCTGCGGCACGCCGAGGTCTTTGTGCAGTGCACCGGGATGCTTGATGGCCCCGGCAATCCAGTGTTGCTTGCCCATTAGCGTTTCCTGAACTTGTTGCCGTCCGGCCCCATTCCGTAATGCTGGGTCGACGGGTGCCGCTTGTTCGGCCCAGCTGCCACACCGTGGCTCTTCATGGAGTCGGTGAATCCTTTGTGCTTGCTGACGTGCTCGGGCAGCTTGGTCGGCCCGCGGGCATGGTCCGCCGCGGCGAAGTCCTCGCCGACGGACTTGGGTATGCCGATGGTCGAGTGACCGGCTGCCGCCGCGTGCATCGCCTTCTGCTGAGCCCTTGATACTGAAGGCATTTTTAGAACCTCCCGATGCCCGGCGCGGTGACGCCCGGATCGCCGGCTCGAGTATCGACCTCGCCCTGAGGCAGCCGGACATGCATCTGCGCCGCAGGGTGGACTGGCATTGGCTTAGGCGGCCGCGGGATGTGGCCCATGGTGGGCATCTTCATCTTCGGGGCCTTCGGTATGCTGACCTTCACTTCTTGCCTCCCATGCCGGGGATCATCGGCCGACCGCCCTGCTTCTGGGCTGCCGCGGCGGCCGGGTGCATCCGCTGGTTGGCCGCGTAGACGTTACCCGGTGCGCCGGCGACGGGGAGACGCCGCGAACCAGGAATCCCTGACTGCTGCTCGCCGTAGGCCATTAGAGACGGCCGCGAATCGGCGCGTTGTAGGGCCGCACCTGGGCTCCGCCGCCCATTACGCTGCGAGCCGCCGGATGAATGTTCGACCCGCCACCAGCGGCCACGGCTGGCCGGGCTGCACCGCCCATCGGGACGCCCGGAGGCGCCGGGTTGGCGGGGCCTGTCGGAGTCGGGCCCATGACGCTGCCACCAGCCGCGGGACGCGGGGCTGTGGGGAGCATCGTGGAGCCAGGAGGCAGATTGCTGAAAACGCCCATGTATACCTCAGTGAAGGATGGTGGGTTCGATTGGCGAGCCGTAGTTGCGTCCGCCCGGGGCGCTCGGATGAGTGCTCGGGCCCGGAGGCTTGGCCGTCGGGGTTAGCGTCGGGCCTTTGGCGCCGCCGTCGGTCGACTGCTTGCCACTGCCAGCCATCCGGTCGACGCTTTCCTGCGCCGTCTCGCCGGTGGTCGGATTCCTTAAGTCGTGGTCTGCCATGGTGCGATTTACTCCTATGCTCGGATGTCTATCCAGCGGTTACGTCTGGGATTGAGACTGAACTATCACTTCGGCGGTCCCTTGCCCGGGGGTGGCTTGGGAGGGTTCAGCTTCTTATCGAGGCGGTCATGCGCGGCGTCAGCCCGCTTGATGTTCACCTCTGCCAGCCGGTTGCCTTCTTTCGCGGCGCCGATGTCGCGAATGGTCTTGTCCTTCATCTTCGCGATCTCTTCCTGCGACATGGCCTTCGAGTGGCCCAACTCGAGCGTGTTGCCGAGTTGCTTCATGCGCCATTCATGATCCATGCCGTCGCGAGCCCGCTCGCGTGCATCGCGCTTGTCGTTCTCGTCCTTCTTCATCGCGAGTTCCTGCTGCTTGAGCTGGACCTCAGGCGGAGGCGGCGGCGGGGGTGAAGTCTGCATGTGCTGCTTGAGCTCCGTGTCGTCCATGAAGAAGCGGCTCGCGTCCTTGTAGCCGAGCGCGCCGAAGATCTCGTCCGCCAGCTCCATGCTCTTCACGCGTCGCTGCATGTCGGGAAGCATGATGACCTGTTGCACGCCGAAGGTGAGCTTCTGGACGCGCTTCACCGGGTCGGTGTTGCCGACGCCGACGTTGATCGAGACAGTCATGTTCTGCTGCAAAGCCTCGTCAGTGACTTGGTCTTGGCCGTACTTCGACCAGAGCACTGACTGCTTCGCGGCGACCGCGAGCAGCACCGGGTCGGTCTCGTACATCTGCTCGAGGCGCATGAGCTGCCGGAGCACCGGCTGCATCCACGTCTCGAAGAAGATCTTTATGCCGTAGTCCTGTACCGCGCCCGCGGCCCCTTGAAGGACGTCCATGCTGCCTGCACGGTCCATTTGTTTACCGCCTGCAGCGATGCTCGCTTGTCCGAAGCCCCCTACCAGATCATCCAAGTCCTGAGCTAGACGGTCTTGTTCCTGATAGGCAGACGAAGTGACATCTGGCGTATTTACGACTTGGACGTCCTTCTCGGGGTCATTGGTCATCACGCCGCCGCCCGGGACGTTGCGCATTAGCGCCTCAAGGTCCATCTGGGAGCCACGGCGGATGAAGTATCGTTTGTTGAGCACCAGCTTCACGTTGTCGAGACGCTGGTTGGCGACGGAGTTGATCTCCTCCTGCAGCGGCGCCATCTGCGCCACGTCGCCGTCGGGGTAGTTGCGGTGCGACTCGATCACCGAGTAGCCAATGACGAAAGGCCGCTCGCCCGGGCGCAGGTGCGGATACCATTCCGTCAGCGGCGCGGGATCGGTGAGTACGAGATCGGTGCCGAGAGTGAACCAGCCGATGTCGACGCCGCGCACGCGGGCGATGTTGAAATGCGCCCAGACCATGGTGGCGGATGCGGCAGCTGGATCAGTGATCGGATCGATGCGGTGGCGGCCTTCTCGGGCGCGCCGGGTGCGATCGTCGATCAGCCCGCGCGATGCCGTCAGCACTTGCGCGAGTGAATACCTGCGCCAGACAGGCATCCCTGTCTTGGGGTCGTTCTCCTCCATCATCTCCATCGCATGACCAGCAGTCATGCCGATGAGGTAGACCATCCAGTTCGCCGTCTGCGCGGGATTGCGCCAATCGCAGGTCGGCTCGAAAAGCAGACACTCGGGCGGGATGTCGTCAACGCATGGCATGTCATAGACGGTCTTCTTCTTCGCCATGCCCATCGGTGTCATGCCATCGTCCGACATGATCGGGCGGCCTTCCTCATCAAATGCCGGGACGATCTCCTCGATTTGCTTGAAGCGCCAGCAGATGTGCGAAGCCGCGATGCCATAGGTCTTGGTGTCTTGGAAAGCGCCTTGGGCCGTGACGAACCAGTTCCACGGCACCAGCTCGAGACGCATCTGCAGCAGCGCCTTGCCGATGGCAGCCGCAATGACCTCCTTCTCGTTGGTCGGATCTACGGCCTTGCAGTCGAGGTAGTCCTGAGTTGCGAAGGCGGCCGCGGCATGCGCCGCTTCCTGCGCCTTGAGGTTGGCTCGGGTCTTCGGCCGGAAGGTGTGGGATCGCTTCCAGTCGCGCCGTACGTACGGCGATGTCGGTCCGTGCTCACCCCGGAAATGATAGAGGTTGCGCTCCCAACCGAGAGTAATGTTGGCGTCGAGGTAGTTGCGGCCCGCACGGTAGAAAGCGTTCGCCTTCTCGATGCACCACGAGTCGGACGCCCGATGCGAAGAGCTAGAAGACTCGCCGCCGCCGACATCGGCATTGTCTGGCACCGGGGGCGCGCCGCCCACGCCGTTGGTCGGCGGACGGGTGTTGCCGCTCGCAGCGGGGTTCATGCCCGGCGGGAGATCCGCGGGAGTGCGCGAGTATCCGTTGTTCGGATCCCCGGCCATCATGCTGCCGCGGGTCTCGTTGATGTCTTGGCCGCTGCGTGTTGGCTCAGGCATGATTCCACTTCTCGACCGTATCGCTGGTCGCCTGTTCGTTCTTGACGTCGCCACGCGCATCGCGCGGGAACGCCTCCAAAGTCAGCGGATCGACGATGCGGCCACGAGTCACGTTGTAGCGCTCGAGGATCTCGCCAGCAGCGCGCCGGCAGCGGGGCAGAAGCTCCGCGATCGTGTCGCGCCGCATGTTGATGCGGTAGCCCATGCGCGAGGACAGCGTGGGGCAGGAAATGACGATGGACTGGTTGCGGCTGTCGACGTCGACCGTCCAGTCGCGGTTCGGATACACTTTGGCGAGATCGCCACCTATTTGTTTTGCCAGCCAAAATTCTACCGCTTTGGCTTTTTCCTCGAAACTTTCTCCTTCCTGGGGCGAATTAAAATCCCGTATCGGATCTTTCCCTTTCTCTCCGACGAACCACCTAGTTTTTTCCATTTTGGATCGCCTCCCATTTAGCCGACTTCGTTCGGTTTGCATGCGGCTCCAAAAGCTGCAAGTTGCGAAGACAATGCTGACCGCCGCGGGAAAGAGGCTGCACGTGATCAACCTCCATTTTAAGACTTCTCGCTTGTAGGTAGATAAACTTGAAGCTTATCGGGGCGCAGCAAGCGCACGCATTAGCTCGTTTTCGCGCACGCCGAAGGGCCACTTGCTGTACGAATACAGTTGGATGCTTTTTGCGGTAGCGTGCTCCGGCGGCTAGACATTGCGCGCGCCTGCGAGCAGTGTATTGTCTCTTTTTATCGGAAGCACGTTGAATCGCTTTCACTAAATCGGGATTGGCTGCCCGCCAAGCCCGTAGGTATTCTCTCTTGTTCATTTCGTGCCCTTCAGCTTGTGGTATTCCTCAAGCGTGTAGACCGCCATGAGCTTCATGCCCTGAGCCTTGGCTGCAGCGGCGGCGGCAGCCGCCGCAGTTTTGATGTCCCACGCCTGGATCGTCTGGACGTAAGGCTTCTGATACTCGGCGATAAATTCCCCGAGGGGCGTAACTCCCATCATGCTGCCTCCGGTTCGACTGAATCGTCTTCTTTCGGCTCGAAGCTATTGCGTATCAAGTCTCCGAGCTCCTCTGCGAAGGTGTGGGCCAGCGCGTCGGCCTCATCGGGGGAGGCTAGGCCACGCTTCTTCATGTCGCGCTTACGTTCGAGGCGTATACGCTCTTTGTCGTCGTGGTAGTACTCCCGCCCGATCAGAGCGAGACGTAACTCACTGTCTTTGCTGGGGAGGTCCGCCCCGCGGAGCCACTCCCGCATCCGATACCACATTTCGGCGGTCTTGTTGTAGAACCGGATCTCCTCGAAGGCCGTCTCGCCACCGTTCACCTCGATGACGGCGTGCCCCATCATCTGGAGCCGATCGACCACCCCGGCGCCTACCCCGACGCCGTCGACGAAGACCGCCGCCGCACCGCCCCAGTCCTTCATGCAGACGATGATTTGGGCGGCAAGTTGCATCGTATTGAGTTCGCGGAACTTACGGACCTCGTGAAGCTTACGGCCTTGGCGAACGGCAATGCAGGACTTGTCGTCGCCATAACGTGCGACGTCCACGCCAAGCACGATAGGCACCATGCAGTAGGCTTCAAAGGGAACTTCAGTGAGCATGGCGCGATCCACTGAGTCAGTCGAAATGAACTGCATGGCGCCGAATCGCGGAAATAGTCCCAGGATTCGGACCCGGACGAAGTCGGAATCGATGCCATAGGCTTTTATCCACTCCTCCAACTCGGCTTTGTTGGTCATGCGCGCGGTGCGACTATCGATGTGCCGCGTCGTCCAGCGCTTGTCGTGCTCGAAGCAGTCCTTGAAGCGGCCGGTGTTTTTGGTTGGGTTACCGAACACGCACCAGATCGAGCGCGGGTCGGTCATGGCTCCTTCCGTCACTTCCCAGATCTTGTCGGGGATGGCGGAGGCCTCGTCGAATATGATCAGCTTGTACCGGGCGTGTCGTCCGGCGAAGGCTTCGGAGTTGTGCTCAGTGTTTGGCTCGGCGGAGACGAACCAAGTCTCGGGGTGCTCGACGTGCCAGAACTTGGTAGCGCTCCACTTGAACCAGTGCGAATTGATGGCCCGCTTATACCAGAGGGCCAACTCACGCCACGTCTTAGTTGACAGCTGTGACATAGTATTGGCAGTGACGACCCCTGAGAGGTGAGGGCGCGTTGACATTGCCCAGTGCACAAGCCAAGCCGTTGCTGCTGTCTTTCCGATTCCGTGTCCACTAGCTGTTGCCTCGCGAATGTTGCAGTCGGGGTCGGCCCTGAGCTTCGCCGCGATATCGTTGAGGAAGTCGATCTGCCACTGATCCGGCCCTTCGTGGTCGGCCAGCTCGCCGTTGCCCCAGTCGTAGGCGTAGTAGACGAAGCCGACCGGGTCGTCGTAGAAGCGGACCATGTCGTCCGACAGCCCGACCTCGAACTCGGCTTGCGTGACGACGCCCTGCTGCGCCCGGCGGGCGCGCGAGAGATCGCCTGCTTTGAGCGCTGCGGCCATCAGAATCCCGTGTCAGGCTCTTGGCTCTTGCCGTCGACAGGAATGGTGCCGATGATCTTGCCCTGCGTAGTGTAGATGCCTACGGACTCCACCAGCTCATCGATAGGCGTGACGCCCGGGATATACTCATGGATCTTACCGTCGCAGAGATTGACCATGAAGCCGGGAATCTTCCTCGAAAGGTTGTCGCTGTAGTCCTCGGGGCTGAAGTAGTTCGGCGCGTGGCTATCCGGCAAGCAGGGATGCGTGTGAATATCGGCGGCGAGTGTCCAGCCTTCCGGCACGCTATGCCCGATTCCCGTGTTGTCCCCGGCGTAATTCGAGCTGGCGGGGCCCACGACGAACTTACCGTCGGGGCGCCGGCCTATCGGAGCGCCGCACTCATAGGCATGCGAGCAGCGATAGAGGCGCAAGGCTGCCTGCATCGCGGCTTCCTCGAGCGTGTCGTAGGCGGGCAGCGAGTCGGGCGAGAGCATCGCGCGGATGGCCGTGATGTCCTGCGACTTCTGATACGGGACTTTGACCGTCGGGATCGTGTACCAGATGGCCCCCGCCGTAGTAACCATCCCCAAGAGAATTATTCCGAGCACCGCGAAAAAAGTCTTCATTTACTTCTCCTCGAGCCAAGTTGTGTCTATGGGCTTTTCGTCCAGGTTCACTTCCGGAACCTCTCGGAATGCCGCGTCAACAACCTGGCGGGGCATGGGAACTGTGCCTCGATTCTTGGCGCGGGCACGCGCCGACTCGAGCTTCTCTGCAAGGTTGACTTGCACGTTGACCTGCGTCTCGGCCTGTTTGTCGCCGTAGAAGCGGCGGTTGCCGACCTGCGCTATCCACTTACGCGCGTTCCACTGCTCGCGGGCGCGGGCGACGGCAGCCATGTTAGGCACCGTGCCGCCCTTGGGACCGGGGAGCGTGTCGTCGGTCTTGTCGTCGACGATCTCGAGGATGCGCTCGACCTCGAGCAGGCCCTTGGTTTTCTGCGCAGTCTCGTACCGGTCCTCGAAGTCCTTGTCCTCGCGGAGCAACTGGTAGAAGGTGTGCGGCACTGACTTGCCAAAGACCTCTTGGTACGCATCCTGCACCTTACTGCCCATCGCGATGCGGTTGAAGAACTCGTCCATGTCGAATTCGGAGTAGGCGGCGCGGAGGCCCGACAGCTTGGCTTCTCGATAGCGCTTGAGTTCCTGTGGGTTGGCGCGGGTGACGGTCTCGATGTCTTTACGCTTGACGTAACACTTGAGCATTGCGTCCTCGACGGGCGTGCCGGAGGCGATCTCTCCGATGAAGCTGTCCCACCGGGTGAGCGTCTGCACAGGCTTCGGCGGATCCGGAGGATCGGGGAAGCGGGCTGGGAGTAAGGGCTTGTTGGTCATGTCAGTTCAGGAGATAGTTGATGGTTTGCCAGATAGCCGACTGCCCCATGGCTTTGGGCCCGGAGGATGTCCACGCTCCGCCGGTGCCCTGAAGAAACGTGTAGGTGGCGCTTGCGGCTACAACTTTCACGGAGCCCCCGCCGGTGGCGGCAGTGTTGACCACGACAGGGACGCCCGCCAACTGGGTCCGAGTGGGAATCAGGCTTGCTGGCACATTATTGAATGTGAAGGTGGTGGCATTGCTGCTGCCAGAGCCGTAAGGTATGGCGACGTTTACAACATTTCCGTGTCGGGCCCACCAAGCCGTCCCAACTACGGACGAAGTCAGGCCTCCGAAAGTTCCGACCCAGCTACCCACATCAGGAGTCATGTCAACCAAGCCAGCATTCACCGGGCCATAGCCTTGGATCTGCGGCGAGGTGGTGGTGCCTGAGATCCTGAACTTCTCCGCGGCGTTGGTGTAGAAGCTCATGTTGTTGTTCTGGCCATCGAAGAAGACGACCTTGCCGTCGCCCTGCATGTAGATCTCGAGGTCAGTGTTGAACTGCGTCGCTGTGCCGGCGCAGATCGAGATACCGGCGAAGTCGGCCGGGTTCGTTGTCTGCGTGTTGAGGATGGTCAGGCCCCATACGCCCACTGTGCCAGTGCCCGTGACCGAGATAGCTTTGGGATTGCCGCCGGCGGCCGCGTTGACAAGGATGCTCGGCGTCGATGTGGTGACGGCCGTCCAGATGTGCGTCCCCGTCCACGTGGGATTCATCGCTTGATCGATTGCCGGCGCGGCGTCAGATCGCATGTAGGTTGTCGCGATACCATTGGTGGCGGTCGTCGAGACGTGGACTGAAGGATTGGCACCCGTGAGGCCAAAGATGCTGCTGCCCCACTCGATGACTATGACCGCGGCATCGCCACCTGCACCGCCCGTGCCGGCCTGCGCCGAGCCCTGATTAGTCGAAGCTCCGCCGCCACCGCCGCCAGCACCGTAGCCGCCGCCGGCGCCGCCGTTGCCGGCAATGTTGGTGCCTCCACCACCTCCGCCGCCGCCGCTCGAGACAATGATGCCGTATGAAGCACCCATGCCGCCGTTCAAATGTCCGGCTGTGCCTCCTGTGCCTCCAACCATACCGATGACATAACCAGTGGCCGGGTCTTGGCCACCACGGCCGCCAAGACCGACAGCATTACCTGCGCCGGCTCCGCCGCCGCCACCGCCGCCAGTAGCAGAAAAGCACAAGGTATTAAGCGCGGTGACGTTGAGGTCAACACCCGACGCGGCGTTCTGGCCACCGGCGTTACCGCCAGCTCCACCTGCTCCACCAGAATTCCAGTTGCCGAGGCCACCGGTGCCTCCAGCCGCGCTGTTGGCGCCGCCTTGCGTGCCGCCGACGCCGTTGCCTCCACCATAGGCCTTTAGCAAAACAGGCGTGCCGAAGGCTGCGGTCTGCCCTGCACCTCCGGATGTCGCCGTGCCGCCGGGAGCTCCGCCCGTGCCGACAGTGTTGCCGCTGAAGGTAATCACCTGTGATGGCGCTATATTGGCCGAAATGTAGTCCGCCATGCTGACACCGCCAGCACCGCCACCGCCTCCGCCGCCGGCATTAGATCCTGTGCTGATAGCGCCACCACCACCGCCGCCGCCACCGCCGATGCAGATGACTCGGGTGAACATGGATCCGGGCGCCGCCGTCCACGTCTGGGTTGCCCCGTTGGTCTCGATGAAGACGGTGACGAGCGCTCCACCCGGGGTGTTGGCCCACGCGCCATCGGCGCGCAGGTAATTGGATGTCCCCCCAGCGCTCTCCGGCACGAGCCCGGCGAGCGTGCCATTGAAGGCGTTGAGGGTGAGCGTCGCCGTCCCACTCGAGGTGATATGCTGATTCGACCACGTGCCGCAGTCGGTGCCAACACCACCCATGGCGAAGTCGACGCCGGTGACGCCCCCGCTTGCGGGCTGCGACCACGTGCCGTCCGCTCTGAGATAATTGGTGACACCCCCAGAACTTTCCGGCACGACGCCGGCAAGCGTGCCGTTGAAAGCGTTGAGGGTCAGCGTCGCCGTCCCGCTCGAGGTGATGTGTTGGTTAGACCATGTGCCGCAATCCGTGCCAACACCGGCCATGGCAAAGTCGACGCCGGTGAATGTGCCGCCCCCGGGAGGAGTAGCGAAGCTCCCATCCGCGCGGAGGTAGTTGAGTGTGCCGCCAGCTCCGGTCGAGGTGACGACGCCCTCGTGAGTGCCGTCGAAGACCTTGAGCGCGAAGGTGAGCGTGCCGCTCGTCGTGATGGGGCCGCCGCTGATGACGAGCGCGCTCGAGCCCGTGCCGATCGAAGTGCCGGCGACGCTCGTTACTGAGCCGGTGCCCCCGCCCCCGCCGCCGGTGCCGATCCCCGCCCGGCGGACGACGGCCAAAACCGCAGCGCCGAACGACAAGTTGTTCGGGCTGAGGTTCGGGTCGTACGAGAAGTTGCCAGTGGCAAAGCTCGTACCGAGGATGTTGCTCACGGCCCCTCCTGAGGGTCGTTATCGAGCGGGCTGCGGCCCCAGATTGTCATTCGTCGTCTCGTCGGCGAATGGGTTGTGGCCGGGGTACTCCCACTTCACACGGTAGCCAGAAAATTGGTAGACCGGGTACGGCTGCTCCGGTCCGCTCACCCCGTACTGGAGTGAGCGAAAGTCGATCGTGCGCTTAGCCGGCGCATTCGCCGGCACATTGACGCCGTAGAGAGTGCTCATCAGAGCTTGTGAACGACCGACAGCACCGCAGCCACGATCGTGCTCCAGTACTTGCCAGCGACCACTGCCGCGGCGAGCTGCTTGTAGTGCTCGACCACGTAAGCCTTAACCGCCAGAGCATCAGCCTTGAGTTTCGCCAGAATTGCAGCCATGTCGACCTCCTCAGTAAATGGGAATCACGTAACAGATTCCCGATCCGCCAGCGCCGCCGGCACCAGAGGCCTGCGTGTTGATCGCAGCACCACCTCCGCCACCACCGCCGCCACCAAGTCCTCCCGCGCCACCGGCCCCACCGGTGCCCGCCGCGCTCGAGGCGCCGCCGCCGCCGCCGCTGCCGCCGTCGTATCCTGTCGGCG
>DATJVW010000389.1:0-14832 GCA_035501675.1 Burkholderiales bacterium
TCGTCATCATCTATGCGCTGGTGAGCGGTCTCGCACGCAGGGTGGTGGAGGTCGTCCGCCACCCGATCGAGACGAAGATCATCGAGGAGGCAAAGCCTGTGGCGCCGCAAGTCCCTCCGCCAGCGCCGTTGCCGACGCCCAAGTTCGAGGTCCCGCCGCCTCCCTATATCCCGCCGCCCGAAGTCCGCATCCAGCAGCCGCCACCGCAGCAGACCCCGATCGTCATTTCGACTCCCGTGAAACCGGCAGCGCCCACGCCACCGCCGGTTGCCCGGCCCGCTGAGGCACCACCCCATAGCTCGGTGCATACCCCTCCGGTGATCGACGCGTCCAGATGTGAGAAGCCCGAGTACCCGCCGGCCGCGCGGAGGTTCGGAGAGACCGGAACCGTCGTACTACGGATCCTGGTCGGCGTGGACGGCAGCGTGATCTCCAGCGAAGTGCAGACGTCAAGCGGGTCCAAGCGCCTCGACGAGGCCGCGCGCCAGGGCCTCAGCCTGTGCAGATTCAAGCCCGGCATGGTGGACGGCAAACCGGAACAGGCATGGTCCACCTTGCGCTACGCCTGGAAGCTGCAAGATTGAAATTCGAACGCAGAGGTCTCGCAATGACACGATCATCAAGATGTCTCACCGCTGCCGGTCTGGCCGCGCTGCTCGCGCCGCTGGTCGTTGGCGGTGCTCTGATCATAACGCTTGGGATCATGCCGCGGGTCGCTCACGCGCAAACGCCAACGACGCCCGCGCCCAGCCCTGCGCCCATGACCACCGGCGACCAGGCCGTATCGACCGTTCCGATGGCGTCCCCGCCGTCAACCACAGAGATCGTCGAGAACCCCTACGGCCTGGATTCCCTGTGGAGACAAGGCGACTACGTCGCGCGCGGCACCCTCATCGTACTGCTCATCATGTCCATCGGCAGCTGGTACATCATCGTGAGCAAACTGTTCCAGCAGGTTCGGCTGATGCGCCAGGCCCAGGCAGCGTCCAAGACGCCACCCGCGGCTGGCCCGGTGCCTGAGGCGGTCAAGGAAATCAAAGATGACAACCCGTTCCGCTTCATCGCCGAGAGCGGCGCGCAAGCGGTGGCGGATCACGAGCGCGTGTCCGACCAGGTCGACTTGCATACCTGGGTTACGATCGCGATCCAGCGCGCGGTAGAAACGGTTCAAAGCCGCTTGCAAGGCGGCCTCGCCTTCCTCGCCACCGTCGGTTCGACGGCGCCGTTTGTCGGGCTGTTTGGGACGGTGTGGGGCATCTACCATGCATTGACCGCGATCGGCATCGCGGGCCAGGCCTCGATCGACAAGGTCGCCGGTCCGGTCGGCGAGGCGCTGATCATGACCGCGTTCGGTCTGGCGGTGGCCGTTCCCGCGGTCTTGGGCTACAACTGGCTGGTTCGGCGCAACAAGCTGGCCATGGAGAAGGTGAGAAGCTTCGGCGCCGAGACGCACGCGATGCTCATGAGTCGCGCCCGCATCGGCGGCCAGATGCGCGGCATCGCCAACGTCGGGCGAGTGAGCCATGGCACTGTACGCTAGCCCGCGCGAGGGCGAGGAAGAAGACGAGCTCGCCTCGGCGATCAATACCACCCCGCTGGTCGATGTCATGCTGGTGTTGCTGATCATCTTCCTGATCACCATCCCGGTGGTCACACACTCCGTCCCCCTTCAGCTCCCCAAGGATGTGACGCAACCCAGGCAAACCAAACCGGAGAACGTAAATATAGCGATTACCAAGGAGGGCGACCTCTACTGGAACGAGCAGCTCGTGCAGGGCAATCAGGCGTTGCTTCAGAAGCTCAAAAAGGTCTCCGTCCTCACGCCACAGCCGGCGGTCGAGCTGCGCGCCGACCAAGAGGCGCGCTATGAGTTCGTCGGCAGACTCGTGCTGGCCTGCCAGCGCGCGGGCATCCTCAAAATCGGCTTCATCGTCGAACCGCCGCCGCGCGGCGGCTGACCTCTCAGCGACACGCACTCCCCATGGCCGTGAGCCTCCCATCCGGCAGCCCGTCCGGCGATCCCGAGGTGATGGTGGACATCAACACCACGCCGCTCATCGACGTGATGCTCGTGCTTCTGATCATGTTGATCATCACCATCCCGATTCAGCTCGATTCGGTGAATCTGCAGATGCCGCTCGCCAATCCTCCTCCACCGCTGAAGCCGCCGCAGGTGATCACGATCGATGTCGACTTCGACGGCACGATCCTGTGGGACAACCAGGTGATACCTGACCGATCCGGGTTGGAGGAGAAGCTCCAAGAGAGCGCGCAAATGTCGCCGCAGCCCGAGATCCACGTGCGCCCGAACAAGCTGGTCGCTTACAAATACGTTGCCGCGGTGCTGGCCGCCGCCCAGCGGCGTGGGGTCACCAACATCGGCCTGGTGGGCAACGAGCAATTCATCGAATGACTCCGCTGCACCCGCTCGCCCGGCGACACCGCACCCGGCGCGCCCCCATGTCCCGACGATTGGCACGCATGCGACACATCTGCCTGGGTCTCGTATGGTCCGCCGCCGGATATGGCGCCGTGATCCCGGCGGTGTTGACAAGCGCTGCAGTCGCCTTGGCCGCAGACCAGGCTCCTGAGAGCAAGGGCGAGAGCGTTCGCCCGGAAGTCGGCAACCCGCTCCAGGCAGCGCAGGAGCTCATCAAGGCGCAGAAGTACAAGCAGGCGCTGGCCAAGATCCAGGAGGCCGACGCTGCCAAGGACAAGACCGCCTACGAGCTCTATGTGATCGACCGGCTACGCGGAGTAGCGGCAGCCGGGGCCGGTGACACCGAGGTCGCGATCAAGTCGTTCGAATCGGCGATCAATTCCGGTCGGCTGTCGCCCCCCGAGAAGCTCAAGATGATGGAAGCGCTGGCCGGCATGTCCTATCGGCGCAAGGACTACGCAGCCGCCATCGCGTGGGCCACACGCTATGGCAAGGAAGGCGGTACGGGCGAAGACGTGCATCGCCTGCTGATCCAGGCGTACTACCTCAACAACGACTTCGCCAACGCCGAGAGGGAACTCCAGTCCGAAGTCCGGGCCGATGAAAGCGCAGGACGGGTCCCGCCGGAAGACCGGCTTCAGCTGCTGGCCAGCTGCTACCTCAAGCAAGCGGACATGCCCGGATATGCTGCGGCGCTCGAGAAGCTTGTCGCGTATTACCCGAAGAAACAGTATTGGGCGGACCTGGTGTATCGGACCGAGACCAAGTCCGGATTCGCGCCGCGTCTAGGTCTCGACGTTTACCGTCTCAAGCTGGCTCTGAGTATTCCCATCACCGCCGGCCAGTTCATGGAGATGACGCAGCTCGCGCTGCAGGAAGGGTTGCCAGCCGAAGCCAAGAGCTTTGTCGACAAGGGATTCGCCACCGGTGCTCTGGGCTCCGGGGCAGAGGCCGGTCGCGAGAGGCGACTGCGGGATCTCGCAACGAAAAGCGCGGCCCAGGACCAGAAGACGCTCGCGCGGGACGCGGTCGAGGCGGCTGCCGCGAAGGACGGAGCCGCATTGGTCAACACCGGCTTCGCCTATGTCGTCAGCGGCCAAATCGAAAAGGGTATCGACATGATGGAGCGGGGCATCCGCAAGGGTGGCCTCAAGCACCCGGACGACGCGAGGCTGCATCTCGGCATCGCGTACCTTCGAGCAGGTCAGAAGGAGCAGGCAGTCCGCGCATTCAAGAGCGTACAAGGAGCCGACGGCAGCGCCGATCTGGCGCGCCTCTGGACCCTATACGCTCGCCAACCTGCGTGACGGTGCGCGACGCACAGCCCGCTCACGACCAATTGATGTGACGGGAGGACCAAATGAAGAGCTCTGTATGGATCAAAAGTCTAGCGTGCGGCGCCGTTTTGACGTTGACTGCTTGCGTCCCGACCGTTCGGCCCACCGCCCCTGAACTGTCTCGCACCCCGGTGGGCGAACCCCCGCCATCGACCATCGACTTGACCATTTCCGTTCCCGTCAAACCGATGCTGGATGCGGCCGAGACAAGCATCCCGTCCTCGCTGAGCGCTCGCGAGTATGTCGAGTTCTTTGGGACAGGGGGGCCGAATCGCCCGAACTGCGGCATCGGCTGTGGGTACGAAGTGACCCGATCTCCTCTGTCTTTTGACTCACACCAGAATGAGATCACGGGCAATCTCTCCTTTTCGTACTGGCTGAGTTGCAGAAAGCGCATACCCTGCCGAGGGCGGCTGGTGTCCGCCTCATGCGGCAAGACTGAACCACGACGGCGCGCCAGCGAATCGCTCACCACGCAGATCAACACGCTGCCCACTTGGACCGCAATGGCCACAACCAAGAGCAACGGCGTGGTCGCTCAGGATCAGTGCGCGATGGGTTCTTTGGGCGCGGTCAACCTCACTGACAAGCTTGTCGCAGGGTTCGCGGGGCTGGGTAAGGCTCTAGATGGCAGGCTCAACCAGGGCTTGTCGGGATTGAGGTCGAAAGCCGCCAGTGCTTGGCAGGTGTTGTCGAATCCGATCCAAATCGATGCAGACACGTGGTTGCAGGTAAGGCCACGAAAGGTCGCGATCTCGGGGATCCAAACTTCGACAGAGGGGTTGCAGCTGGCCGCTGTCGTATCCGCACACCCCGTCGCAAACATCGGCGGTCGGCCACCTACGGCAGAAACCCCTCTGCCTGATGTCACTTCTGATGCAACGCAAGCCGCCATGTTCGAGGTCTACGTGCCGGTGAAGGCGGACTATTCGGCGGTCGAGGCGGCGCTGAAAGAAAACTTGAAGATAAGCTCCGGGGGCGTGCACTATCCCCCAACCGGAAAACACTACGTGAGAACCAGCGATGTCACGCTCTCCGCCTACGGACAGAAAGCGGTCTTCAGGGTGGAGCTTAGAGGTCTCGCAAAGGGCTACGCTTACTTCATTGGCACACCCGCTTTCGACACTAGCACAAACTTGCTCTCATTCCCGGACCTGGATTACGCCCCGGACACCAAGAGGTTGGTGCTCGAATCTCTGCAGTGGGTTGATCAAGGCGCTTTGCTTCAGGATCTCAAAAATCGCCTTGTCGTTGACCTGACCGATCCCTTGACTCACGCTAAATCGAAGCTATTGGAGGCGCTGAATCACGCCTACGGCGATGTGCAGCTCGCCGGGTCGCTTCCAACCCTGAACCTGGTGTCCGTTTACACGGATTCGCAAAAGGGACAATTCGTCGCTTACTTCAGCATGGGCGGCGCCGTCAAGGCTACCATCCAATAGACGGTGCACATCCCTGTGCGATAACGGGTGGCGTGTCCAGTTCTCTAACGATCGGCGCAGGACGGTGCCGTGGTCCCGCCACAGGGCAGCCCGGCCAGCTACGGCTGCCGTGCCCTCATGGCGCGCTCCATTCGATCCAGTCCTTGCTCGAGCAGCGAGCGCGGGCAGCCGAAGTTGAGTCGAACGTAGCCCTCGGCGCCGAACGCGCGTCCGTCGTAGAGGCCGACGCCGGCCTCTTCAAAGAACGTCACGGGCTCTCGGACGGCAGGGACGTCGACGCGTATCCAGGCGAGATACGTCGCCTCGATCGGGGTAATGGATAACCCCGGAGTCCCGCCGATCCGCTCGATGACCAAGTCGCGATTGACGCGGAGGTAGTCCACCAGCGCGCGCCGCCAGTCCGCGCCGTCGCGATACGCCGCCAGCGTCGCGGCGAAGCCCATGGCGTTCACGCGCGGCACGATGCCCGCCGCGGCGTTGGCAAGCCTTGCGCGAAGCGTCGGGTTGGACACGACCGCGAAGGCGCAAGCGAGCCCCGGCAGGTTGAAGGTCTTACTTGCCGCCATCAGCGTGATGGTTCGAGCCGCGGTGTCCTCGCCCAGTGTGGCGATGGGCACGTGAGGTTTGTCTGCATCCAGCACAAGCCCGCAGTGGATTTCGTCCGCGGCGATGATCAGATCGTACCTCTGCGCAATGCGCGCCAGGTGGCTGAGCTCCTCGCCTGTAAAGACGCGGCCCACGGGGTTGTGCGGGTTGCACAGCAGAAGCAGCTTGCTGCGCGGCGTGATCGCCGCCTCGAGCCGCTCCAGGTCCCACACCCACTTCGTTCCGTCGAGGCGCATCGGCACGCGCGTGACGGAGCGGCGTTGATGTACCGGTCCCGAGAGGAAAGGGTGATACACGGGAACCGCTGTGACCACGTCGTCGCCGTCCTCGCCGATGGCGCGCGACACGAGGTTGATCCCGGTGACGAGCCCCGGCATCCACATCAGCCACTCGGGTTGAATTTTCCAGCCGTAATCGCGCGCCAGCGCCGCCACGATGACGTGGCCCAGCTCGTCAGGCGGGTCCGTGTAGCCGAACACGCCGTGCTCGACCCGTCGCCTGAGCGCGTCGATGATGGCGGGCGCCGAGCGGAAATCCATGTCGGCCACCCACATGGGGATCACGTTACGCCCGGCGTACTTTTCCCACTTGATGGCCGCTGTGCCGTGGCGGTCGATCACTTCGTCGAAGTCGAAGGCCATTTTTGAGCGCGGGGACGCAGAGAGAGCCCAGGCTTGATTTAACCACAGAGACGCGCGGCGCACGGAAGAAAGACCGCGTAGAACAGCGGAATGGCGCGCTCCTTTCTCCGGCGGCTGCGCGATTCAGGGAGTCTCAATGAAAATCGCGGGAGTGGGCCACGAGCTCGCCGAGCAGACGGCTGTGGTCAGTGAGCTTGCCTGCGATTAAATGTATTACGTCACCCTGGCGCTCGAGCACGCCGTGCACGGCGAGCAGCTGGGATCCCAGCAGCGCGCGCCGCTGCTTCTCGGCCACGTCGCGCCACACCACCACGTTGATCATGCCGGTTTCGTCCTCGAGCGTGACGAAGATCACGCCGCTGGCGGTGTCGGGGCGCTGGCGGCCGATCACGATCCCGGCCGCGCGGGTGAGCTTGCCATGGGGCATCTGTTTGAGCTGCGTCGCTGTCACCATGCGCAGCCGATCGAGCCGCGGACGCAGCAGCGCCACCGGATGGCGCCCGAGGGTGAGGCCGAGGCTGGCATAGTCGGCCACCAGGTCCTGACCCTCGCTGGGCGGCGGCAACGGGGGGGTGATGTCGAGGATCGGCGCGTCTTCGAGCACGGGCGGCCGCGGCTCGACGCCGGTCACGGTCCACACCGCTTGCCTGCGGTGCCCGACGATGGAGGCGAGCGCGCCGGCTGCGGCCAGCGCGTTCATGTCGTGGCGGCTGAGCGCGGCGGCGCGGGCGAGATCCTCGAAAAGATCGTGATCCAAAGGGCCGTGATTCGTGATTCGTGGTTCGTGATTTGTAACTTCGGGAAGGCCGTGATTCAAAAGGCTGTCACTCGTGGCTCGTGATTCGTGATTCGTAACTTCGAAAGGACCGTGATTCGTGTTACCCCATAGGCGTTCGCGCGCTTCTACGAGCCGATCGGCGGCGGCTCGAGGTAGCCCCTTCACCATGCGTAAACCTAGGCGAATAGCAGGCTGCATCCCTGCCCCACGCTCCAGCGTGCAATCCCAACCGCTCACCAGTACGTCCACCGGTCGCACCTCAACGCCGTGGCGCTGCGCGTCTTGCACGAGCTGGGACGGCGCGTAGAAACCCATGGGCTGGCTGTTGAGCAGCGCGCAGGTAAAGGCTGCCGGCTCGTAGCGCTTGAGCCAGCACGACACGTACACCAGCAGCGCGAAGCTGGCCGAGTGCGATTCGGGAAAGCCGTACTCGCCGAAGCCCAGGATCTGGCGGTAGATCTGATCCGCGAATGCTTCGGCATAGCCGCGCTCACGCATGCCGTCCTTGAGCCGCTGCTCGAAAGGCTCGAGTCCGCCTCTTCTGCGCCAGGCGGCCATCGCGCGCCGCAGACGGTCCGCCTCGCCTGGCGTGAAGCCGGCCGCGACCACGGCGAGCTGCATGACCTGCTCCTGGAAGATGGGCACGCCCAGTGTCCGCTCGAGCACCTTCTTCACCGCCTCGGAGGGATAGGTGACCGGCTCTATCCCGGCCCGCCGGCGCAGATAAGGATGCACCATGCCGCCCTGGATCGGCCCGGGGCGCACGATGGCGACTTCGATGACCAGATCGTAGAAGCACGCCGGCCGCATGCGCGGAAGCATGGCTTGTTGTGCGCGTGACTCGATCTGGAACACGCCGATGGTGTCGGCGTGGCCCACCATCTCGTACACGCCGGGATCCTCCGCCGGCACGTCGGGCATGCTGAGCGGTTTACCGCGATATTGGCTGACCAGATTCAGCGCGCGGCGGATGGCGGTGAGCATGCCCAACGCCAGCACGTCTATCTTGAGCAGGCCAAGCGCGTCGAGATCGTCTTTATCCCATTGGATCACCGTGCGGTCATCCATAGCCGCGTTCTCGATCGGCACCAGGTGCGAGAGCGGTCCGCGCGAGATGACGAAGCCGCCCACGTGCTGCGACAGATGGCGGGGGAAACCGACGATGATGTCCACCAGCGCGATCAGCCGCTGGATCACCGGATTGTCGGGATCGAAGCCGGCCTCGCGCAGCCTCTCCGGCCGCACGCGCCGGCCGTCCCACCAGGCCAGGCCCTTGGCCAGCCTGTCCACTTGGGCGAGGTCCAGCCCCAGGGCCTTGCCCACATCGCGCAACGCACTCTTGGGGCGGTAGGTGATGACGGTGGCAGCCAGCGCCGCGCGGTCGCGACCGTATTTGCGGTAGATATATTGAATGACCTCCTCGCGCCGCTCGTGCTCGAAGTCCACGTCGATGTCCGGCGGCTCGTTGCGCTCCTTCGAGATGAACCGCTCGAACAGCATCTGCATGCGCGCCGGGTCGACCTCGGTGATGCCGAGGCAGTAACACACGGCGGAGTTGGCGGCCGAGCCGCGCCCCTGGCACAGGATGCCCTGGCTGCGCGCGAAGCGGACGACGTCGTAGACGGTGAGAAAGTAAGGCTCGTACTGCAGCTCGGCGATGAGCGAGAGCTCATGCTCGACCAGCGCACGGGCCTTGGCGATGTCGAAGTCCTGGCCGATGGTGAATCGGCTGCCCCAGCCATGGAAAGGCCGTGATTCGTGACTCGTGATTCGTGATTCGTGAATAAAAGACCATGGTTCGTGGTTCGTGGCTCGTGGCTCGTGAATGAAAGGGCGTGATTCGTGATTCGTGACTCGTGAGTCGTGAATGAAAGACCGTGATTCGTGACTCGTGATTCGTGATTCGTGTTGACCAGCGCCACTCGACAGCTCGCATCCGAAGCGCCAGCGGAATCCTTCTTCCGCGAGTTTGCGCAGCCAGACTGCCGGCGTTTCTCCCGCAGGCACCAGCTCTTCGGGGTACTCGTAGCGCAAGCTGTCCAGCGAGAAATGGCAGCGCTCGGCGACGTTCAGCGTCTCGATCAACAGCTCGGGCGGGAAAATGCGCGCCAGGCGCTCGCGCCGCCGCAAATGGCGCTCGCCGCTGGGAAGCAGTCCATGGCCGGCGCTCGCGACCGGGCACTTCAAGCGGATAGCGGTGAGCGTGTCCTGCAGCGCGCGGCGCGCACGCAAGTGCATGTGCACGTCGCCGGCGGCGACGAGCGGCAGGCCGCTGTCCCGGGACAAACGATCCAGCCGGTCGAGCCCTGCGCGATCGTCGGGCCCGCACACCAGCTCTGCCGCGATCCACGCGTTGCCCGGGAAGCGTTCTCCGAGCCAGCGCGCCTCGTCGAGGCTCGATTCTGCTGCCGGCAGCAGCAGAGCGAGACAGCCGGGCACGCCACGCTCGAGATCGACGCGAGTGAGCCTGTATTCGCCCTTGCGCGCCTGGCGCCGGCCGCGCGTGATCAGCTCCGAGAGGTTGCCGTAGCCCTCACGATCGGTAGCCAGCAGCACGATGCGTAGCGTCGTGCTCAATGAGGTGAGGGGAGGGAGGTGGGAAAACGTGTTCCCCTCACCCTTGCCCTCTCCCCCGTAAGCGGGGGAGAGGGGACTCTCTTTTTTCCTAGCGCCTCTCGCAGAGAACCCCCTCTCCCCTTGTGGGAGAGAGTCTGCCCCGGACTCGATCCGGGGGCTGGGGTGAGGGGAAAACTCATGCAACGTGAATTCCGCGCCCACGACCAATTTCAACCTGCGCTCCTTCGCCGCCACATGGGCGCGTACCACGCCGGCCAGCGAGCACTCGTCGGTGATGGCCAGCGCCGAGTAGCCGAGCTGCGCGGCGCGCTCCACCAGCTCTTCGGGGTGCGAGGCCCCGCGCAGGAAGGTGAAGTTGGTCAGACAATGCAGCTCGGCGTAAGAGGGGAACATGCGCGGCGCGGGATGCGGTTCAAATGACAGACAGGCTTGCCCAGTGTGCTCGGCGGGTCCGGGCTGTAAACTAAACGGTTGCTACCGCGCCTGGGATCCTTCGGAGGAGAACGCCGTGCAGGATTTGGCCGTGGATTCGAACCCCAAGGTGCGCGGCGTCTGCCCGCACGACTGCCCCGACACCTGCACCTGGGAGGTGACGGTGCGCGACGGCGTCGCCACCCAACTGGTGGGCGACGACAGCCACCCCTTTACCCGCGGCGGGCTGTGCGCGAAGGTCGCCCACTATCTCGAGCGCGTTTATAGTCCGGACCGCGTTCTCTACCCGTTGCGGCGTAACGGACCGAAGGGCTCCGCCACTTTCGAACGCGTGAGCTGGGACGAGGCGCTCCAGGACATCGCACGGCGCTTGCAAGAGACCATCGACCGCAACGGTGCCAGCGCCATCCTCCCCTACAGCTATCTCGGCACTCAGGGATTGATCCAGTGCAACAGCCTGAGCGCACGCTTCTTCGCCCGCCTCGGCGCGACGCGGCTGGAACGCGCCATCTGTGGCGGCGCGTCCGGCGCAGGGCTGATGGCGAGCAACGGCACGGGCGCCGGCATGCTGCCGGAGCACATCGCGCACAGCCGTTTCATCATCCTGTGGGGCACCAACACCATTGTCACCAACCTGCACTTGTGGCATTTCATCCGCGAAGCGCGCCGCCACGGCGCGCGGCTGGTGGTCATCGATCCACTGAAAACGCGCACCGCGACCGAAGCCGATCTGCACATCCAGCCGATGCCGGGCACCGATGCGGCGCTGGCGCTGGCGATGATGCACGTGATCGTGAAGGACGAGCTGTACGACGCGGACTATGTCAGCAACTACACGACCGGCTTCGACGCGCTGCGCGAGCGGCTGAGCGATTACACACCCGAGCGCGTGGCCGGCATCACGGGCATCGACGCTGCGCAGATCGCGGCGCTGGCGCGCGATTACGCCACGACGCGTCCCGCGTGTATCCGCACGCTGGTCGGCATGGAGCATCGCGCCTTTGGAGCCATGACCTTCCGCGCCATCGGTTGTCTCTCTGCGCTGGTGGGCGCCTGGAAGGAGCTCGGTGGCGGGCATCTCCATATGACGGCGGCGCTGCACTTCGCGGCGCTCGACGTGCCTGCAGTGCGCATGTCGCAGTTGGAAGACGCGTCCATCCGCTCCGTCAACATGGCGCAGCTCGGGCAGGCGCTTACCGCGCTCAGTCCTCCGGTGCGCGCGCTGATCGTTTTCAACAGCAATCCGGCCGTTATCGCGCCCAACCAGCAGCGTGTGCTGGAGGGCCTGCGGCGCGACGATCTGTTCACCGTCGTCCTCGAGCAGTTCATGACCGATACCGCCCGGCATGCCGACTACGTGCTTCCGGCCACGACGCAGATCGAGCACCTGGATCTGCTGTGGTCTTGGGGACACACGTATCTCGCGTTGAACCGGCCGGCCGTCGCTCCGGTGGGCGAAGCGCTGCCCAACAATGAAATTTTTCGCAGACTGGCGGCCGCACTCGGTATGAGCGAGCCCTATCTGTTCGATTCGGACGAGCGGTTGATCCGAACCGCGCTTTCCAGTGGACACCCGTGGCTGGAAGGCATCACCTACGAGCGCTTGTGGGAGCGAGGCTGGGCACCGCTGAACATTCCTCCCGACTGGAAGCGTTTCGCGGCAGGAGGTTTTCCGACCGCCTCCGGGAAGTGCGAGTTGTATTCGACGGATCTCGCCGCCAAGGGCTTCGATCCGCTGCCCGCATACCAGCCGGCGCGCGAAAGTCCTCGCGGCGATCCAACCCTCGCATCGCGCTATCCGCTCGTTCTGATGACCGCCAAGTCGGAGCTGCATTTCCTCAACTCCAGCTACGCGAATCTGCCCAGGCAGCTACGCGCCGCGCGCGAGCCGTTGCTCGACATCCATCCGTTCGATGCACGGGCCCGCAACGTTCCCGATGGGAGCACGGTCCGCGTGTTCAACGACAGAGGGGCGGTCGAGGTCCGCGCCCGGGTGGGCGACCGCGTGCGGCCGGGTGTGGTGTCGCTGCCGTCGGGTTGGTGGGCTTCGCTCAGCCCGGGGGGCACGTCGGCCAACACGCTTACCGCTGATGGGCTGAGCGACTGGGGCGGCGGCGGCGATTTCCACGACACGCTGGTCGAAGTGGCCGGTTTGCAATAGCGTCTTGTCATCGCCGGATCGACTCAAGCGAACATGCCCTGCAGGAACCAGGCTTTTTCCGAATTCCGCTCTCGAAACACCCAGAACGCTCCGCCTGCGGCGTCGCACGCGACGAAGTAGTCGCGCAGCACGTCTTTTCCATCCCACCACCCGCTCTCGATCCGCTCCGGCCCCGCGAGCAACGTGAGCGTTGTACCCAACACCGGCAGCTCGCCTTCGCTTCTCAGCCGCTGCGGCGGCTCCATCAGCCACAGCGGACGCTTTGCGCGCTCGTCGCTTCCCGTGCTGGCGCCCGGCTCGCAGCAGCGCCAGGCCAGCTCGGGCCGATGGTCGGGATGACTCGTGATGCTGTATACCGACTCCGAGCCCAAACGGGCGCGCAGGTGCTCGATGATCAGCCAGCGCTCTTCCTCGGGCAGGCGGTCCTCCGGGAACAGCGAGAGATTGCGCGAGCCGAGCGGCCGGGTTTCCGCGCTCTCCAGCGCGATGGCTTCCACGCGGTCGGGCAGGGTGACGCTCGACAGTCGCTCCCGCAGCAGCGTGAGGATGCGGTGCGGATCGCGGCTGGGCACCGAGAAGCCCAGCGTCACGCTCGTCGGCCGGCGGTCTGCGTGGCGCAGGACGAGCTTGAGCCGCGTGACTCCCGCCTGTTTCGTGCGCAGATATCCGGCCAGCTCCTGGATCAGGCGGTTGGCGGCGAACAGCAGCGGCGCGGTTTCTTGCACCGGTGCAGGCAGAGCAAGTTTCGCCCTGTAGCGGGAGGGTGCGGCCCAAGGCGCTCGCGGATCGGGCAGGCGACCCAATGCGCGGTCCAGTTCGTCCAGCAGGGCCTGACCGAAGCGTCGCGCCAGCCCATCGCGCGGCAGCGCCAGGCACTCACCGATGGTATGCACGCCCATGAGGGCGAGCATGCGGATGACGTCTTCAGGCTGGTCGAGCAGGGAAAGCGGGAGTCCCGCGAGCGCGGCTTGCAGCCCTGCAATATCGGTGATGATCGAGCCGATTGCGGCGCGGGCCAGCAGCCGCGCGGCGGTCGGCGTGGGCGCTGCAGCGATAGCTGCCGTGTAACCCAGATCGGCCAGATCCCGGCCGAGATGCAGCAGCAGCGGCCGCAATCCTCCGAACAACCGCAAGCTGCCTTCGATTTCCAGCAACAGAGTGTCGGGCTGCGCGAGACTCACCATCGAGGTGAACTGGCCGGCCCAGGCGGCCGCGCCTTCGAGGGCTTTCATCTCGGACGCGGGATCGCGCGCACGCTCGACGAGCTCGGGCGCCAGGGCGATGGCGGCGGAAACCGTCATGCCCGGAGCGATGCCGTAGCGGCGCGCTTGCGCGTTACAAGAGAGGACTTCCGGCCGGTTGCCGCCGGTGGTTATGATCGTTGGGCCGGCCGACGGGCTCGCGCGCAGCGTGAGCTGCAGGGAAAAGTCGGAGAAATGCAGGCAAACCCAAAGCATGGTGCATGGAATTTCGACGACCCGTCACGCAAAACCATGCGGGACCTGCCGGTAACGGAGCGGGTGCGTCGAGAGCGCTCGAGATGTATCAGCTGTCTCCGCGCCGGGCTCGAGGCTTGCGGGACATCCCACATCCAGCGAAAGCGGCGGTGCCCAACCGCCACCCCGGCGCTTGAGGATCTGCAGCTCGAGCCTGCCGCGGCTGGCGGCCAGTTGTATGCGAAGTGGCGCGGGCGAGGGATGAGCGGCATTGCGCGTGGACCCGAATACCACGCCCAGGCTCTTGCCTTCCTCGGCGGCGAGCTGCAGGCGGCGCAGCGTCGCCCCCGGACCGGAGCCGGGCCAGGCCAGCACCGCTGCGCAGCTGCCCGAGCGCAGACAGCGCTCCGCCGCCCACAGGCTTTCGCCGTCCGACCTGGTCTCGACCACCACCAGGCGCGCGAGATTCACGCCCAGCGACTCGAACCCCGGTGCGAAAGGCCGGTGAGGCGGCGCCACCAGCACCAGCCATTTGTCATCTTTCGAGAGTCGGGCGAGCGCCGGCAGGAGCAAACGCAGCTCGCCGATGCCGCGTTGACTGGTGAGCAGCTCGGTGAGTGCCGCTCTGGGCCAACCGCCCCCGGGAAGCTGGGCATCCAGCTCGGCAAAGCCGGTAGGAATGCTCTCGACCGCGACCTTGGCGTACTGGTCGCCGCGCCAGATGGCGGGGTGGCGGAGGATGAGGTCGAGGGCGGGAGGCATGGCCGCGACGTACGAGGCGCGAAGATGCAGAGGGCCAGTGATGCAAACGAGCTCTCACCGCCATGCGGGAGAGGGGGTTTCTCGATGATTTTGCTGCCCGTTGCCTTGTTCCTGCTGCATACGGGAAGCGATCTCCCTCTCCCCTTGTGGGAGAGGGGCGGGGTGAGGGGTGATATGGATCAGCTTTAACCGAATGGTTTCGAGCACGCCTTCCATATTC
>DATJVW010000390.1:0-17606 GCA_035501675.1 Burkholderiales bacterium
CGCGGCACGACCTTACGGTGCTCGAGCGAAACAAACCGGACGACACCTTCGGCTGGGGCGTGGTGTTCTCCGACGCGACTCTGGACAACTTCCGACGCGCCGACGCGCAGAGCCACGCCAGGATTGTGCGCAGCTTCCACCATTGGGACGACATCGACGTGTTCTTCAAGGGCACGAAGATCACGTCCGGCGGCCACGGCTTCTGCGGCATCGCGCGCAAGAAGCTGTTGCACATCCTGCAGACGCGCGCCGCGCAGCTCGAAGTCGAGCAGGTGTTCCAGACCGAGGTCGCGGACGAGGCCCCGTTCGCCGACGCCGACCTGATCGTCGCTGCCGACGGGGTGAACAGCGTGATGCGGCGCAAGTACGCCAAGCGGTTCAACCCCGACATCGATGTGCGCAAATGTCGCTACATCTGGCTCGGCTCGCACCAGAAGCTGGAGGCGTTCACCTTCGCGTTCGAAAGCACGCCCTGGGGCTGGTTCCAGCTCCACGCCTACCGCTTCGACCGCAACACCAGCACCTTCATCGTCGAGACGCGCGAAGAGTCCTGGCTCGCGGCCGGGTTGGACCAGGTCGACCAAGACGGCTCGATCGCGTTCTGCGAGAAGGTGTTCGGCAAGTACCTGGACGGCCACCGCCTCCTGAGCAATGCACGCCATCTGCGCGGGTCGGCATGGCTCAACTTCAACCGCGTGCTGTGTCGGAGGTGGCATCACCGCAACATCGTCCTGATCGGCGACGCGGCCCACACCGCACACTTCTCCATCGGCTCGGGTACCAAGCTGGCGATGGAGGATGCCATCGCGCTGTCTCGGACCCTGTCGGAGCAGCCCGAGATCACCCGGGCGCTGGAGCTGTATCAGCAGGAGCGGAGCACGGAAGCCCTGCGCCTGCAAAGCGCGGCCCGCAACCGCATGGAGTGGTTCGAGAACGTCGCGCGCTACGCGCATCTGGAGCCGCTCCAGTTCTCCTATGCGTTGCTCACCGGCAGCCAGCGGATCGGCCACGAGAACTTGCGCCTGCGCGACGGCCGCTACGTCGATCGGGTGGAGGCATGGATCGCCCAGGGCAGCGGTTTGCCGGCGAAGCCCGTTCCGCCCATGTTCACGCCGTTGCGGTTGCGCGCTCTCGCGCTCGACAACCGCGTGGTGGTCTCGCCCATGGCGATGTATTCCTGTCGCGACGGGGTGCCCGACGACTTCTACTTGGTGCACCTGGGCGCGCGTGCGCTGGGCGGTGCCGGCCTGGTGTTTACCGAGATGACTTGCGTCGCGCCCGATGCCCGCATCAGCCCGGGCTGTGCGGGACTGTGGAACGTGGAGCAGGCGCTGGCGTGGAAGCGCGTGGTCGACTTCGTGCACGGCCGAAGCAGCGCAAAGATCGGTCTGCAACTCGGCCATGCAGGCCCCAAGGGCTCGACCCAGCTGGGGTGGGAGCAGGCCGACGAGCCCTTGCCGGACGGCAACTGGCCGCTGATCGCGCCGTCTCCCATAGCGTATGGTCCGCACAATCAGATCCCGCGAGCCATGGGGCGGGCGGACATGGACCGCGTGCGCGATCAGTTCGTGCGGGCCGCGCGGATGGGTGCGGGCTGCGGGTTCGATATCCTGGAGCTGCACTGCGCGCACGGCTACCTGCTGTCCAGCTTCATCTGCCCGCTGACCAACCAGCGCACGGACGAGTACGGCGGCTCGCTCGGCAACCGCCTGCGCTATCCGCTGGAGGTTTTCCGGGCCATGCGCGCGGTATGGCCGGAGGACAGACCGATGTCGGTGCGGATCTCGGCGCACGACTGGGCGCCGGGCGGGAACACGCCCGACGACGCCGTGGAGATCGCGCGCCATTTCAGGGCCGCTGGAGCCGATCTGATCGACGTCTCCTCGGGGCAGACCACGCGTCTGGCGAGGCCCGTATACGGGCGCATGTACCAGACGCCGTTCTCGGACCGCATCCGCAACGAGGTGGGCATCGCCACGCTGGCCGTGGGGAACATCTTCGAGGCGGATCATGTGAACAGCATCATCGCGGCCGGCCGCGCCGACCTGTGCGCGCTGGCACGGCCGCACCTCGCGGACCCATTCTGGACCCTGCACGCGGCGGCGCAGCTCGGCTACGCGCAGATGGAATGGCCCAAACAGTATCTGACCGGAAAGGCGCAGCTCGAGCGCAATCTGGCGCGCGCGGCGCAAGCGGCGATCAATGTGTAGCGGACCTGCCCCCACCGCGCCCGCGAAGGGCGGAGCAGGTTCCATCGGCCTTGGCCGATGGATGCGACCCCGGAGCGGGATGCAGCGCGCCGGATCTCCGCGTGCTTACGCGCGCCTGCACGGTCGCATCCCCAGAGGGGCCCCTGCTCCACGCTTCGGCGCGCCCCTCCCCCGCGCTGGACGCGCAACGGAGGGAGGTGTGCCCCTTCCCCCGCTTGCGGGGGAAGGTTGGGATGGGGATCGACCCGTGCACAGGACAGATACGGCCGTCACGCTTCGCTAAAGGTGCCACGGTGCGGGCGCTGGAGGGCAAACACGCGGTGGTGACCGGAGGCGGGCGCGGCATCGGCGCCGCCATCGCCGCGGCACTGGCGGGCCACGGCGCGACCTTGACGCTGATGGGCCGCGACAGTGCCCGCCTGGAGGCTCGAGCTCAGGCCCTCGGAGCGCATGCCGTGACGCTGGACGTTGCGGACTCAGATTCGGTGGCGACCGCGTTCGCTCGCGCCACGGCGGCCGCGGGACGGGTGCACATCCTGGTGAACAATGCCGGCCAAGCGGCGAGCGCGCCGTTCGCGCGCACCGACCCTGTCCTGTGGACACAGATGCTCGGGGTGAATCTCACCGGCGTCTACCTCTGCTGCCGGCAGGTGATACCAGCGATGCTCGACAGCGGCTACGGGCGCGTGGTGAACATCGCCAGCACGGCCGGTCTGACCGGCTATGCCTACGCGACGGCGTACTGCGCCGCCAAGCACGGCGTGATCGGGCTCACGCGCGCGCTGGCCTTGGAGACGGCGCGGCACGATGTCACGGTGAATGCGGTTTGCCCCGGCTACACGGACACCGACATGCTCGGCGCCGCCGTTGCCAACATCGTGCAAAAGACCGGCAAGAACGAGGAAGAGGCGCGCGCTGCGCTGGTCAGCCGCAACCCCCAGCGGCGGCTGGTGCGGCCCGAGGAGGTCGCCAACGCGGCGCTATGGCTGTGCCTGCCCGGCGCGGAGGCGATCAACGGCCAGGCCATCGCCGTGGCCGGAGGCGAAGTCCTGTGAGGCCGACGAAGCCAGCCGCGCGCGCGGCAAGAGCCGCCGCGCGGGTCGACTTGGAAACCCGGCTCACCGACGAGCATCATCAGGCGCTCAAGTTGTGGCTGCGTCTGCTCTCTTGCACCCATCTGGTGGAAGCGAACATCCGCAGCCGGCTGCGCGCCGAGTTCGGCATCACCCTGGCGCGATTCGATCTCATGGCCCAGCTCGAGCGCAACCCGGCGGGGCTCAAGATGAGCGAGCTGTCGCGGCGGCTGATGGTGAGCGGCGGCAATGTCACCGGGCTGACGGACCAGCTCGAGAACGAGGGGCTGGTGGCGCGCGCGGACGCTCCCGAGGACCGGCGAGCTTACACCGTGAAGCTTACGCCGGCGGGGCGTGCGCTGTTCGGGCGCATGGCCGCGGCGCACGAGCGATGGGTGATCGGTTTATTCTCGGTTCTGACCTCGAACGAGAAAGCGCAGGTGCAGCGTCGGCTGGCCAAGCTCAAGCTGCACGTGGCCGGCGCAACCGCGCAAGGCAACTAGGGAGGTGCAAATGAGCCGTGCCAAAGACCCGGGCGACGCCGACAACCTCAGCGGCTACCAGGCCCGGCATTTTCTGTGGTCCGTCGAGCGGCGCGTGGCGACCCTCACGCTGAATCGCCCCGAGAAGAAGAACCCGCTCACCTTCGAGTCGTACGCGGAGCTGCGGGACCTGTTCCGGCGACTGCAGCTCGCGTCGGACGTGCGCTGCGTGGTGCTGGCTGGCGCAGGGGGCAACTTCTGTTCGGGCGGCGACGTGAACGAGATCATCGGGCCGCTTACCGAGCTGGACATGCCGGGGCTGCTGGCCTTCACCCGCATGACCGGCGATGTCGTGAAGGCCATGCGCGCCTGCCCCCAGCCCATCGTCGCCGCAGTCGACGGCGTGTGCGCCGGCGCCGGTGCGCTGCTCGCGCTCGCGTCGGACCTGCGCCTGGGCACGGCGCGCAGCCAGACGGCCTTCCTGTTCGTGCGCGTGGGCCTGGCCGGCGCCGACATGGGGGCGTGCGCACTGCTGCCGCGCGTGATCGGCCAAGGGCGGGCTTCCGAGCTGCTGTTCACCGGGCGCTCCATGAGCGGGGAGGAGGCCTTGCAGTGGGGCTTCTTCAATCGACAGTGCCCGCCCCAGACGCTGTTGTCCGAGGCTCAGGCGCTAGCGGCGGGGCTCGCCGGCGGCCCCAGCTTCGCGCACGCCGTGACCAAGAAGTGCCTGCATCAGGAATGGAACATGGGCGTGGACGAAGCGATCGAAGCGGAAGCTCAGGCGCAGGCGATCTGCATGCAGACCGAGGACTTCAAGCGCGCCTACCGCGCCTTCGTGGCAAAGCGCAAGCCGGCGTTCGAGGGCGACTGAGCCATGCCCCGCGCCGCGTCGCCGCCCGCCTCGATCACCTACAGCAGCTACCTGCGGCTGGATACCCTGCTCGACTGCCAGCAGTTGCAGAGCGTCAAGGTGCGCAAGCCGGCGCACGACGAGATGCTGTTCATCATCACGCATCAGACCTACGAGCTGTGGTTCAAGCAGATCCTGCACGAGCTCGATGCGGTGCTCGCCATCATGGGCCAGCCGGTGGTGCCGGAGCGCGAGCTGGGGCAGGTGCTGCGCTACCTGGAGCGGATCGCGGCCATCCAGAGAGTGCTGGTCGAGCAGATCGGGATCCTGGAGAGCATGACGCCGCTGGATTTTCTCGATTTCCGCGACCTGCTGGCGCCCTCGTCGGGCTTCCAAAGCGTGCAGTTTCGCCACATCGAGAACCGCCTCGGGCTGCAGCGCACCCGGCGCGTCGGCTACAACGCGATGTCCTACGAATCGGCTTTGCCATCCGACGCACGGCGCCGGGTGAAAGCGATGGAAAACCGGCCCAGCCTGTTTTCGCTGATCGAGCAGTGGCTCGCACGCATGCCATTCCTGCGCTTCCGCGACTACGACTTCTGGCAGGCCTACCGGCACAATGTGCAGGCGATGCTGGCCAAGGACCGTGCCGCCATCGAACACAACGCAATGCTGTCCGCCCAGGCCAAGACCATCCAGTTGGGCGAGCTCGACAAGACGCGCGAGAACTTCGAGACGGTGTTCGACGCCACGCGCTATCAAGCCCTGGTCGACGGGGGGCAGCGGCGCCTGTCGTACGCGGCTTTCGTGTCGGCGCTGATGATCCATCTGTACCGCGACGAGCCGATGTTTCATACCCCGTTCCGGGTCCTGACGGCGTTGGTGGCGATCGACGAAGACTTGAGCCTGTGGCGCTACCGCCACGCGCTCATGGTGAATCGGATGATCGGCAGCAAGATCGGCACCGGCGGTTCTTCCGGGCAGGAGTACCTGCAGCGCACCGTGGAAGCGCACCGCATCTTCACCGATTACTTCAACCTCTCCACCTATCTGGTTCCGCGCTCCATGCTGCCGGTTCTGCCCGAGGCGCTGCAGCGGGAACTGGGCTTCCACTGGCATGATTGAGCTGCGCGCGCACTTCAGCGGGTTCTTCCGGTCCAGCGCCGACTGGCTGCATTGCACCGCGCACAGCCATCATCCGTGGCCCGACGTGACCCGTGCGGCGCACCTGGCTTATTGGGACGACGCGGTCCGCCTGACCGACCGCAAGTGGGACAAAATCTTCGGTGAGGTGCTGCCGGAGGCCCAGGGACATGTGGCGCGTCACCTGCATCTGCCGCGCGCAGAGCAGATCGCGTTCGCGCCGAACACACACGAGTTCGTGGTTCGACTCTACTCCTGCCTCGACTGGCGCCGCTCGCAGCGGGTGCTGACGACGGCGCACGAGTTCCACAGCTTCGAACGCCAGACGCGCAGGCTGGAGGAGACCGGCCTGCTGCAGGTGATTCGCATCGCCGCGGAGCCCTATGAGAGCTTCGTCGACCGGTTCTGTGCGCGCCTGAGCGATTCGTGCGACCTCGTGTGGCTGTCCCAGGTGTTCTTCGATTCCGGCTTTCGGGTGGCCGACTTGGAGCGCATCGTGCGCGCGTGTCCCGGCGAGGCGATGGTGGTGATCGATGGGTATCACGCGTTCGCTGCACTGCCGGTCGATCTCGCCGCCATTGCCGAGCGCGCGTTCTACTTGGCCGGAGGCTACAAGTACGCGATGGCGGGGGAGGGCGCGTGCTTCCTGGCTGTTCCGCCGCACACCGAGCCCCGTCCGCTGGCCACCGGCTGGTTCGCCGATTTCCAGGGGTTGGGGTCTGCGCAGGAAGGGCCGGTGGGCTTCGGAGCCGGTGGCATGCGCTTCTTGGGCGCTACGTTCGATCCGTCGGGGTTATACCGCTTCAACGCCGTCATGCGCTGGCTGGCCGAGCTCGGCCTGGATTTCGCCGCCATCCACGCGCACGTCCAGCGCCTGCAACGCCGCTTCCTCGACGCCCTTTCGCGCGACCCCGTTCCCGCGCTCCCGCTGGGCCGGCTGGTCCCGCCGGCAGGCGCGCCGCGGGGCAATTTCCTGACCTTCGCGCTGCCGTGGGCGAGCCAGGCTGAAGCGGCGCTGAGCGCTCACCACGTGAGCGTCGACCGGCGTCGAGATCGGCTCCGCTTTGGATTCGGCGTGTACCACGACGAGACGTTCGTCGATCGGGTGGTGGAGCGGGCGCACGAGGCGTTGGCGGGGATCCATGAGTGATTGCCGCGTAGGCTCCCTCCCCCCTGCGGGAGAGGGCCGGAGTGAAGAGAGCTGGAGAGCGATTCGCAAATAGTATGGTGTGCAAAATCCTCATTCACCCTCACCCCCGCCCTCTACCATCGAGGAAGAGGAAGCGTACGAGCGACCTGCGCAAACCGATCATCGCGCGGGAGGCGCTGAAGGGCCTTACGTGAAGACGCGAGCCCGCCCCTACACCGCGCACGTCGACAGCTTCGCGCGCGACAACCTGCCGCCGCGCGGCCAGTGGCCCGAGCTCGTCTTCGACACCCCGGAGGTGCGCTATCCGGCCCGGTTGAACTGCGTGGTCGAGTTGCTCGATAGGATGGTGGCGGCGGGTCATGGGGAGCGCGCCGCGATCCGTTCGCCGGCCGGCGCGCTCACGTACCGCGCGCTGCTCACGCTGGTGAATCGCATTGCGCATGTGCTGCGCGAAGATCTCGGACTGGTGCCGGGCAACCGCGTGCTGCTGCGCGGGGCGAACAATCCCATGATGGCGGCCTGCTGGCTGGCGGTGGTGAAGGCCGGCTGCATCGCGGTGGCGACTATGCCGCTGTTGCGTGCCAAGGAGCTCAAGCCGGTCATCGACAAGGCGCAGTGCAACGCCGCGCTGTGCGACGCGAATCTGAAGGATGAAATGGAGCTCGCCCGCGCCCAGAGCCCGCGCCTGGCGGCCACGCTTTATTTCAACACCGATGCGGTCGGCGCACTGGACACTCTCGCGGCCGGCAAGCCCGCCCGGTTCCCGGCCGTGAAGACCGCGGCGGACGACGTGTGCATCATCGCCTTCACCTCCGGAACCACGGGCGTGCCCAAGGGCACCATGCACTTTCATCGCGATGTGATGGCGATCTGCGATTGCTTCCCGCGCTCCTGTCTGCGCCCGGGGCCCGACGACGTCTTTTGCGGCACGCCGCCGCTCGCCTTCACCTTCGGGCTGGGCGGGCTGCTGGTGTTCCCCATGCGCTTCGGCGCCTCGACGCTGCTGCTGGAGAAACTCACGCCGACCGCGTTGCTTTCCGCCATCGAGCAGTACCGCCCGACCATCTGCTTCACTGCGCCCACCTTTTACCGTCAGATGGCGGCTGTGGCCTTCGACTACGACATCGCGAGCCTGCAGAAATGCGTGTCCGCGGGCGAGCCGCTGCCGTTGCCCACGCGTCAATCGTGGGAAAAGGAAACCGGGATCCAGCTCATCGACGGCATCGGCGCCACCGAGATGCTGCACATCTTCATCTCGGCGGCGGGAGAGGATATTCGGCCTGGCGCCACCGGCAGGCCTATACCGGGGTATCGCGCCTGTGTGCTCGACGAGCACGGAGATCCGTCGCCCCCGGGAGTGGTGGGACGGCTCGCGGTGAAGGGTCCCACCGGCTGCCGCTATCTCGCCGACGAGCGGCAGAAGAACTACGTCCACAACGGCTGGAACCTCACCGGCGACGCCTATCTGGTGGACCACGACGGGTACTACTGGTACCAGGCGCGCACCGACGACATGATCATCTCCTCCGGTTACAACATCGCCGGGCCGGAGGTAGAGTCCGCTCTGCTGCTGCATCCTGCGGTGGCCGAGTGCGGCGTGGTGGGCGCGCCCGACGAGGAGCGCGGGCAGATCGTCAAGGCCTTCGTGGTCCTCAAGAAGGACTACGCACCGGGGCCGGAGATGGCCCGCGGTCTGCAGGAGTTCGTCAAGCAGAGCATCGCGCCCTATAAGTACCCGAGGGCGGTTGAGTTTCGCGATGCGCTGCCCCGCACCGAAACCGGCAAACTGCAGCGGTTCAGGCTGCGCGAGCCGTCTTCGTGATGTCCCACTCTAACCGGATACAACCCCATGCAAATCCTTCAACCTCCCGGCTGGGCGCGCCCGCGCGGTTACTCCAACGGTGTTCTGGCGCGCGGCAGGCTGGTGTTCGTCGCGGGCCAGATCGGCTGGGACGCACAGTGCCGCTTTCAGACCAGCGACCTGACCGGGCAGGTGCGTCAAGCGCTCGAGAACGTCGTTGCGGTGCTCGCGCAAGCCGGCGCCCGGCCCGAGCACATCGCTCGCATGACTTGGTACGTGACCGACAAGCGCGAGTACATCGCGGCTTACCCTTCGATCGGGGTGGTATACCGCCAGGTCATCGGTGCTCACTATCCGGTGATGACCGCGGTTCAGGTCAGCGCCCTGGTGGAGGACCAGGCCAAGGTCGAGATCGAAGCCACGGCCGTCATCCCGGACTGAACCTGTACAGGCCCTTGTTCCTGGCGGGCATTGAAATGCCCGCAACGGCCCCGATATCGCCCCAATAGCGGCTCGATCGAGGCCATTCGACCCCGGGCCGGAGGGTAGAACATGAGAGAACGAGATTCCTTTGGCTGGATGTGGGCGCGAGCGCTCGAGCTGCTGGAGCAGACCGAACGGCTGCAGCGGCACTTTTTCGAGCCGGGCCTGCCGCAGGCCAGTGTCCCGTGCTGGGAGCCGCCCGTCGATGCGATCGAGACGGACGGCGACTACTGGATCCTGGTCGCGTTGCCGGGCGTATCTCCGCAGCGCGTGCGCGCGGCAATCGAGGGCGACAAGCTGGTCGTCCAAGGCGAGCGGCCGATGCCGGCCAAATCATATCCGGGTGCGATCCGACGCCTGGAGATCCCCTACGGCCGGTTCGAGAGGCGCATAACCATCCCTTCGGGGCATTTCGAACTGCGCGAGCAACGTTTCGAGAATGGTTGTCTGGTGATCGGCCTGCGCCGCGTGGCGTGAGGAGAGTCTCGATGAGCATGGAAATGGAACGCAAACAAGGTCAGCCGGAATCGTCAGCGGCCGCATCCCCTTCGTCTCAGGGCGCCGGCCCCGTGCTGGCGATCCCGGACGATGCGCTGATCGTCGTCCCGGTGCGCAACATGGTCTTGTTCCCCGGCATGATCCTGCCGCTCAACATCGGGCGTGAAAGCTCGATCGCAGCGGCCCAGCAGGCCGTGCGCGGCGAGCGCCCGGTCGGCCTGCTGTTGCAGCGCGACCCTTCCAACGACAGCCCCGGACCCGATGATGTGCACCGGGCGGGCACCGTCGCCCAGGTCCTGCGCTACGTGACGACGCCCGACGGCGGACATCACCTCATCTGCCAGGGACAGGAGCGCTTCGTCGTGCGGGAGTTCCTTCCCGGCTATCCGTTCCTGGTGGCCCGCGTCGAGCGCATCGCCGACGGTTCGCAAGCGAGCCAAGACATCGAAGCGCGCTTCATCCAGCTCAAGAGGCGCGCGGCCGAGGCGCTCGAGCTCCTGCCGCAGACGCCGCAGGAGCTGGTGAGTGCCGTCCAGGGCATCCATTCGCCGGGCGCGCTGGCGGACATGGTCGCCGGCTTCATGGACATCAAGCCCGCAGAAAAGCAGCAGATCCTCGAGACCTTCAACGTCGAGAAGCGCCTGGACCGGGTGCTGGAGTTGCTCGCGAGCCGCATCGAGGTGCTGAAGATTTCGAAGGAGATCGACGAGCGCACCAAGGCCAGCGTCGACCAGCGCCAGCGCGAGTTCGTGCTGCGCGAGCAGATGAAGACCATCCAGAAGGAGCTGGGCGAAGGCGAGGAGGGCAGCGGCGCGGAGATCGCCGAGCTGGAGAAAGCCGTCGCCGCGGCCGGCATGCCCGAAGAGGTCGAGGCGCACGTCCGCAAGGAGCTCAAGCGCCTGGCGCGCATGTCCGAGCAGTCGGCCGAATACTCGATGGCGCGGACCTATGTCGACTGGTTTGTCGAGCTGCCCTGGAAAATCGAGACCGAGGAGAAGATCGATCTGACCGAGGCGCGCCGCATCCTCGATGAGGACCACTTCGGCCTCGACAAGATCAAGAAGCGCATCCTCGAGTTTCTCGCCGTGCGCAAGCTCAACCCGGGTGGGCACAGCCCCATCCTCTGTTTCGTCGGGCCGCCGGGCGTAGGCAAGACTTCGCTCGGCCAGAGCATCGCGAAGGCGCTGGGGCGCAAGTTTGTTCGTGTGGCGCTGGGTGGCGTGCACGACGAGGCCGAGATCCGCGGTCACCGCCGCACGTACGTTGGCGCGTTGCCGGGCAACATCATCCAGGCCATCAAGAAGGCCGGCAGCCGCGACTGCGTCATGATGCTCGACGAGATCGACAAGCTCGGACAGGGCTTTCACGGCGACCCGTCTTCGGCGTTGCTCGAGGTGCTCGACCCGGAACAGAACTCCACCTTCCGCGACGCTTATCTCGGGGTGCCGTTCGACCTGTCGCGCGTGACCTTCATCACCACCGCGAACGTGCTCGACACGATCCCCGGGCCGCTGCGCGACCGCATGGAGGTGATCCAGCTCCCGGGCTACACCGAAGAGGAGAAGCTGCAGATCGCGAAGAAGTATCTGGTCAAGCGCCAGCTCGAACGCAACGGGCTTTCGCCGGAGAGGCTCGAGATCACCGATGAGGCGATCCAGAGCGTGATCCACGATTACACCCGGGAAGCCGGCGTGCGCAACCTCGAGCGGGAGATCGGAGGTATCGTCCGCAGCGCGGCGGTGAAGATCGCCGAAGGCAACGTGGACAAGGTGCGCGTCGACAAAGCGGACTTGCAGGAGATCCTCGGCCCGTCGCGATTCGAGGGCGAATTGGCGCAGCGTACGAGTGTTCCCGGTGTTGCCACTGGGCTGGCGTGGACGCCGGTGGGCGGCGACATCTTGTTTATCGAGGCGAGCCGCACGCCGGGCAACGGCAAGCTGATCCTCACCGGTCAGTTGGGCGACGTGATGAAGGAGAGCGCGCAGGCCGCCCTGACCCTGGTCAAATCGCGCGCCGAGGGGCTTGGCATCGACGCGGTGACGCTGGAGAAATCCGACATCCACGTGCACGTGCCGGCCGGTGCGATCCCGAAGGACGGGCCGAGCGCCGGCGTGGCCATGTTCATGGCTCTCGCCTCGCTGCTCTCGAACCGCGCGGTTCGCAGCGATACCGCGATGACCGGCGAGATCAGTCTGCGCGGATTGGTCCTGCCCATAGGGGGGATCAAGGAAAAAGTCCTGGCGGCCATGCGCGCGGGGATCACCACGGTGATGCTTCCCCGGCGCAACCAGAAGGACCTGCAGGACGTTCCCGACGAGGCGCGCCGCAGGCTCCAGTTCGTTTTCCTGGAGACGGTGGACGACGCCATGAAGACGGCGCTGGTCGAGCGGCCCGCGCCGGAGCGCGAAGCGCTGCTGGCGGATTAGCCGGCCGCCTCCACCCGGGAGTCTTGTAGCCTGGACGGAGCGAAGCGCAGTCCAGGGACAACGCGCGGCCCCGGGTTGCGCTGCGCTTCACCCGGGCTACAAGGTCTCCGCAACGATCTCGAGCCTCTGTAGCCTGGACGGAGCGAAGCGCAGTCCAGGGACAACGGGCGGGCCCGGGTTGCGCTGCGCTTCACCCGGGCTACAAGGTCTCCGCAACGATGTCGAGCCTCTGTAGCCTGGACGGAGCGACGCGTAGTCCAGGGACAACGCGCGGCCCCGGGTTGCGCTGCGCTTTACCCGGGCTACAAGGTCTCCGCAACGATGTCGAGAGCCTCTGTAGCCTGGACGGAGCGACGCGTAGTCCAGGGGTATCCCCCTCCGCCGTGTGAATTTCTCACACCTGCGCCGGTAATGCGTCAGCGAGTCAAGAGGGCCGGAACCGTAAAGTGACTAGAACAGAAAGCGCTTTACGGACGGACCCAGACCATGACGACCAAGACCCTCACCAGCCTGCTGATCGGAGCCCTCCTGGCCGTTGCCGCGCCCGCCTACGCTGATCAAAGCCCGATCCAGGTCGCCATGGAAGACGGTAAGACCGTCGCCCAGTTCAAGGTTGGCGATTCTCAGTGCATGTTGGTCGACGACCAAGTCCGCTGCAACCGCATCGCCAAGTAAGCGGCCCGAGCCAACCGACCCGATTTCTTCACACCTCCCTGAGCGATTAGGCCTGTCTTGCGGCAGGCCTCTTTTTTCCCCCTCTCGGGAACCAGCGGGTCGCTTGGCGGTATATCAGCGATTTTTCTCAGGGCCATGGCAGAGTCTCCTCGACGTTGGGCAACCGTATCATTGAGTCCCACCATTGCAGCCGAATGACAGCGCACCGAGGTCCCACCGTCGCTGGACCCGTCGCCCGTGGAGAGCGACCGTTGAGCGTCGGGCATCCCACGGCAATGGTGCCTAGAATACGATTGCCATGGATTCGACCCGCAATCCGACCCGTATCGGCGTATGGCGAGCCGGCTGCGGTGTGGTAGCTTGCCTTGCCTGGCTCGTGTGGCAGGCCGTCGGCGCAGAGGAGAGCGCGAACGGCCTCTACACTGAAGCGCAGGCTGCCCGAGGGGAAGGTCTATACCAGGAGTACTGCGCGGTCTGTCACGGCGCGAGGCTCGAGGGCAATCCGGCGGCACCGCTGACCGGAGCCCCGTTTCGCGCGCGCTGGGAAGATGGCCGGCACACGCTGGACGACCTGTATTTCATCATCCGCAGCCTGATGCCCAACAACGCTCCGGGCTCGCTCAGCAAAGCGCAGTATGCGGACGTGGTCGCGTACGTTCTCAAGGTCAACGGCTATCCGGCGGGCGCCGCGGAGTTGGTTCCCAGCCCCGCGGCGATGAAGGGCGTTACGCTGCAGCCACGCTGAGCGCGTTCTGGAAAAATGCCGACAACGGGAGAAGAGATGAAACGGTCTTGTATTGTGTTTGCAGCAAGCGGAATCCTGGCGACTGCCTGCACTCTCGCGCATTCGCAGCCGGGCCCCACTCAGGAAGAGTTGAATCAGGCGTTCCGCAGCACCGAATGGCTGCTGCCCAACCACGACTACGCCGGCGTGCGTTTCGTCGACTTGAAGCAGATCACGCCGGCCAACGCCGCGTCCTTGCGCCCGGTGTGCCTGTTTCAGGGAGCGGACCTGAATCGCGCCCTGAACAATCCCCTGGTGTACCGGGGCGTGATGTACGTCACCACCCTTCTTTCCACGTTCGCACTGGACCCGACGACCTGCAAGGTGAAATGGCGGCACGACTGGAAGCCGAAGGCCAAGGACGGAAACTCTTCGATCAAGAACCGCGGGGTGGCCATCAAGGATGGCGTCGCCGTGCGCGGCACACAGGATGGCTATCTTCTAGCGCTGGACGCCGAGACCGGCAAGCTCTTGTGGGAGGTCAAGGCCGCAGACTCGGAGCGATTCGAGGCGCTGAGCATCAGTCCGCTGATCTACGAAGACCTGGTCATCATCGGCCCATCGGGCTCCGAGTATGGCGTAAAGGGATGGATAGGTGCCTTCCGTCTGTCCGACGGGCAGCCGGTGTGGAAGTTCAACACGATTCCCGACGACGGCGAGCCCGGCGCCGAGACCTGGGGTGGGACCGACGCGCGGCTCAAGGGAGGCGGTGGAATTTGGACCACGCCTTCGCTGGATGCCGGCAGAGGCCTCATCTACGTTGCAGTCGGCAACCCCGCACCCGATTTCTTCGCCGCGCAGCGGCCGGGAACCAATCTCTATACCGGTTCGATGGCGGTGCTGGACGCGCGCACCGGCAAGCTGAACTGGTTCATGCAGGCGGTGCCGCACGATACCCACGACTGGGATGTGCCGGTCACCAGTCCGCTGTTCACGGTGCCGTTTGGCGGCGTCAAGCGGGACGTCGTGACCGTGGGGGCAAAGGACGGGCTGTTACGCGTAGTGGACCGCGAAACGCGCGAGGTGCTGTATTCGGTGCCCGTGACCACGCGAACAAACACCGAGCTCGATCTGACCGAGGAGGGCGTCTACACTTGCCCCGGCATGGCCGGCGGCGTGGAATGGAGTGTGCCTGCCTACAGCCCGACGCTCGACCTGATCGTCGTGCCGACGGTCGACTGGTGCGGCGTGTTCAAGAAGGGCGACGAGCTGCGGTTCATCGCTGGCCAACAGTTCCTCGGCGGTTCGTTCACCTGGGACCCGGTGCAACAATCGCGCGGTTGGCTCACTGCGGTCAAAGCATCGACCGGCGCGGTGGTGTGGAAATACCACTCGAGCCGCCCCATGCTCGCTGCGGTCACGGCGACCTCCGGCGACATGCTGTTCACCGGTGAGCTCACGGGGGACTTCCTCGCGATAGACGCGCGCAACGGCAATGTCGTCTACCGCTTCAACGGCGGCGGTTCCATCGTGGGCGGTGTGATCAGCTATGCGGTCAACGGCAAGCAATACGTGGCCGTCGTATCCGGCATGGCTGCAGGGTTCTGGCAGGCGCAGCCGGGCTCGATGACGCTGACCGTTTTCGCGCTGCCGTGAGGCCGGCACGTTGTTCTTTTGCCTCCATGAGCGCATTCGTCTTCCTGGGACATCGCCCACCCCGGGTTGCGCTGCGCTCCACCCGGGCTACGAGCGAAGTCAACGGCCCGAAACCCCTGTAGCCTGGACGCAGCGCAGCGTAGTCCGGGGACATCACCTGGAACCAACGGCCCGAAAGCTTTAGAGTGGCGCTTCGCCGCACGGCCCGAAGAGCGGCCGGCGCAGATGAAAACCTGGAGGAGCAGACAGAATGGAAGAGGAGCTCAAGACCGCTGCACTGGAGTATCACCGGCTGCCCACGCCGGGAAAGATCTCGGTCGTTCCGACTAAAGGGCTCATCAACCAGCGCGACCTCGCGCTAGCCTACTCACCAGGCGTGGCGTACGCGTGCAAGGCGATCGAGGCGCAACCCGCGCTGGCGGCAGAGCTCACCTCCCGCGCTAATCTGGTGGGCGTGATCACCAATGGCACGGCCGTGCTCGGGCTGGGCAACATCGGGCCCCTGGCCGGCAAGCCGGTGATGGAAGGCAAGGGTTGCCTGTTCAAGAAGTTCGCCGGCATCGATGTATTCGACATCGAGCTGAACGAGCACGACCCCGCCAAGCTGGTGGACATCATCGCCGCGCTGGAACCCACGCTGGGCGGCATCAACCTGGAGGACATCAAGGCGCCCGAGTGCTTCTACGTCGAGCAGAAGCTGCGCGAGCGGCTGCAGATCCCGGTGTTCCACGACGACCAGCATGGGACCGCGATCATCGTCGGCGCGGCCGTGACCAACGGCCTGAAAGTTGTCGGGAAGCAGATCGACAAGATCAAACTGGTCTGCTCCGGCGCCGGGGCTTCCGCCATCGCCTGCCTCGATCTGCTGGTGCGGCTGGGCTTGAACCGCGAGAACGTCTCCGTGTGCGACAGCAAGGGCGTGATCTATCAGGGCCGCGAACCGAACATGGAGCCGAACAAGGCCCGTTACGCGCGGAAGACCGAAGCGCGCACGCTCGCCGATGCGATGCCCGGCGCAGACGTTTTCCTGGGCTTGTCGACGGCCGGTGCCCTCAAGGCGGACGCGATCAAGAAGATGGCCGACCGGCCGCTCATCCTGGCGCTGGCCAATCCCACGCCGGAGATCATGCCCGAGGAGGCAAAGGCCGTTCGACCGGACTCGATCATCGCCACCGGGCGCTCGGACTATCCCAACCAGGTCAACAACGTCTTGTGCTTCCCCTTCATCTTCCGCGGGGCGCTGGACGTGGGCGCCACGCGCATCACGGACGAGATGAAGCTCGCCTGTGTGAAGGCCATCGCCGAGCTCGCGCAGGCCGAGCAATCCGACGTGGTGGCGCTGGCCTACGAGGGCGAGGAGCTCAGCTTCGGCCCCGAGTACATCATCCCCAAGCCTTTCGATCCGCGGCTGATCATCAAGATCGCCCCCGCCGTGGCAAAGGCTGCGATGGACGTCGGCGTGGCGACGCGGCCCATCGCCGATCTCGACGCCTACCGCGACCGGTTGACGCAGTTCGTGTACCACTCCGGCCTCGCGATGAAGCCGGTGTTCGCGCTGGCCAAGCAGCACCCGCGCCGCGTCGTCTTCGCCGAGGGGGAAGACGAGCGCGTGCTGCGCGCCGTGCAGGTGATCGTCGACGAGAAGCTGGCGAAGCCGATCCTCATCGGTCGCCCCGAGGTGGTGGAGATGCGACTGAAGAAGTACGGCTTGCGCATCGAGCCGGGGCGGGAGTTCGAGATCGTCAACCCGGAGAGCGATCCGCGCTATCGGGAGGTGTGGACCGAGTACTACCGGATCATGAAGCGCAGGGGCGTTTCACCGGACGACGCGCGGGTCAACGTGCGCCAGTCGACCACTCTGATCGGCGCGATGCTGCTCCACCGGGGCGACGCCGACGCCATGCTGTGCGGTACCTTCGGCCGGCACAAGGACCACCTGCGCCACGTCGCCAACGTCATCGGGCGAGAGCGGGGCGCCTCGATCTTCGCCGCCATGAACGTGCTGCTGCTGCCCAGGCGCACGCTGTTCATCTGCGACACCTACGTGAACGAGGATCCGACGGCGGAGCAGCTCGCGGAGATGACCGTGATGGCGGCCGCGGAGGTGCGTCAGTTCGGACTGACCCCCAGAGTCGCGCTATTGTCCCACTCGAACTTCGGCACCGACGACTCGGCCTCCGCGCTGAAGATGAGCCGCGCGCTGGAGCTGATTCAGAAGCGTGCCCCCGATCTCGAGGTCGACGGAGAAATGCACGGCGACGCCGCCCTGTCGGAGGAGATCCGCAACCGCGTGCAGCCCGACTCGCGGCTCAAGGGAGAAGCCAACCTGCTGATCATGCCCAACCTCGACGCCGCCAACATCTCCTTCAACCTGCTCAAGATGACTGGCGGGGAAGGCCTCACCATCGGCCCTATCTTGCTCGGCGCGGCGAAAC
>DATJVW010000391.1:0-7288 GCA_035501675.1 Burkholderiales bacterium
TCCCGTTCCGTGACGCGCACGAGGTCGTCGCGCAGGCCGTGCGTTTCGCGTTAGACCAGCGGGTCGATCTCGCCGTCCTGCCGCTCGACGAGCTGCGGCGCTTCTCGCCCCTGATCGAGGGCGACGTGTTCGAAGTGCTGACCCTGGAAGGCTCGCTGCGGGCCCGAGACCACGTCGGCGGGACGGCCCCGGACCAAGTGCGCGCGGCGATCGCCCGCGCGCGAAACGAGCTGTCGCGGTAAGCGCTCCCATGGTCGGCCGCGCCTGGGACGCGGTGGCCGCCTCCATCGGGCGTGCCACCGGGCGACCATTCAAAATCAGCCAGGCGCGCCAGGTTGGCGGCGGATGCATCAATCGGGCTTTCCACCTTCAAGGCGGCGGGCGCAACTTCTTCGCGAAACTCAACGCTGGCTCGGCGCTCTCCACGTTCGAGGCCGAGGCCGCGGGGCTGGAAGAAATCGCCATCACCGCTACCGTGCGCGTGCCGCGTCCGGTCTGCGTCGGGCACGACGACACCCAGGCTTGGCTGGTGCTCGAGTATTTGCCCCTATCGGCAGCCGGACCGCGCGCAATGGCGGCCCTCGGCGAGCGGCTGGCGGCGATGCATCGCGTCACCCGGCCGCGCTTCGGCTGGGTACGCGACAATACGATCGGGGCCACGCCGCAGGTCAACCAGCACGAGTCCGAATGGACCGAGTTCTGGCGCCGCCACCGGCTCGGGTACCAGCTCGGCTTGGCGGCGCGCAACGGATACCGCGAGGCACTTCAGCACAAAGGCGAGCGCCTGCTGGAGGAGTTGGCGCAGTGGTTCAGGGGTTACCGGCCCGCCGCCTCGCTGCTGCACGGCGATCTCTGGGCAGGCAACGCAGCGATGAACGTCGGCGGGGAGCCGGTGATCTTCGACCCCGCGGTCTACTACGGCGACCGCGAAGCGGACCTCGCCATGACCTGTCTGTTCGGCGGCTTTGCCCCGGAGTTCTACCGCTCTTACCAGGAGGCATGGCCGCTCGAGCCGGGCCACCGCGAGCGGCGCGACCTCTACAACCTGTATCACGTCCTCAATCATCTCAATCTGTTCGGCGGAGGCTACTTGCGCCAGGCGCAGGACATGATGGACAGGTTGCTCGGAGCGTGCGCTTGAGAACTCGAGAGCAAGCTGCTAGATTCGCCCACACGTCCAGTTGAAGCCCAATCGCTGGATGGTTTTTTTTGCGCGCCGCACATCCCAGGCGTCATCAAGAAACGCTTCATCCCGGGGAGAGAGCCACGGACCAGCTACCGGCCGTCGTGATCGACGGCATCCTGTACGCCTCCTGGATGTTCATCATCGCCGTCGGGCTGACGCTGATCTACGGCGTGATGAAGATCCTCAACGTCGCGCACGGCAGCCTGTACGCCCTGGGGGCATATACGGCCGCCGCCTTCGCCGGCTCCTGGCTGGGGCACGGCCACGCCCCGGTCGGCAGTTACGGCGTGCTACTCGTGGCAGGGCTCGTGGTCGGGCTGATTGCCGGGCCGCTGATCGAGCGCGGTTTGCTGCGCTTCATGTATGGGCGCGAGGAGATCGTGCTGGTGTTGGTCACCTACGCCTTGTTCCTGATCCTGGAAGACTTCACCAAGCTGCTGTTCGGCGTGGATCCGATCCTGGTGGCGGCGCCCTACGCCCTGCTCGGCAACCTGCAGTTGGGCCATCTCGTCTATCCCGTCTACAGCTTCGTGTTGGTGGCCGTGTCGATTCTGGCCGGCGCAGCGCTGGCGCTGGTGCTGAAGCGGACACGGCAGGGCAAGATGCTGCGCGCAGTGATCCATGACCGCGAGATGAGCATGGCGTTGGGGATCAACGTCTCGCGCGTCTACCTGGTCACTTTCACGGCCGGGGCCATGCTCGCGGCGCTCGGCGGGGCGATCACCGCGCCCACCACGTCGGTGCAGCCGGGCATCGGCGCGGAAGTCATCGTGCTCGCCTTCGCCATCGTCGTAGTGGGCGGATTGGGGAGCCTGGGCGGCGCCGCCTTGGGCGCGCTGATCGTGGGCCTGGTGCGCTCGGCGGCCGTGCACTATCGGCCCGAGGTGGAGCTGTTCAGCGTGTACGTGGTGATGGCGCTGGTGCTGATCGTGCGGCCCAAAGGGCTGTTCGCCGCGCCGGAAGCGCGGAAGATATGACCGGCCCGTGCGAGCCGCGCACCCAATTTGCGCTCGGCGCCTGACACATGGGGCGCGATCGCACGCTACCGACGGTCTGGGCCGCGCTCGTGGTGCTGCTGGCGGCCGGACCGTTTCTGCCGCAATGGGCGCTGTCGTTCGTCAGCGTGGCGCTTTACCTCGGAATCGTGGTGCTGGGGATGGCCCTGCTGATGCGCACCGGACTGGTGTCCTTCGGCCAGGGGCTTTACTACTGCCTGGGGGCCTATGCCGCCGGCACGCTGGACCACTTCTACCGGATCTCGGACCTGCTGCTGATGGCGATCGCGGGGGCGCTGCTCGCCGCGCTCGTTGCGCTCGTACTGGGCCTGCTGCTGGCCAAGTACCGCGACATTTTCTTTGCGATGCTGAGCCTGGCGTTTTCCATGATCCTGTACGGGCTGCTGGTGAAGACCTCGGTGCTCGGCAGCACCGACGGCTTCGGGCTGTCGGTCAAGACCTTCGCCGGTGTCGTGCTCGGACGGCATTGGGTGAGATACGCAATCTACGCGTTTGCTGCGGTGATCGCAGCCGTCTGCGCAGCCGCGATGCACCGCTACCTCGACTCCCATCTCGGCCGGCTCGCCGGCGCGGTCCGCGACAACGAGCTGCGAGTCGAGTACATGGGCGCCTCCGTGCACCGCGTCATCCACCTCAACTACGTGATCGCCGCGGCGCTGGCTGGCGTCGGCGGCGCGCTCATGGCCGCCACCATCGGGCACGTGGACCCGGAAACGACCGCCAACTGGACGACTTCCGGAGAGTTCGTGTTCATCGCCATCTTCAGCGGCACCGGCAGCGTGCTGGCACCCTTCTTGGGCGCAAGCATTTTCGAAGCGGTGCGCACCTTCGCGCTGGAGCGCTTCCCGAACACCTGGCAAATGGCGCTGGGGGTGACCATGCTGCTGGTGATCATGTTCCTGCCCGGCGGGCTGTGGTCGATGTTCCGCCTGTCCCGCCGCGGAGCCTGACGTGGCGACTATCCTCGAGGCCCGCAACCTCAACAAGAGCTTCGGCGCCGTAACGGCCGCGGCAGACATCAACGCGCACATCGAACAGGACAGTGTGGTCGGGCTGATCGGCAGCAACGGCGCGGGCAAGACCACGTTCATCAACATGGTCACCGGGTACGTGACGCCCACTTCGGGCCAGATCCTGTACGAAGGCCGCGACGTCACCGGGATGCAGCCGCGCGGCATCGCTCAACTGGGAATCGGCCGCTCGTTCCAGATCCCGCAGCTGTTCAACACGATGTCGGTGCACGAGAACCTGGCAATCGGCGTGGGCGTCGCCGCGCGCTCGACGCGCGCCCGCCCCGACGCTCCGGGCGAGGCAGCCGAGCGAGCTCAGGCCGAGCGGCTCATCGAGCGCTTCAACCTCGGCGGCTACCGCACCCAGGCGGCGGGTCTGCTTCCCGAAGGCGTGCGCAAGGTGCTGGACATCGCTATGGCCGTGGCGGGCGGGCCCCGGCTCCTGCTGCTGGACGAGCCCACCAGCGGCGTCTCGGCGCAGGAGAAGTTCAGGCTGATGGACATGGTCATGGGAGCGCTGCAGGCCGAACGGGTCACGGTGCTGTTCGTCGAGCATGACATGGACATCGTTAACCGCTACACGCACCGTATCCTGGCTTTCTATGAAGGCCGCATCATCGCCGACGGCGACCCGGACAGGGTGCTGAAAGACGCGGAGGTGCGCCGCTACGTCATCGGCGAGCAGATCCACCCCGGACGCAAGGATGCCTCCGCTGCTGCGCATTGAGGGCCTGGACGTCGCGATCGGTCCGGTCGGCATCCTGCGCAACGTCAACATGGAGCTGCCCGCGGCCAAGTTCGCGGGGTTGATCGGCCGCAACGGCGCGGGCAAGACCACATTGGTGCGCTCCATCATGGGCATTCTCACGCCGCGCAACGGGTCGATCCACCTCGATGGGGCAACGCTCGACGCGCTGCCCACCCACATGCGCGCGCGCTGCGGGATCGGTTACATGCCCGAGGACCGGCGCCTGGTGCCCGATTTGAGCGTCGAGGAAAACGTGCTGATGCCGGCCTGGGCCTCGGGTCAGCCCGAAATCCAGGCACGGCTCGCCAAGGTCTACGAGATGATTCCCGAGGTCCAGGCTTTTGCGCAGCGCAAAGCCATGCTGCTCTCGGGCGGCCAGCAGAAGCTCGCGGCGCTGGCCCGCGCGTTGATGTGCGGGACGAAGATCTTGCTGCTCGACGAGCCGTTCGAAGGCGTGGCGCCGGTGCTGGCCCGCCGTCTGGCCGAGGTCATCGCGGGTCTAAAGCAGGAGGGGCTCTCCATTCTGCTGACCGGGTCCGACTTGTCTCATTCGAAGGAGCTGTTGGACGCCTTGTTCATCATCGATCGCGGTGAAGTGACCGCGGCGCCGCCGTAAGCCCAGCTTCTGTCCTGTCCGCCCAGAAACAAAACCCCGCCCGGTTTTCTGGGCGGGGCCTGCAGAACCGCTCGCGCGTTCTAGCCGCCGATCGGGCCGCCGCGGGTTTCGACGTAAACCGCGTACAGAGACGTGCTTCCCGTCATGAACAGACGTTGGCGGAACTTGCCACCCCAGGCGAGGTTGGAGATGATTTCCGGCATGCGGATCTGACCGATGCGGGTGCCGTCCGGCGAGAAGATGTGCACGCCGTCATAGCCATCACCCACCCAGCCCATGGCGGCCCAGACATTGCCGTCCTCGTCGCAGCGGATCCCGTCGGCGAAGCCGGTCTTGCCGCCCATGGTCATCTCCGCGAAGAATTTGCCGTTCTTGAGCTTCTTGCCGTCGACGTCGTACACCCAGATCACGCTCTTCGCATCCGGATAATGCGATTTGCCCGTGTCGGCGATGTACACCTTCTTGAAGTCGGGCGAGAAGCACAGCCCGTTGGGCTTCCAGGGCTGGTCGGTCACCATCTCGATCTTGCCCGGGGCGTCGATGCGGTAGACCGCTTCCTTCTGGACCGGCTGCACCGAGCCGGTGTTCAGCCTCATTCCCTCGTAGTTCATCAAGCCGCCGTAGCCAGGATCGGTGAACAGGTACCAGCCGTCGGGATGCGCCGCACCGTCGTTCGGGGCGTTCAGGCCCTTGCCCTGGTAACTGTCGGCCAGGACCGTGTAGCTGCCGTCCAGTTCGTAGCGCCCCACGCGCCGCGTGAAGTGCTCGAATGCGACTTGCCGTCCTGAATAGTCATAGATGTTGCCGTTGGAGTTGAAAGACGGATAGCGGTACTGCTTGTGCACGCTGCCGTCTTCGTCCAACCAGCGCAGCTGCTCGTTGTTCGGGATGTCGCTCCAGGATAGATAGCGGCCCACCCCATTCCAGGCGGGCCCCTCGGCCCACATGGTGCCGCGGTACAGGCGCACGATGGGCGTATTGCCGAGCTTGTACTTGAAGCGCTTGTCGAGCACGATCACGTCCACGTTCGGGTAGCGCGCGATGGGGCCATCGGCATCGTACTGGTCGATGAAATTGCGCGCGAAGGCATCCGACGCCATTCCGGTGAGCGCCGCCGTCCCGGCCACCGCTGCCAGGAAATCTCGGCGGCTCATGCCCTTGGGCTCTTTGGGCTGTTCCGTCGGCGGCTTTGCCAAGTCGATGAATTTATGCAGTTGTACTCGTTCCATGGCTTACTCCTCTATCGTTTGCGTTCTTGAGTTTGAGGCTCCTCCACCACGAACCGGCGCCCGCGTCGCCGGGACAGTGCATAAAACCTTGCGCCAGGCGGAACCGCGGCCCCTGCGAGAAAACGCGCTGTTGGGTTCGGTAGCAGAGCGCTCCTTGTACAACAAGGGGTGTTTGCTTTCAATAGGCTTACGCCAGCCGCAATGCGCAAAAAAAGACCCGCACGGCAGCTGCGGGTCTGTAGGTCGTTTCCAAACGGCGCCCGCACTGCGAGTGCGGGACCGCGAGGGCTCAGCCGGGAGTAGCGCCTTGGGTGCTCACGTACACCGCGTACAGGGACTGGCTGGCGGCCATGAATAATCGGTTGCGCTTGGGCCCGCCGAAGCAGACATTGCCGCAGATCTCGGGCAGGCGGATGCGACCGATGAGTTTGCCCTGCGGACTCCAGACGGTCACGCCGCTGTAACCGACGTTGCGGCCGGCGTTGCTGGAAACCCAAAGGTTGCCTTCGACGTCGCAGCGGGCGCCGTCCGGCCCACACTTTATCCCGTCGACCATGAAGTCGGAGAACAGCTTCTGGTTGGAGAGCTTGTTGTTGCTGCCGACGTCGAACACGAACATATCGCCCTTGCCGCCCGGCCCGGTGTCGCCCGGCCCCTTGCCGGTGCTGATGACATATAGCTTCTTGTAATCGGGGGAGAACAGGATCCCGTTCGGGTCCGGAACCTGGTCCTCGCTGACCACGAGGTCGACCTTCCCGCTCGGGTCGACCCGGTAGCAGTTGGTCGGCAGCTCCCGCTTCAGCCCGCCGACTTCGGCGGCCTGACCGACGCGCTGCTTTATTTTGCCGTGGGGGTTGGTCGCGCCGCCCGGCGCATCGGGCGCACCTTCGTACAGCTGTCCGCCGTAGGGCGGGTCGGTGAACCAGTAGCTGCCGTCCGGGTGAGGCACGATGTCGTTGGGCGAGTTGAACCGCTTCCCGTTGTACGAGTCCGCGATCACCGTCACCGAGCCGTCGAGCTCATAACGGACCACGCGCCGCATCAGGTGCTCGCACGAGAGCTGGCGACCCTGGAAGTCGAAGGTGTTGCCGTTGCTGTTGTTCGACGGCATGCGAAATACGCTGACCCGCCCGTCGTCCTCCAACCAGCGCAGCTGCCGGTTGTTGGGGATATCGCTCCAGACCAGGTAGCGCCCTTCTGCGCACCAGGCCGGGCCTTCCGACCATAACGCGCCGGTCCAAAGCCGCTGGATCGGCGCGTTAGGCTGGCGCAAGCCGTCGAACTCGGGCTCGATGGTGAGGATGTCGGGATCCGTGAAGTAGGTGGTGGGGGCAGCGCCGGGGCCGAAATCGCGCGGCGGGCTGCTGACCGTCGTCGGCGGCCCCACTGGACCCTTGACAGTGGCTTGCGCCAGAACGACGTGCGGAGTAATGGCTGCGACGCCGGCCGCCGCTCCGATAGTCTTCACGAACGCACGCCGGGA
>DATJVW010000392.1:0-3185 GCA_035501675.1 Burkholderiales bacterium
TGGTCTGAGGTGAGGTGTTATTGGTTCGCATCGCCCATATCTCGGACCTGCACGTCCTCTCAAGGACTGGCGCACACTGGCGCGACATCATCTTCAACAAGCGACTCACCGGCTACGCCAACCTGATCCTGCGACGTGGACGCGTGCACCGTCGCGAGTACCTGCTCGCGGTGCTCTCGGCCGCCGTCGCGCGGGCGGATCATCTCGTCGTCACCGGCGACATCACCAATCTCTCCCTCGAACACGAGTACGAAGAGGCGCGTGCATTGCTGAATGAGGCCGCGCGACGGACCGAAGTGACGGTGGTGCCGGGCAACCACGACATCTATCTTCCGTCGACGCATCGCCGCAGGCGTTTCCCCCATCACTTCGACGCGTTCCTCCAGAGCGATCTTCCGCACCTCGCCCAGGATCTTCCGGCGGGCCGCTTTCCCTGCGTCAAGTTGCGCGGACGCCTGGCGATCGTCGCGCTATCTAGCGGTGTGCCCCGGCCGCCTTTTATCGCCGCTGGATACGTCGGTCATGCGCAACTCGAGGCATTCGAAGCCGTGCTCGTACACCCCGAGGTGCAGCGGCGGACACCGATTGTGCTGATCCATCATCCCCCGGTTGACACGCGGCCGCGAATCGAGCAGTTGCGCGACGGACTTGTGGACGCGGCCGCGTTGCGCCGTTCTCTGGCGCGACTCCCCCGGGGGCTCGTCCTCTTCGGTCACCTGCATATGCGGGTACGCTGTGAGCTCCCGACGCCGCCCGGCAAGCTCGATGTGATCGGCGCAAGTGGAGCAGCCCTCGATCATCCCGACAGGTCGGTCCGCGCCGGGTTCAACCTGTATGAGTTCAACGATGACAGCCTCGCATCCGCCGCGGCGCTTGTGGTCGATCCCCGGACCGGCGGCTTCGAGGCCACGACGATCGACCACGTAACCGGATGCGGGCGATGATGGAATCTGCATTTAACAGGGTCAAAGCCTATGAACTACCAGCGCATTCTCGTACTCACAGAGCTTGAAGTGGATCCGCACGTGACTTTCAATGCGATCCGCCGGTTTGCCCCATCCGCCACACAGGTCATTGTCATCGCGCACCGGCCCACGCACCCGTTCGCGTGGCGGGCCCCGACCGATCTAAACGAAGCAGAAGAGCGCCAGCAGGAAGAGCTACGCGCGGCCGCGCAACGGGCAGCGGCGGTGGTCGAGATGGCCCCTTCGCCCGAGCTGACGGCGGATGCTCTGTCAGATGCGGTCACCGCCGGGGCAATCGATCTCGTCGTCGTTGGCTTTCCGGCGACGCTCGCGTTGGTGGGGCTTGCTGCTGCGGTCCGCAAGCGCACTGCCGCATCGGTGCTGGTCGTTCGACCGCCCCTCGATGCATCGGCGGGTGATGGGGGCATCCGCCTGCTGTGTGTGGGACTGAGCGCGCGTGGACAACGGGCGCTGGTGAAGTTCCTGCAGGAGCACGCGTCGCCGTCGGATCGAGCCGTGATGCTGTCCAGCCCAATCTTGTCGCCCCAGAACCCGGGCGAAACGCACGAAGTCCTGGGTATCACCGCCGAGATCGATCTGAGCAAGGGCCGGCGGATGCGGGAGTTGCTCGGCCCACCGGCCCGGCCCGACATCGATCTCGTCGTTCTCCCGCGCTTTCCACCCATCATCCTGCTGGGCGTCCAGTCCGGGCCTGCCCTGCTCATTCTTCCCCCGCTTGAGTCAGGGCCAAGCGAATGGCAACGGGCCATCGACGTTCCCGAGCTCGTGGACGATGGTGCGATCATTCAAGCGCGCCTGGAGTATGCCCTAGGTATCGGGCGACGCACTCCCATTGCCAACCAGGAGGTGGCGTTCGTGCGTGAGGGCAAAATCGTGTCTCGCGCGACCACGCGGGAGGGAGAGGTAGAGCTGCCCTCCGGTCTGGGGAATTCCCTCGGCGTGTTTCGCACGACGGGAAAGGAGGCAGCGGATCCGCTAACCCGGGTGGAGACCGGGGTAGCGGTCCTGTGCGCGGGTTCCCGGCCGATCATCCTATTCGACGCCGAAACCGAGAAGGAGCAACTGCCGCTCATCGCTGGCGCCGCCTGGGCAGACGCGGTGGGGGTACGCGTACGCCGGGACCATAGTTGCGCATCGCTGCGCACGAAGCTGCGCACGGCCGGCCTTCCGCCCTACGTCATCGATGCCGGCACCGTGCTCGGCGAGGGAGATGCGTCGGACGTGTTTGAGCTCGTGGACGCCGTGCGCCTGGCGCGTGTCGCGACGCGCATGCGGGCCGCTGGATTCCCCATAGCTGCGATCGTCTATCGGGGGGTGCACGAGCCGGCAACGCAGGATCTCGCCGCCCTCCGCCCTGAGCAGCTCGCCGCGCTCCCCGCCGCGCCCACGGCCGCGCGGGGCCGCGCGTCACTGGCGGAGCGGCTGAATGCTACGACGGGCGGCGAGCCGATCAAGGGCAACCGAATCGAAGTCGAGCTGGACAACCTGAAGGCACGCACTTGGCTCCTCGGGGCGATCAATGGCAGCCGGAAGCGTGTGCACTTTCAGGTCTATATGGCGCTCGATGATGACGTCGGACGCCCGGTCGAGGCGGCCTTGGCCGCGGCGGGGGCGCGCGGCGTCACCGTACGGGTGCTCGTCGATTCGCTGCATGGCCTGCACGGCTCATTCGGCCTGCACAACCCACTTCTGGAGCGGCTCTCGTCCCGGCCGGGTGTGGAGCTTCGCGTGTCGAAACCGATCACTCATCCGCCCTCGCTGGAGGAACTGAAGCAACGCGACCACCGCAAGCTCGCCATCGTGGATGGGAAGCTAGCACTGGTCGGCGGACGCAACCTGTCGCACGAGTACTACACCGGTTTTGGAGAGGTGCCCCTGACGGTCGCCGTGCCCTGGCGCACGGTACCGTGGCTCGACGCCGGCGCTCGCGTCGAAGGGCCCGCCGTAGCTGCACTAGAACACTCGTTCCTCGGGGCATGGACCGATGCCGGCGGCTCGCCGTTCGACGTCGAGGTTCCTGCCCCGGCGGCCGCCGCCACGGCGCGGGTGGTGGTGCACCGAGGGCTGCGCGATGCACACACGCTCGAAGCCTATCTGGCGCTGATTGAGACCGCTCGCTCTCACCTTTACGTGGCGAACACCTTTCCGTTGCTGCTCGAGATCCAGCATGCGTTGCTGCGCGCATTGCGTCGCGGGGTG
>DATJVW010000393.1:0-30440 GCA_035501675.1 Burkholderiales bacterium
GTCGACAGCTCCATTGGGCAGCGCACGCCCCTCGGGATGTAGCAGAAGCTGCCGTCGGTAAACACAGCGGAGTTCAGCGCCGCATAGAAGTTGTCGCCTGGAGGCACAACGGAACCGAGGTACTTGCGCACGAGGTCCGGATGATCGCGCACCGCCTCGGAGAAGGAACAGAACACGATGCCGACCTCGGCCAACCGCTGCTTGTACGTCGTGGTAACCGAAACGCTGTCGAAGATGACATCCACTGCGACGCCAGCCAGTGCTTTCTGCTCGTGCAGCGGGACGCCCAGTCTTTCGAAGGTGCGGAGCAGCTCTGGATCCACCTCGTCCAGAGACGCCAGCTTCTTCTTGGCCTTGGGCGCGGAGAAGTAAATGATGTCCTGGAAATCGATCCTCGGATAGCGGACGCTAGACCACACCGGCTCCTGCATGGTTAACCAGTGCCGGTAGGATTGGAGGCGATAGTCGAGGAGCCAATCGGGCTCGTGCTTCTTCCTCGAGATGAGCCGGATCACGTCTTCGTTCAGCCCTTTGGGGACGACATCAGCCTCGATGTCGGTCACGAAACCGTGCCTGTAGGGCTGGTTGACCAGATTCTGGAGGACGGTGGAGCTCATGGCTCGTGACTCGTCGTGCGCAACGCGCCATCCGGGGTGCACGTGTGCGTCAACATCGATCGATCAGACGCTGAAGCTCTCGCCACAGCCGCACTCGTTCTTCGCGTTGGGGTTGTCGAATTTGAAAGACTCCTTGAGACCGTCGCGCGCGAAGTCCAGGGTGGCCCCGTCGAGGTATTTCAGCGTTTCCTTATCCACTACGACCTTCGCGTCGTACGCCTCGAACAAGGCATCGTTAGCGCCGATCTCGTCCGCGTAGTCGAACGTATAGGCGAGGCCCGAGCAGCCTACCTGCTTCACGCCCAGCCGCAGGCCGACGCCTTTACCGCGCCTCGCCAGCGATCTGTGGATCTGTCTGGCTGCACTCTCAGTCAGTTTGATTGCCACTGCTATGACTCCGTCGCCGATTAAGATCTAGACCACGGGCTCGGGCTGATCGCGGCGTGCGCGTTGGTCTTTCAACTGCATGACCTTCGTCTCAGCCGCTTCAGCCTGGGCCTTTTCCACCAGCTGAGCCAAAGTAACCGAGTTTAGATACTCAAAGATCCTGTCATTGAGGCTGGCCCAGAGGTCGTGAGTGAGGCACTTGCGTTCGTCCTTGCAGTTCTCGCGGCCGCCACATTGAGTGGCGTCCATCGGTTCGTCCACCGCCCGGATGATGTCGGCTACGGAAACCTCTTCCATCTTCTTGGCTAACTGATAGCCACCTCCGGGGCCGCGCACGCTGGATACCAGCGTACGCCGGCGTAGCTTGCCGAACAGTTGTTCGAGGTAGGACAGCGAGATCTTCTGCCGCTCTGAGATATCAGCCAGCGTCACCGGCCTCTCGCCGTTGCGCATCGCAAGATCGATCATGGCGGTCACCGCAAAACGTCCCTTCGTGGTCAGTCGCATGGCTTGCTCCTAGCGAACCGTGGAATTCACTCCTGAGCCGATACTTGATAACTGCACTCAAGTATACGATACCCGAATGTTTCAGTCAACAATTCGATTCAGGTAACTGGGGTCGAAGGCATCGGATTTCACCTCTGCTTCCCGGCACTCAATCCCGGCTCGCTCCAGACGGGCGAGGATCTGCTCGATGCGCTGATCGATTGTAACCACATGATCCAGAAGGCTATGGATCGCCTTGATCATCGGATCATTCATATCGCCACTGACACCATAGGCGGGGAAGCCGATCTCCTCTGCCATACGGGCACGCGCCTCATCACGCCCGTTGTCGATGACGCGGGCAGGGATGCCCACCGCCGTCGCGCCCGCCGGCACGTCCCTAACGACCACTGCGTTAGAACCGATTTTGGCGTGATCGCCGATGCGGATGGGACCGAGCATTTTCGCCCCGGCTCCAGCAACGACGCCATTGCCTAAGGTCGGGTGTCGCTTGCCCCGGTGCCATGTCGTTCCGCCGAGCGTAACGCCATGGTAGAGCGTCACGTCGTCGCCGATCTCAGCGGTCTCGCCGATCACCACACCCATGCCGTGATCGATGAAGAAGCGCCGCCCGATCACGGCACCCGGGTGGATCTCGATGCCCGTGATCCAGCGGGCAATGTGGGAAGTGAATCGTCCCAGCCACTTGAGGTTCCAACGCCATAAGAAATGCGACAGGCGGTGGAGCAACCGCGCATGAACGCCCGGGTAGCAAGTGATCACCTCCCACGTGGTGCGTGCGGCCGGGTCGCGCTCGAACACGCAACGAATGTCCTCGCGGATGCGGTCAAACATGAGGTGTTAGCCTACGGTGTACGCAAAAACAATAGTTTACAATTACCGACTAAGCTAGTCAACTATTGTTCTGCGCGTGGCTTTTGGGCAGCGCTGAGAACGCCGCGCAGGATGTTTACCTCCTCCTTTTCCAGTCGTGTGCGCTGGAACAGTCGACGCAGGCGTTGCATCAGGCGCTTAGGGTGCTTGGGGTCCAGGAACGCGATGTCATAGAGAGTTTGTTCTAGGTGCCGGAAAAACAATTCGACTTCCTCATAGCTCGCCGGCTCGTAAATCTCCTGTGGGTAAGAGCTCACCACCTCGACCGATTGGCGCAGTTCGTAGGCGAAGATCTGCACAGCCGCAGCGAGGTTGAGCGATGTGTAGTTGGGGTTGGTCGGGATCATCGCGATCGCGCCGCAGCGGCTCACGTCCTTGGCCGTGAGCCCCGTTTTCTCGGGCCCGAACACCAAGCCCACCGGCCCGTGCGCGGCCTCGCAAACCAGTCGCGCGCCGGTTTCCCGCGCGGTAAGCACCGTGTGCGACAGGTCGCGGTTGCGGGCGGTGCATGCGGCAGCGAACACGGTGCCCGTAAGCGCCTCATCGATAGAGCGGCAGACCACGGCTCGCTCCAGCACGTCTGCGGCGCTCGAGGCCATCGCGACCGCATCGGCGTCCGGAAAGCGCTGCGGATTGACGAGATACAGCGAAGCCAGCCCCATGGTCTTCATGGCGCGCGCGGTGGCGCCGATGTTGCCCGGATGGCTCGTGCCGCACAAGACGATGCGCACGCGGTTCAGAAGGGAAACGTCAGGCATGGAGTAGAATCCGCGCGTCGCTCTAGCGACGCTTATGCGCAGGGAAACGCGAAATGGCGATTCTGCATCCGATGGTCAACATTGCGGTGAAAGCGGCACGCCGGGCAGGCCGCATCATCAACCAAGCCGCCGGCAACCTAGACGTGTTGACGGTGCGGCACAAGAGCTTGAACGACCTGGTGTCGGAGGTGGACCGGGCAGCCGAGGCGGCCATCATCGACACGCTGAAAACGGCGTACCCGGACCACGCAATTCTAGCAGAAGAGAGCGGCGCGTCCGGTCAGTCAGAGCACATCTGGGTGATCGATCCGCTCGACGGCACAACCAACTACCTGCACGGATTCCAGCAGTACAGCGTGTCCATCGCGCTGGTGCACAGGGGCGTCATTACGCACGGTGTCATCTACGACCCATGCCGCAATGACCTGTACACCGCCTCGCGCGGGCGCGGCGCTTATCTCAACGACAAACGGCTGCGCGTGTCCCGGCGGGAGAGGCTCATCGACTCGCTCATCGGCACTGGATTTCCGTTCCGCATGTTCGATCACCTCGACGCCTACGTCGCGATGCTCAAGGAGCTCATGACCAAGACCGCGGGCGTTCGTCGTCCAGGCTCGGCGGCGCTCGACTTGGCCAACGTGGCCGCCGGGAGGCTGGACGGGTTCTGGGAGATCGGGCTGGCCCAATGGGACATGGCGGCCGGCTGCCTCATGATCACGGAAGCCGGTGGACTCGTGGGCGACCTCGAGGGCAACGAGCGCTTCATGCGCAGCGGCAACCTCGTGGCCGGAAGTCCGAAGATCTTCGCGCAACTGCTCCAGGTCATTCAGCCCCACCTCACACCGGCGCTACGGACGGCAGACGTTCACGCCCCTTGACGTGCGGCTCCATGACCCACAATTAAAAGGCACTGCAGGTTTCCCGGAGGTTTCCATGGAACGCAAAAACCTCGTGCACCTATGGTATTGGGTCCTGGCGATCATGGCCGTGTTCTGGCTCCATTCGACGTGGACCGAGATGCGGACGACCGAGCCGCTGCCCTACAGTGAGTTCCACAAATACTTGAAGGAAGGCAAGATCAAGGAGGTGGTCATCGGCGATAAGGTGATGGAGGGGGAGTTCACCTCTGCCCTGCCCGATGGCCGCACCCGTTTCGTGACCACGCGCGTCGAGCCGGAACTGTCTAACCAGCTCGATCAATACAACGTGAAGTATTCGCGCGTGGTCGAGAGCACCCTGCTGCGAGACGTTCTGTCTTGGGTTGTCCCCGCGGTGGTCTTCTTCGCCATCTGGATGTTCCTGATCCGTCGCTTCGCGGAGAAACAAGGTCTGGGCGGCGGGTTCCTTTCGATCGGCAAGAGCAAGGCGAAGGTATACGTAGAGACGAACACGAAGACAACCTTTGAGGACGTGGCTGGCGTAGACGAGGCCAAGGACGAGCTGAGGGAGGTGGTGAACTTCCTGAAGAATCCCAAAGATTACAGCCGGCTGGGAGCCCGCGTCCCGAAGGGGATTCTGCTGGTTGGGCCGCCTGGCACGGGGAAGACGCTGCTTGCCAAAGCAGTCGCTGGCGAGGCAGGCGTCCCCTTCTTCTCCATCAATGGCTCGGAGTTCGTTGAGATGTTCGTCGGCGTCGGCGCGGCGCGCGTGCGTGACCTGTTTGAGCAGGCACGCGCCAAAGCACCGGCCATCGTCTTCATCGACGAGCTGGACGCCTTGGGGCGCGCGCGCGGCGCATACCCCGCCGGAGGCCACGACGAGAAGGAGCAGACGTTGAACCAGCTGCTGTCGGAGATCGACGGTTTCGACTCCAGCACCGGCGTGGTGCTGCTGGCTGCCACCAACAGGCCTGAAGTGCTCGATCCCGCGCTGTTGCGCGCAGGTCGCTTCGACCGTCAGGTCCTCGTCGACCGACCTGATCGAGCCGGCCGCATCCAGATCCTGACGCTACATCTGCGAAAAGTCACCCTGGCACCGGATGTGGACGCGGCGAAGATCGCAGCCCTCACCCCGGGGTTCACCGGCGCCGACCTGGCCAACCTGGTAAACGAGGCAGCGCTCTTGGCGACCCGGCGCAGCGCCGATGCCGTCTCGATGCCGGATTTCAACGACGCGGTGGAGCGGATCGTGGCGGGCCTGGAGAAGAAGAACCGAGTTCTGAACGAGAAGGAGCGCACCGTGGTCGCTTACCACGAAATGGGGCACGCGCTGGTGGCCATGTCTCTGCCGGGGACCGATCCGCTGCACAAGGTATCGATCATCCCGCGCGGCGTCGGCGCGTTGGGTTATACCATCCAGCGCCCGACCGAGGACCGCTTCCTCATGACGCGCGAAGAGCTGGAGAACAAGATGGCGGTGCTGCTCGGAGGTCGGGCCGCCGAATTCATCGTATTCGGTCATTTCTCCACCGGTGCGGCCGACGATCTGGCGAAGGTGACTGACATCGCGCGCAGCATGGTCATGCGCTACGGCATGAACGATAAGCTTGGCGCCGTCACCTACGAGCAGGAACGGCCGCTGTTCCTCGACGGCGTGCGTGCTAGGGCGGGCGAACGCGAGTTCAGCGAGGAAACCGCCAGGGAGATCGACGTAGCGGTGCGCGAAATTGTCGAGCGCGCGTTCGAAACCGCCAAATCCATTCTCAACGCGCGCCGCGCTCTGCTGGAAGCCAGTGCACGGGAGTTGCTGAAAAAAGAGACGCTGAGCGAGGAGGATTTGGCCACTCTGAGACAGCAGCTCGGGACGGCGCGGAAGCCGGCCGTGGCGGCTTGAGACAAGGCGCGGCGCGCTGCGCGATGAGGGCTGGACTACTTCGCCGCCGCGGCGAACCGGCTCTTCAGCGACCTTAGCCGTTCCAGCAAGCCTTGACCAAAGGAGCTCGTCTGAGCCTTCGGTGTGTCTTTGACCTTGTGCCGCTCGAGCAGCTCGGGGGAACTCTGGTACTCGGCGTAGCGGGTGATGGCTGAGCTCAAATGCTGCTGCAATAGCCCCATGTTGATGGGTTTGTTGAGGAAGCGGTAAATCTGGGCTTCATTGATGAGGTGGATCACCATTTCCGAGTCCGAGGCGCTGGTGAGCACCACGACCAGGATCTGCGGGTACTTGCGCTTGAGTAGGTTGAACAGGATCAGGTAGTTCTCGAACTCGGCGTCGATGTCCGCGATAAACACGCCAATCTCGCGCGCCTCGAGTTCGGCCAGCGCCTGGTCGATGTCGGAGGCATGTACAAGCTCATAGCTCGACCCTACCAGTTTGGTCAGTGCCTGGTACAGGCCGGGCCGCTGTTCCAGCAGGAGTATGGCAGCGTCGATCTTCGGAGGGGGCGGCTGTTTCGGCCGATTTCGTTCCAACAGTTGCTGGCCGATGTCGACCGCCTCGCCAACCACCTGTTGCAGCTCCTGGTTATCCCACGGCTTGCTGATGAAGCGGTAGACCTCGCCCTCGTTGATCGAGCCCACGATAGAGGCGAGATCGGAGTAGCCGGTCAACAAGATGCGCACGCTGTCGGGCGACAGGTCGCGCGCGCGGCGCAGCAATTCGACGCCCAGCATGCCTGGCATGCGTTGGTCGCTGACAATCACCGGGATCTTGAACTTGCTGATGAAGTCCAGAGCCTCTTTGCCGTTGGCTGCGGTGAGCACGTGATATCTGCCGCGGAAGATCGTCTTCAGCGCGGTGAGTATCCGCTCTTCATCGTCCACAAACAGAACGCGCGCGCGCGGTGCCGTAGTCGTCAGCGGTTCGCTGAACTGGGACGGTCCACTCAGGAGGGAATCGCCGGAAACAGTCGAGTCGCCAGTGCGCGCCAGCGTGCGTAGCTTGCGTGCAGTGCTAAGCATGCCCGACGCGGCGTGCGACGCGTTTGCAGCGGTTTCGGGGGCCCGCGATGGATCCCCTCCGAGCTGATCGGGGATGGCGTTGAAGAGCGCCTCGCTGAACTCCCGGGCATTGTCGAATCGGTCTTGGGGCGCCTTAGCCAGCGCCTTCTGTACCACCCAATCCACCGGTGGGGGGAGCAGCGGGTTGAGACGCGACGGATCCACCGGGGTTTCGTACAAGATCTTGTTCATGATCTGCCCGCTGCTCTCGCCGGCAAACGGCTTGACCCCGGTCAACAACTCATACAGAAGCACGCCGGCCGCGAACAAGTCTGCCCTTCCATCAGGCGTCTCGCCCAAGTACTGCTCCGGTGACATGTAGCTCGGCGTACCCAGCATGTGGCCGTGTTGGGTCACATTGGAAGTTTCGATGCGGGCGATGCCGAAGTCGGTCACCTTGATGTTGCCTTCGCGCGTGACGAGCAGGTTGCCGGGCTTGATATCGCGGTGAATCACGCCCTGAGCGTGCGAGTAGGCTAACGCGTCCAGGAGCTGGCCGATGATGTCGCGTACCCGATGCAACTCGGTCTTCAGGCCTTCACTGAGGTAGGCGGTCAGCGGCTTGCCGGCAACGTACTCCATGGCGATAAAGCAGTAGTCGCCTTCCTCGCCGTATTCGTAGACCTGCACCACGTTAGCGTGCGCCAAGCGCGCCGCAGCCTGGGCCTCGCGTTTGAATCGTCGCAGCGCCTCGTCCTTCGTCTCGCGTTCCAGCTTGGTCTTGTCCACCAGCTTGACCGCGAGCGTCCGATGCAGAACCGGGTCCCAGCCTTCCAGCACGGTGGCCATGCCACCCTCACCGAGGATGCCGCGCACCTCGTAGCGTCCAATGCTGGTAGGGATATTCATCCTTGCCTTGTAGAGCCGGCCAGCGCGGGGTTCATGCGGCAAGGGCCTGCGGCTGGACCGCCTTCACCGGTAGAAATACCGAAAACGTGGTGCCCTTTCCCACTGTCGACTTGACCTCGATGCGCCCGCCATGCTCCTGCACGATCTTGTAGGCTATGGACAGCCCGAGCCCCGTGCCCTGGCCCACGTCCTTAGTGGTGAAGAACGGGTCGAAGATCTTGGACAGGATGGCCTGTGGGATGCCGTGGCCGTTGTCCGAAACGTCTATACGCACATGGCCGCTCTGGGTGAGAGCAGTTGCCACCGTGATCTCACCGGAGACATCGTCGGTCGCCTGGGCGGCATTGGTGACGAGGTTGAGGAACACTTGGTTGACCTGGGATGGGGAGCACTCAACCAAAGGAATCTCCCCCAGCTGCTTGTGCACCGTCTTGTGCTTGACCATATTGCGCGCGATCACCAAGGTGCTCTCGATACCCTCATTGAGGTTGAAGCGTTGCAGCTTGCTGCGGTCCAAACGGCTGAAGTTCTTCAGGTTGACCACGATCTCGGAGATCTGGTCGATGCCGTGCAGCCCGTCGTTGGTCAAATGGGCCAAATCAGCAGCGTCCGATTCGGCCCGGAACTTGGCCGAAAGGGTGGACACTCGCGTGAACTGCGCCGACAACTCCGCGTCCGGCACATCGCCGCGCTCCAGCATGGCCAGCAGCTTCCCACACTCGGCCACCAAACTTTCGACATGTGGCAGCCTTTCCTTGACCGACGCTAGGCTGGCCTTCACATAGGCCAATGGCGTATTGATCTCATGGGCGATGCCCGCCACCATCTGGCCCAGCGAAGACATCTTCTCCGTCTGCACCAGCATCAGCTCCGATTCCTTCAGATGTTTGAGCGCCTCGGACAGCTCTTTGGTCCGATCTTGCACCTTGTGCTCGAGATTCTCGTTGGCTGCCTTGAGCGCCTCGTTAGCGTGGTTGATTTTCACGTTGCTTCGGCCTAGCTGCCACAGGACGTAGCCCAGGAATACCAGCAGCGCCAGAGAGTAGAAGAACACGTAGACGCGGAACAGCTCCTTCTGTTCGCCGATCGTCTGAAACTCGCGATCGAAGGCATCGTTGAGCGAAGTGATGCGCGGCGCGGTGGGCAGCCGCGCGAGTTGCTCAGCCAACTGGGTCGCACCCGGCTCCTGCTTGAGCAGGACAGTGACGGTCTGCGCCAGGCCCGACAGCGGCGTGCGGACCGCTTCGGGGTACTGGTCCGCCGATTGCACCAGGTTCGCGGTGGCACCCTCAACTGCCTTGCGTGCGTTGTCGTCCGGCTGCACATACAAGCGCAGCAGCTCGGCATTAAGCGCCACGAGCTGTCCCTCCAGAGCCGAGAGCTTCTGCCGTTGCTTGGCCTCGACTTCGGCCAAGCGAGCCGCCGTCTGCCGCATGCCAGACAGCTGCGCCAGCAAGTCCCGAAGCGTAGCCCGCAGTTGCGCGCGCACTTGGTCGAACTGGTCCATCAGCTTCTGCTTTTCCAGGACTGCGCTGCGCAGTCCTTCTACGCCGGTAGCCAGGGCGGGGTTCTTGAGCGCCGCCGTCTCCGAGCCCAGATCCTCCAGCAGCGGCTGCAATCGGGCGATGGGGTCGCGCGCGCGCGGTTCGGCGTTAACCGCGTCGCTGCGGGCGGCGGCGATATCGCGATTCCAGCGGGTATCGATCTCCTTGAGATTGCGAAGGTCGGTCACGATCTGGGTCTGGCGCTTAAGGTCACCGCCCTGGCTCATCACGTACAGGAAGGCGAGCACTCCCACCAGCACCAGCGCCAGAAGCGTCCGCGCCACTCGGCCAATCATGGTAGATCCGGATTCAGGTGGTTTGTCCGTTGCGCTCGGTCGGTGGCGCACCCCCTCTGCGCGCCCCGGCCGATCGGTAAGCGTTGAGCTTACAAAGTATTATCGGCAAAATGCACGTTCCATGCCAGACCGTCGGCGCAGAGCGACAGTGATATGTCCTCGGCACGGCCTCGTGGCGGCGCCAATTCCGCGCCGGCAGCTTATCGCGATTCGAAGCACGTCGTGATCCGCCAGCAGCTACGCTGCCCGCTACCATCCACGCTCCCAGCAATCCAACATTTTCACCCATGAGCGCAGAGCATACGCCCATGATGCAGCAGTACCTGCGCATCAAGGCGCAGCACCCGGACAAATTGCTTCTGTATCGCATGGGCGACTTTTACGAATTGTTCTACGAAGACGCCGAAAAGGCCGCGCGGTTGCTCGACATCACGCTGACCCAGCGCGGCGCGTCGGCCGGCGCGCCCATCAAGATGGCCGGAGTTCCGTTTCACTCAGTCGAGCAATATCTGGCGCGCCTGCTCAAACTCGGCGAGTCGGTCGCCATTTGCGAGCAGATCGGCGATCCCGCCTCGTCTAAGGGCCCGGTCGAACGTCAGGTCATTCGTATCATCACCCCGGGCACCCTCAGCGACGCCGCGCTGCTCGAAGACAAGCGTGAAAACCTGCTGCTGGCCATCGGCCCGGGGCAGTCGCTGGTCGGTATCGCTTGGCTTAGCATCGCTTCGGGCGACTTCCGGGTGCTCGAGACTGCACGCGAAAACCTGCCTTCCGAGCTGGAGCGGCTTGGCCCGGCCGAGATCCTGCTCCCGGAAGGCTCGGACCAGCTCCTGCCCGCCGGCTTGAGCGTACCGGTGAGACGGCTGCAATCCTGGATGTTCGATCGGGATTCAGCGGTGCGCAGTCTCACCAAGCAGTTCGGTACGCAGGATCTTAACGGCTTCGGGTGCGAGGATCTGGAGCCCGCGCTGGGTGCCGCCGGGGCCCTGCTCCAGTACTGCCGCACCACCCAAGGCGGGAGCCTGCCGCATGTGCTGGCTCTTCGGGTCGAGCGCCAGTCGGCTTACCTCCGGCTGGACGCGGTGAGTCGCCGAAATCTGGAGATCAGTGAGACCCTACGCGGAGAGGCTGCGCCCACGCTCCTGTCATTGCTGGATACCTGCGCCAGTAGCATGGGGAGCCGGCTGATGCGCCACGTCCTGCACAACCCGCTACGCGATCGCGCGACGCTGGAAGCTCGGCTCGATGCAGTAGAGTCCCTGGCCGGCTCGGCCGGAGCCGGACCCTTCGATGCCGTGCGCATACTTCTCAAGCGGGTGGCCGATGTCGAGCGCATCACCGCTCGTATCGCACTGCGTACCGCGCGCCCGCGCGACCTCACCGGATTGCGGGCCACGCTGGAGTTGCTTCCGGACCTGCAGACGACCTTGGCGAGGGCTTCGAGCCCGCGCCTGGCGGAGCTTACGCAAGCGGCGAGTCCGCAGCCACGGCTGGCGAGCTTGCTCGCCCGCGCCATTCGGGCCGAACCGAGCGCGACGCTGCGCGAGGGCGGTGTGGTGGCCGACGGGTATGATGTCGAGCTGGACGAGTTGCGCGCGATCCAGAACAACTGTGGTGCGTTTCTCCTGGACCTAGAAGCTCGAGAGCGCGCCCGGACCGGCGTCGCCAATCTGAGAGTCGAGTACAACCGCGTGCATGGCTTCTATATCGAGCTAACGCGGGCCAACGCCGACAAGGCGCCTCAGGACTACCGGCGCCGCCAGACGTTGAAGAATGCCGAGCGCTACATCACGCCGGAGCTGAAGGCCTTCGAGGACAAGGCGCTATCCGCACAGGAGCGCGCGGTGGCGCGCGAGAAGCTGCTCTACGACCAACTGCTCGACCAGCTAGCCGAAGCAGTCCCCGCCCTGCTGTCCTTGGCAGCGGCGCTTGCGGAGATCGATCTGCTGGCCGCCTTCGCCGAGCGCGCCCTTGCGTTGAACTTCACCCGCCCGTTCTTCACTCGAGAGCAAACGATCGAGATCGAGGGAGGTCGCCATGCGGTGGTCGAGCAACAGGTGGACAGTTTTGTCGCCAACGACCTGCGGCTATCGGGCTCACGCAAGCTGCTGCTCATCACCGGACCCAATATGGGCGGCAAGAGTACGTATATGCGGCAGGCCGCCCTGATCGTCCTCATCGCCCACTGCGGCTCTTTCGTGCCGGCCAAGGCGGCGCGACTGGGGCCGATCGATGCAGTCTTCACCCGCATCGGCGCGGCAGACGATTTGGCGGGCGGCCGCTCCACTTTCATGGTCGAGATGACCGAGACCGCGAACATATTGCACAACGCCACCCGCAACAGTCTCGTGTTGATAGACGAAGTGGGGCGCGGCACCTCCACCTTCGACGGCCTCGCGTTGGCTTGGGCCATCGCCCGCCATCTAGCCGAGAAGACACAGGCCTATACCCTATTCGCCACGCACTACTTCGAGCTCACCCAGCTCGCGCAGGAATATCGCGAGGCGGCGAACGTGCACCTCGATGCGGTCGAGCACAAGGACCACATCGTGTTCCTGCACAGCGTTGAAGAAGGGCCGGCGTCGCAGAGCTACGGACTGCAGGTGGCTCAGCTGGCCGGTGTTCCCGCTGAGGTGATACGGGCGGCGAAGAAGCGCCTGGCAGATCTGGAGACACGCAACCCGCACCACAGTCCGCAGGCAGATCTGTTCCTGCAACCGGCACGGGAAGCGGATACGCTCCCGGCGGCGGAGCGTGCAGCGCTCGAGGACCTGCGGCAGGTCGAGCCCGATGCCATGAGCCCGCGCGAGGCGCTCGAGCTGATTTATCGCTTGAGGAAGCTGCTCGGCTGAGGCGCCCGGGCCAACCGAGCTGCGCTCCGCACGTTCGCTCACCCAAATTTGCCGCAGCAGCGGGCACGCTTGCTCGATGCCGGCCATCGCGCAAGTGCGTTGGCGTGAGCCCTCGCGAAGCACCTGCCGCACGGTGCAAATCTCCGCGTGTCGGCGCAAGCGATTTGCACAATTGCTATGGGAATGTCAACGCATCTGCCGCGGGCAAAGCCCTTGCTTAGCTCTCACCAATGCTGAGCAGGAGAATTGAGATGAGCCCGACTGTCACCAGCGTAACTGTGCGTATGGCGCTCAAGAAGCTCGCGGAGATCACATGCGGCTTCGCGCCGAGCTCTGTGCGGGTCAGCGTCGTACCATCGGGAGCGCATCGTGTGTACGTTACGTCGATACCGTTTGAGTTTCGGGCCGAGGTATACCACTACCTGGCCGAGCACACGTCTATCCGCGTCCCCGTGAACGGGGATCCGCTTGTCCTTAGCGGCGACGAGGCCACCGCTCTTGTGAACCTTGCCTATCGCGCGGGGCAAGAAGAGATGCGTCTCGCTTGAACCTCAGGAAGTCATGACTGTTAGTCTGTGAGAGAAGTGAACTCTTTGCGTGCCGCCGATAGCGAACCCAGGTTCCAGGCCAGCGTTGGGCGACGTCGATGGCGAATTCGGAGTTAGGCTCCTGTGGTGAACCATGACCAAGCGCGACCTCATCTTGTTGAGCATTGCCCCCGTGATCCTCGTTGCGATTTCGATGAACCTGTTGTGGCTCTCGGGTAAACTGCAGCACGGCGCTGAGCGCAGGCTCGCGGACTACGCGGTGCTGCAGCGTGCAGCGTCCAACCAGCTGAACGGCGCCCCGCAGTCCGCCACACGTTCCGCGGTGATCCTATCGGGTCTCGCGCTCGCGGGCAGTGAATCGGACGAGGCTACAGCCGGCCTTTCCGTGAGCCTCGCGGCCCTTCTGATCCTGGTGGCGTTGTTTCAAATCATCACCGTCGCGCGGCTGTTCCGGAAGCAGCCCATGCTCGTCATGCCTGCTTGGGCGGACACCGCCGCCGGCGTCCCTGAAATGAAGCTCAGCGCGCGCCGCGGTGTGCAACACCCCGAGCGAGTCGGTGGATCGTAGGCCAACTTGAGTGGACTCGAGAGCTGTATCAACGGTGGCTGGCTGGTAGTCTCTGAACGTAAATGGCTGCAGCTCGTGCAAATCGAGCGTCGGGCCCCAGACAGACACCGACGCGCACCGCCGAAGAGCGGGGCTGCGCAGTGGTCGTAACGGGTTGGGCATCGCCTGCCGCAGCCCGGCAAATTGTCCTCATCCCCTAGCGCCCGCAACCAAGTCTGAAACTGCATTTTTTCCCCCGAGGCCGGGGCCGGGAGTCGCACTGTCGCGACCTTGGCATTCTCACCCTGTCGCACCCTCATGCAAAAGCAAATGTACTTGCATTCAACTGCTTATCTGCTAACCCGTAAGCCGCGTGCGACGCTTGTTCTAGCGCTCCTCCGGGGCCGAGGGCATGCTGTTCGCTCCGCTCTTCTTCTCATCGCGGTGTGAGACTAGGAGCGGGAGGGCCAGGCACGACAGTTGCCTGAGCGAATCAGCACCAGCGGGCTCGGCAAGCCCGATATAAAACTCAAACAGCCAGCCGGAGAGAACTTGGTCCGGCCATTAGCAAACGGAGACCATTGGGAGGAGCCTTGATGCAGCCTCGTCGTTTCCTTCATCCTTCAGCCGATCGAGGGCTGACCATAGTTGAGACAGCGGTTATGTTAGTCATGATCGGCCTTCTCATCGAGTTCGTGATCAAGGGTCGAGAGCTGGTCCAAAACGCCCGGGTACGCGACATCATCTCGCAGCAAGGCGCGGCCGAGTCGGCGTTCCTGGCGTTTCAAGACCGTTTTCGCGCGCTGCCCGGCGATTACGCTATGGCGAGCGCCAACATCAACTGCGGGCCGTCCGCCTGCCTGAACGGCAACGCCAATGGCCGCATCGACCCCGGCACCGGCGGAGCCTTGCATGAGGAGATCCTCGTCTGGCATCACCTGAGCGCAGCTGGTTTCATCAACGGCCACTACCAGATGCTCAGCCCCGCCGTCGCGATCCCCGCGCCGGACAACACCCCGAGCAGCGTGTTCGGCGGCTATATGGAAGCTGTCACCGACAGTATTTGGGGATACAGCGCGAATACCGCGTCCCGCAACAACATCAAGACCGGAAACTACGTTCCGGCCGCGGTGCTGGCGGAAGCGGACCGTAAGGTCGACGACGGTCGCCCCGGAAGCGGCAGGCTCCGCTTCTCCGCGTATGCCGGCACTGGAACCGCCCCTCCGGTCGGCGGAACTCCCAACGGCTGCACCGACGCAGATTCCGCCTCCGCGTCTTGGATCGAGATCAACGGCTCGGACAACTGCGGTGCGGCTACGCTGCTCAACTGAGGCTCGGGTCATATCTCGCGTCACGCGCTTTGTGCCTGCGCCTTCGCAACGTAGCCATAGTAGGCGTTGCTCCGCTCGACGCCCTGCCGTTGGTACTCCTGCCTGATCGCCGCCAACTTGTCCTCGAACAAAGCAGGACCCTGCGCCTGGCCCATGTTGTACCCATACAGGCGCGCCGAGTTCAGGCCGAAAATTGCCCGCTTGGTCGGGCTGTCAGGACCGCCGAGCGGCTGCCATTTGTTTTTCTTCAGCATGTCGTCCGGGATTTCGATCCGGCGCATGGCTTCGATCTGCCACTGCGGAGAGCCCCAGAACACCGAGTCCGTACCCCATACCACGTGGTCGGCGCCCATCGTGTTGACCAGCTGGCCCAGCACGGCCGCGCAGAAGCGCGGATTGGTCACGCAGGTACCGGCGAATGTCGTACCGATCTCACCGTACACGTTGGACACCCCATACTGCTCCGGAATCCGAGCGAGGTCTGTGACCCACCGGATGTAGCCAGTCCGCTCAAACTCTGCCATCTCCTGCTCGGGCGTGTTCCACGCGAATGGGCGGATGGCGGAGTGGTAAATGACGAAACGCATCTGTGGCCAGTCCTTGGCCGCCTTGCCCACGTCATCGGGCGTGGCGTGCTGCCACGTGCCCGGGAACGCTTCCTCGTAGTCCTTCGGCATGATGCCCTTGTGGATGCAAATGATATCGATGCCCGCCTTGAGCGACTTCTCGTAGAACGGATACATCAGCTTCTCGTCATCCAAGCGCCAAGAGAAATTGGAGGGTGGATAGAACGGGGCGCCTAAGGTGTAGGCCTTCCAACTTGCCGGGCGCAGCGTCGCGATGGCGCGGTCGACCTCGTCCATCCAGTTCGCGTATCTTGGCGTGATAACGAAGTGCCCAAGCATGCGGCGACTGCCCGCGACTTTGTTGATGGTATCCACCGCCTGCTTGATGTTGTCGTTGCTCAGGAACCACCAGCTTGGATCGTCGCTTGGGGCACCCGACAGCAACGCGACCTTGGTATCGCTGTGCAGGAACATCTCCCTGACGTAGTTCTCGAACTTGAACAGCGCTAGGGTCAGCGGCATACCCTTCAGCATGTCGGGATTGGCACCGACCTCGACGATCCATTTGGCGCCGGCCAGCATGCCCTCCTTGTCGAAGCCGTCGTGCACGAAGTGGGTCTGCACGTCGAAGATGAACTGCCCGGACAGCCGCCTAGCGCGCTCCGCCGAAGCCTCCACGTCCCTGGCTTCGGCTTCGCTCACGTCGAAGATCGGTCCGAACACCTTGTTCATCGCGAGAAAAGCCATAGCCATACCCGCGCTGCTCGCCAGGAACCGCCTGCGATCCACCTTGAGCTTCGCCGCCTGTTCCTCTGCCAGCTCCTTGATCAGCCCCTCGACCTGGCGCTGCTGCGCGCTTTGCGGCGGCGGGGTGTACTCACCGCTGGAGACCACTTGGGTTGGAATCGGCGAGCGGAAGGCATTGCGTTGCGCTGGGAGCGTTTCGCCTCGCTCGCGAGCGCTCATGTGGACTCCGGGAACGGGGTATCCGCGTTGTTCGGTCATGGCCTTGCCTCCCCTATGGTCAGTTGGTATCTCACACAACCGGGCGCGCACCCGGGCTCGAAACGAACATCGCGCGCACAGCAGTTCCTCGACTCGATAGCGCTAAGGCCGCTAAGGCGAAGCGCCGCGGCGCGAAGGTTGGATTGCGCCGAAAGTCACACTACCCGCTCCGCGTAGGAAGTGCAACGCGGCGCTCGTGAAGCAGCTCAGGCGCAATCGCGAGAGCTCACCTTCGGCTCCGCTGCGCTGCGCGACACGCCCTGCTGCGCGGCCGAAGAGAAAATCATTCCGCAGATTAACCGTCGGAACGGCGGCTCGCCTCTCTACTCGGCGTCGGCGCCCGGCAAGGGCGACAGTCGCTCCCGCTCCAGCGCGATCTCGCGCGCCAGTTCGACTATCGCCATCGCGTAGTTACGGCTGCGGTTGTACTGCAGCAGGGCGTAGAAGTTTTCGAATCCGAACCAAAACTCGACCCCGCCTGCCAAGTCGATGGAAAACAGGCAGGCCGACAAAGCGTCGGGCAGGCCCTGGGCGCTGTCGACTCCCCGCAGCTTCCATTGGTCGAGCGTGAGCGAGGGCTTCAGCCCCAAGTCCAGCAGCGCCCGCCACTCGGGCGTGCCGACCCGTGCGGGCGCGACGACGGGCTCGCCGTCCTTCCAGCCGAACTCTCGGAGATAACTCGCCACGCTGCCGATCACGTCGGCCGGATCGCGCCACAGGTCGATCCGCCCGTCCTTGTCGTAGTCGATCGCATAGCGGCGGTAGCTGCCCGGCATGAACTGCGGCATGCCCATGGCGCCGGCGAAGGATCCCTTGATCATCAGCGGGTCCCAGCCTTGCTCGCGCGCAAGCAGGAGGAACTGCTCGAGCTCGCGGCGGAAGAAGTCGCGGCGCGACGGCCAATCAAATGCCAGCGTGGTGAGGGTGTCCATGACCCGGAATCCGCCGCTGTTTCGACCGTAGCGCGTCTCGACTCCGATCAGCGCCACGACGATTGCTTCGGGCACCCCGAACTCGCCGCGCGCTTGGGCCAGAACCTCAGCATTGTCGTTCCAGAATTTGACCCCCGCACTGATGCGCGCCTGATCCACGAACAGCGGCTTGAATTCGTACCAAGGTTTGGCTGTGGACGGGGCGGTCATCGCCCGTGTCACGTCCTGGCTCGGCTGTACCTTGGCAAACAGCGCGCGCAAGTCGCGCGCGTTGAAGCCGTGCGTTTCGGCCATGTACGCGATGAATTTGTCGATCTCGGGGCGTAGCTTGGCGCCCGCCTCCGGCGCCGTCTGGGCGTCGCAGTGGACCACGCAGCCCAGGGCCAGGCCAAGACACGCCACTAACCCGACGACCGCTTTCATCGGCTGCAGCATCACTGGATGGGGCTATCGATGGTCACCTGCACGCCACTCGCGCCGGGCTCAACCGCCCGGCTTTTCCCCTCCAGGTCGCCCGCCTTCGGGGTCGCGCTACCCGATTTGGAAATGCGGGCGCCGACGACCACGCGCGCAAAGGCCGACAGCTCGAGGCCTGGCGTCATCGACATGCTGTCGTCGAGCTTGAAGCTGAGCGGCAAGTCTTTCACCTGCTTCTTGAGAACCGCGAGCGGCATCTTCGGCCCTTCGGCCGCACGCACAAAGATGAAAACCGTGTCATCGGGCGAGGCCCGTGCCACGAGCAAAGGCGACAGGCGTACCGTTCCGCTCACGGACTTGGACGCGTCGGAAGGCCGTCGTGCGGGGTTTCCCAGCGCCGCTTTGCCTGCTGCGCGTGCCTTGGCTTCGGCGATTCCAGAGGACAACGCGCGACCCAATTCCGAATCCGCCGGGAGCTTCGCGACCAGCCGCTGCCAGTGGCGCACGGCGCTCGCATAGTCGCTGCGCGCGAAGGCGGCCGTGCCGGCGAGGGTCAAAGCCTTCTCGTTGTCGGGCGCAATCTGTAGCGAGCGCTCGAGCAAACGGGTTGGCTCACCCTCGAGGTTATGGCCGTTATCCAGCGCCAGGGCCTCGGCATAGTCCACCAGGATCTCGGGGTTGCGCGGTTCCAGTTCCTCGGCCCGTTGTAGCGCCTTCACCGCGTCCGGATAGCGCTCCAGCACCTTGTAGGCCCGGCCGAGCATCATCCAGCCCACCGCATCGTCCGGCTTCCTCTCCAAACGGGCGGCCAGCTTTTCGGTCATGTCCTTGAACTGATCGACCGTGATGGACGAGGCGTCCGCCACGCTGCGCTTGGGCGCTGTGAGACCCTCCGGATTGCCAAGATGAAGGTACAGCAGCCCTGCGCCCAGAGGCACCATGATCGCAACTATCAACGCTGCCATCCGAGCAGAACGCGCCGCTTCCGTCTTCGACTGGGTGGCGCCCTGCACGTCGTCCAGCAGCCGTTGCTCCAGTTCGGCACGCGCCTGCACGTACTGGCTGGAGTCCAGCGTGCCGCTCTCCAGGTCGCGCTCCAACTCGCTGAATTGATCTCTGTAGATCGAGACGTTGGCCTCGCGCCTCGAGTCCATAGCGTTGCGGTTGGACCGCAGCAGCGCAAACACGAGAAACACTACGACCGTGCCTGTTAAAGCTATTGCGACGAGCGCGAACCAGGCCATGATCCGCTGCCTAAGTGGGCAGACAGCATCCGTCGTTGGAAAGAAGGGCGCGAAGCATAGCGCAACCGGCGGCTCGTCTCAGTGGGGGGCAGCCACATCCCCGTTCGGAGTGTTGCGCCGCCCGGCTGCTCCCAGTATCGACTGAGCCCGGGCTTGCTCCTCCGGCGTCAAGCCGCGCCGGGCCACGCGCTTGCGTCGCCGGCCCAGATAGAGCAGCAGCCCGCCCAGTCCGGCAAGCAGCAGCACGAAGGGACCAAACCACAGCACTGCGGTGGCGGCCTTGACCGGCGTGCGGTAAAGCACGAAATCGCCGTAACGTTGCGTGAGCCACGCTTTGATCTGCTCGTCGCTTTGGCCCGCCTTCATCTGATCGCGGATCTGGTTGCGCAGGTCGGCGGCCAGATCCGCGTGAGAGTCCGCCAAGCTCTCGTTCTGGCATACCAGGCAGCGCAACTCTTGTGCGAGGCGCATCAGACGCTGCTCCAGAACGGGGTCCGCCGCCGCCGGGGCGGCTTCCCTGGCCGGCACCAACGCGGGCAGCAGGCAGAGCAGAGCAGCGAGCATCCAGCGCATCACGACGCCTGCAGCCGTTTGACGAGCGGCAGGATGCGTTCGCTCAGCACCTGCGGCGTGACGGGTCCGATCTGCTTTAGACGGATGACGCCGGCCTTGTCAATGACGTAGGTCTCGGGCACGCCGTACACGCCGTAGTCGAGGCCGACCTTGCCATCGGGATCAGTCATCGACAGCGTGTACGGATTGCCGTTCTTGGCGAGCCATGCTTGCGCCGCAATGCGCTCGTCCTTGTAGTTGAGGCCATAGATGGGTACGACGCCTTGCTTGGACAGTTGCACCAGCACGGGATGCTCCTGAACGCAAGAGACGCACCAAGAAGCCCACACATTGAGCAGCCATACCCGCCCGCGCAAGTCGTTCTCGGCGATGGTCTGGCTCGGATCGTCGAGCCGCGCGAGGCGGAAGCTCGGTGCCGGCTTGCCGATGAGCGGCGAGGGCACTTCGCGCGGATTGAGCGACAGCCCGACCCACAGGAAGATCAGCAGGACGACGAACAACAGCAGAGGGGCTATGAACCGCAGGCTCTTCATCCAGCACCCTGAGCAGGCGCGGGCGCTGTACTCGGCACGAGAGCAGGTTCCTCGCGGCGCGCCAGGCGGTAACGGCGGTCGGTGACAGCGATCACCCCGCCTAGCGCCATCAGGAAGGCTCCACCCCAGACCCAATCGACGAAGGGCTTGTGATAGACGCGCACGACCCACGCCCCGTCCGGGAGCGCTTCACCCAGGGAGACGTAGAGGTCGCGCGTGAGGCCGCTATCGATGGCCGCCTCAGTCATAGGCATCTGTTGCACCGTGAAGAAGCGCTTCTCAGGATACATCGTGACCACGGAGCGCCCGTTCTTCGTCACGCTGACGATACCGCGCGTCGCTTCATAGTTCGGGCCCTGTAAATCCTTGAGTCCCTCGAGGCGGAACTGATAGCCGCCTGCGGTCACCGTATCGCCCGGGTTCATACGCACATCCTTCTCCACCTCGTAGCCGCGCACCAGCGTCACGCCGACGATGAACACGGCTACGCCAAAATGCGCCAACAGCATGCCCCAGTAGCCGCGTGGCAACTGTCCCAGTGCGCCGGCCAGACTGGCCCCCGTCGAGGCGCGCACGTGCACCACTCGACCCTTGAGGTTCACACAGCCGGCAGCCGCGACCCAGATCGCAAGCAAGATCCCGAGCGAGAGCAACGGCGTCCACCGGCCGAGCGCAAACGGCATCGCCAGCGCGCTCACCACCGCTACCGCGAAGGCCCATCTGAGGCGCAGCGCCAAAGCCAGGGGCCGGTCCTGCTTCCACTGCGCGAACGGCGCGATCCCCATGAGGAACACCGCGGGCGCCATCAGCGGTAGAAACACGGACTCAAAATAGGGCGGGCCTACCGAGATCTTGCCCAGGCCCAGCGCATCGAGAAACAGCGGATACAGCGTACCGAGCAACACCGCGGCCGCCGCAACGACGAGCAGCACGTTGTTGACCAGCAACGCCGCTTCGCGCGAGACCAGCCCGAAGGCACCGCCCAAGCCGACCTTGGGTGCGCGCCACGCGAACAGCGTCAACGCAGCCCCGATGACGAGGGCCAGGAAGGCGAGAATGAAAACGCCGCGCTTGGGATCGGTGGCGAAGGCATGCACGGAGGTGAGCACGCCCGAGCGGACGAGGAATGTGCCAAGCAGGCTGAGCGAAAAAGCGATGATGGCCAGCAGCACGGTCCAGAGCTTGAAGCCGCCTCGCTTCTCGGTAACCGCGAGCGAGTGCACCAGCGCAGTGCCCACCAGCCAAGGCATGAACGAGGCGTTCTCCACGGGATCCCAGAACCACCAGCCGCCCCAACCGAGCACGTAGTAGGCCCAGCCGCTGCCCAGGGCAATGCCTACGGTGAGAAAAGCCCAAGCCATCGTGGTCCAAGGGCGCGACCACCGCGCCCAGGCAGCGTCGAGGCCCCCTCCGATGAGCGCGGCAATGGCAAACGCGAACGCCACGGAGAAGCCCACGTAGCCCATGTACAGCATGGGAGGATGGATGACCATGCCGGGATCCTGGAGCAAGGGATTCAAGTCGCGCCCATCCACCGCGGGCGGCAGCAGGCGCTCGAACGGATTCGACGTGAACAGCAGGAACAGCAGGAAGCCCACGCTGATCATGGCCATCACCGAAAGGATCCGCGCCACCATCGCCTCCGGGAGATGGCGGCTGAACACGCTCACCGCCGTCATCCACACGTTCAGCATGAGGACCCAGAGCAGCAGAGAGCCCTCATGGCTGCCCCAGGTGGCGGCGAAGCGGTAGCGCAGCGGGAGATGGGAGTTGGAATTGGATGCGACGTTGAGCACCGAGAAGTCGTTGCCGACGAAGGCCCAAGCTAAGCAGCCGAAGGCGATCGCAACGAAAACGAGCTGGCCCTGCGCCGCCGGTCGTGCTAGCGCCATCAACGCGGCATCGCCGCGCTGCGCGCCCAGCAAGGGCACCAATGCTTGAACGCAGGCGACGCATAGGGCCACGATCAGAGCAAAATGCCCGAGTTCCGGAATCATCGGCGGGTCACCTCTTGTTGTGCGGATCGATCAGCGTCTTCTGCGATGTCGCCGCAGCGCGCTTCGCCTTCTCCACCGCGTCTGCGGCCTCGGGTGGCATGTAGTTCGCATCGTGCTTTGCCAGTATCTCGTTGGCGCGAAACACGCCGTCGGGACCGAGCTGGCCCTGTGCCACCACGCCTTTTCCTTCCTTGAACAGGTCGGGAAGGATGCCGGAGTAGACCACTGTAACCTCATGCGCGGTATCGGTGACGACGAACCGCACGCCGACGCCGTCCGTCTCGCGCAGCACGCTACCGGGTCGCACCAATCCGCCAATGCGAAAACTGCGCCCCTGAGGAGCCTCGTGGGCCGCCACTTGGGAGGGGCTGAAGAAGAACACCAGATTGCTCTGGAACGCGTTGAGAATCAAGGCTGCGGCAGCGCCCAGCACCCCTAAGCTCGCGGCGATCAGCGCCAGTCGCTTGTGTCTTGGTTTCATCGGGGCCAGGAAGCGTCGCGCGGGCCACGAGCCCCGGTCGTACGACTCGGACCGTGGGCCAGAGTTCGATGTCGTCGCCGCAGAAGCCAAAGTTCGGCCGCGATACAGGCCGCGGCGACCGCGTAGGATCCCCAGACGTAGATCGCGTAGCCACCCATGGAGAAGAAGGCCTCCGGGCTGCTCCAGGTCATACGGCCACCTCTACCATCGTACGGCGAATGTAAGCGATGGAGCGTCGGCAGTTGACCACAGTCCGACTTGCTCGCCCCCCCGAAGACGGGCCCCAGCCTGCCGATGCGCCCCGGACTCGGCCCCTCGAAGAGTTGCCCGGCTCCCGGCTTGCCGGAGGCTGGGAGCGGAGTCCGGGCAGCGCCAGCACATTCCACCGCGGCGGCGAGCAGGCTTCGCGCTCCCGCAGACGGGCCCCTGCTCCGCCTTGCGCCGGCCGCCCTCGGCAGCTCATGCACCCTCCGTACGGCGCTCGCGGACCCAGTCGGCGTCCGACTCGCGCTCCAGGATGATATTGCACACTCGATACAGGCTGGCACCGATGGCATACATCCACGCCGCCAGCGACATGATCAGCATTGCGCTAAGCATTGCTGCAGCCATCGAGGGCGCCCGCGTCATGCTCACGGAGGCGCCCTGATGCAGCGTGTTCCACCACTGCACGGAAAAGTAGATGATCGGGACATTGATTACGCCCACCAGGGCGAGGACCGCCGCGGCACGATCGGCGCGGCGCACGTCGTCGATGGCCGCATGCAGCGACATGAATCCGATGTAGAGGAATAGCAGGATCAACTCGGAGGTCAGTCGCGCGTCCCACACCCACCAAGCACCCCAGGTCGGCTTGCCCCATAGCGCGCCGGTCCACAGTGCCACGAAGGTGAACATGGCGCCGGTTGGTGCGAGGGCCAACGCCATCATGAACGAGAGACGCGTGTTGAGAACCATCCCCACCGCGCACCAGAACGCCATCACGACGTAAACGAACATGGACATCCAGGCCGCGGGGACGTGGATGAAAATGATGCGGTACGACTCGCCTTGCTGGAAGTCGGTGGGGGCAACGAAGAAGCCGACGTATAGGCCGGTCGCAGCCAGCCCCGCCGCCAGCGCAAAGAACCAGGGAACGAGTCTGCCGGCTAACGGATAGAACGCTTGCGGCGAGGCGTATCTCCAGATGTTGAGGCTCACCCCCGTATCCTATTCTAGTGCGATGCGCACCGCCGCTGCCGCGGCCAGCGGGCCGAGGACGACCGCAATCAGCAGCAGTCCACCCAGCATGGACAGATGTCCGCCGGCGGCCATCCCGTTCGCGCTGGCCGACACGGCGGCGGCGCCAAAGATCAGTATCGGGACACACAACGGGAGTACCAGGACCGCAAGCAGCCCCCCCGCTCCGCGCACGCCTAGCGTGAGCGCCGCGCCGATCGCCCCGATCAAGCTCAGGCAAGGTGTGCCCAACAGCAAAGCGAGCAGCATAACGCCGAGCGCGCCGGCAGGCAGGTCGAACTGCAAACCGAGCAAGGGTGCGATCAGCACCAGCGGCAACCCAGTGACGAGCCAGTGCGCGAGCACCTTGGCGGCTATCAGCAATACAAGCGGCTGTGGGCTCAACGCCAGCTGCTCCAGCGTGCCATCGTCGAAGTCCGAGGCGAACAGGCGCACCAGCGCCAGCATCGACGCGAGCAGCGCAGCCACCCACACGACCCCCGGCGCGATGACGCGCAGGGTACTGGGCTCCGGACTCACGCCCAAGGGAAATAGACCGACCACGATGACGAAAAAGAAGAAAGTCGTGAGCACATCGGAGCGCCGCCGCAACGCCAGCGTAAGGTCGCGCCCAACCACCGCCGCGCACACCCGCGCCAGACTCAGCGGCCTCATTGCGCCAACTGCAGCCGCTGCAGCGGAAGCTCCGCGAAGCCTACTTCGTGGTGGCTGGCGAAGACGACGCTGCCACCACGCCTCACATGCCTCGTCAGATGGGACTGAACCAGTTCCACCGCCTGCGCATCCAGCGCCGTGAACGGTTCATCCAGAATCCACAGCGCCTTCGCCGCACCCACGGTCAGCCGGGCCAGCCCGACGCGCCGGCGCTGGCCCAGGGACAAGGAGCGGGTCAGCAATTCCTCCCGGCCCGCCAGACCGAACTCGCTCAGCGCCGCGCGCGCTTCGTGCGGCGTGACGTCGATGCCTACCTGAGCCAGCCCGAAGCGGACGTTCTCCAAGGCGCACAGATCCTCCTTCACGGCCGGGGCGTGCCCGAGGTAGAGCAGATCGGCGTGGAAGCTGTCGGCCGAACCACGCACATCCTCGCCCTTCCAGCTTATTCTGCCGGCTTCCGGCCGCAGCAGCCCGCACAGCATGCGCAGCAGGCTGGTCTTGCCGCTGCCGTTGGGCCCCAGCACCCACAGCGCGTGGCCGGGAGGCAGTTCGAAGGAGAGGCGGTGAAACAGCCGGCGCTGGCCACGCACGCATTCCAGCCCCACAGCCTCGAGCATCACGCCTCGCAAAAAGTGCGCAATTATACGGCAGGCGAGCGGCTCAATGACCAGCGAAATCCTTGGTCACCAGGAAGCATTTCTGTTTCAGGGCAGCGAGCAGCTTGTCCCAGGACTCGCGGAAGCTCGCCACGCCCTCGCTCTCCAGCTCGCGCGTGATCGCGTCCAGATCGACCCCCAGGGCCTTCAGCGCCTCGAGATCGCGCTGCGCGACGTCGGTGTCGGCCTCCAGCGAGTAGCTTGCTTCTCCGTGATAAAGAAACGCATCCAGCGTCTCGGGCGGCAAAGTATTGACGGTATCGGGACCGATGAGAGACTCGACGTAGAGCACGTCGCTGTAGCTCGGATCCTTGGTGCTGGTGCTGGCCCACAAAGGTCTTTGCGGTCGAGCGCCGCGCTTGAGCTGCTCGGCGACCTCCGGTTCCTTGAGCAATTCCTGGAAACGCTGGTAGGCCGCTTTGGCATTGGCCACGGCAATGCGTCCGCGCAGGCGGCCCGCGTCCGCTGCACCGCTGGCGTCGAGCTTCTTGTCCGCCTTGGTATCGACGCGGCTCACGAAGAACGAAGCAACCGACGCGATGTTCTCCGGGTGTGCGTTGCGCGCGAGCCCGCGGGCCCAGGCCCACACCACTTCTTCGTAGCGCGAAACGGCGAACAACAGAGTGACGTTGACGTTGATGCCCGTGGCGGTCAGACGCTCGAAGGCGCGCACCCCTTCAGGCGTCCCGGGGACTTTGATCATGACGTTGGGGCGGTCGACCGCGGCCCACAAGCGACCCGCGCTGGCCACCGTGCGCTCGATGCTGTAGGCGAGATCCGGGGGCACCTCCAGGCTGACGTAGCCGTCGCGCCCGCGCGTACGATCGTAAATCGGCCGCAGCACGTCCGCGGCCATCTGCACGTCGCCTACCATCAAGGCCTCGCACAACTCGGCAGGATCGATCTCATGGTTCTGCTCGAGCAGCTCGCGTATGGCTTCGTCATAGTCGCGGCTGCCTCCGATCGCTTTGTTGAAGATCGACGGATTGGTGGTCACGCCGGTGACGCCGCTGTCCACCAAACGTTGCAGGCCGCCGCGGGCCACCAGGTTGCGGTCGATGAAGTCGAGCCATACAGATTGTCCATGACGGGCGAGATCGAGAAGAGAAGCCATGCATCACCTCCGTCGGTTCTTGAGACGTGTGAACGAGGACACCGCCTGCCCGTCATCGGCTCACATGTCGCGGCTGCGCACGCTGCTCGCGAGCGGCCGGTGGCGGTCCAGCTTGTGGGACGCGTTGTGCTGCTACTGCTATTGTTGTAAAAGGGCGCAGCAAGTTCAACAATGCTAAGCGAAGGGGGACTGCCAAACGCTGCCGTTTCAAGCAGCTGCAAGCGGGTCTCGATGCGAAGCGTCAAGGCGCGGACTTAAGTCGGGCTTAAGCTTGGAATGAGACAAAGAGCCCCCATGTCTAATCCGCGTGCACCCACTGTGGGCCGTGCACGACGCACGCGAGGCGCGGCGACCCGCAGCCCCGTGTTGGGCCTGGCGGAGAGGGTGGGATTCGAACCCACGGTCCCCCGCAAGGGGGACAACAGATTTCGAGTCTGCCCCGATCGACCACTCCGGCACCTCTCCTGTCGCGTGCTATTTTACATGCATGTGAACCCTTCCCCCGCAAGCGCGATCCAACATCAGTCAAGGGCCGTCCACACAACGGCCTTCTTTTTGCTTCGAATCTAGCTTACCGACTCGGCACCGGCCTACGCATGCGCAGCGTGTACTCCATCTTCGTGATGCTGCCTCTGGTCTGCGACCCTGGCGTCGTGGCGCAGCACCCGGTGCTGCCGCTGGACCAGACGGGTGAGCTGGTGGTGCTTACGCGCAATTCGCCGACTACGCGCTACATCGACGCGCAGGGGCGCTACGCCGGGCTGGAGTACGACCTGGTCGAGATGTTCGCACGTGAGTTGGGCGTGCAGGTGCGCTACCTCGACCGTCAGCCGTTCTACCAGCTGCTCCCGGCGCTGGCCGAACACCGCGCGCATCTAGCCGCCGCCGGCGTCGCGATCACACCGGCCAGGCTGAACGCTTTCCGCTTCGGGCCAGCCTACCAGCTGGTGCAGCCGATGCTGGCCTACAACACAGACAATCCTTCTCCACGCGATCTGCGTGATGTCGTCGGCATGCGCCTCGAGGTTGTAAAGGGCTCTGGCGTGGCGGAGCGCCTGAGGCAGCTCAAGAGGCGCACTCCGTCGCTCACCTGGACCGAAGTGGCGGAGAACGACAGCGAGGGCCTCCTCAGTCGACTATCCGACGGGAAAGTGGACTATGTCATCACCGATTCCACCGTGCTCGACGTGGGCCGGAACTTCTATCCGAACTTGGCGCGCGCTTTTCCGGTCGGCGACCAGCAGCCTCTCGCGTGGGCGTTCCCCAAGGACGGGGATCCCGTGCTGTACAAGCGTGCGCAGGAGTTCTTCATGCGCATCAGCTACGACGGCACGCTCAAGCGCCTGCTCGAGCGCTACTACGGGCACGTGAACCGCCTCGACCGGCTGGACATCGCCAATTTCCTCGAGAACCGTCAGACCCTGCTGCCGCACTTTCGCGGGATGTTCAAAGAGGCTCAGGATGTCACCGGAATCGACTGGCGCTTGATCGCCGCTCTCGGCTTCCAAGAGTCGCACTGGGACCCGCTCGCCACCTCGCCCACCGGGGTGCGCGGCCTGATGATGCTGACCTCCGATACGGCCGACCGCATGCAGCTCACCGACCGCCTCGACCCGCGTCAGAGCATCGTGGCCGGAGCGATGTATCTGCAGGAGCTGAAGGAGTCGCTGCCGGCCCGCATCGCCGAGCCCGACCGCACCTGGCTGGCACTGGCCGCCTACAACATCGGGCTCGGGCACCTGGAAGACGCGCGCGTTCTCACCCAGCGCCGCGGCGGCAACCCTGACCTCTGGCTGGATGTGAAGAAGGTGTTGCCGCTGCTCTCGCGCTACGAATTCTACAGCACGCTCAAGCGCGGCTTCTGCCGCGGCGGGGAAGCGCTCGCGTTGACGGAGAACATTCGCAACTACTTCGACATCCTCGCTCGCTTCGAGGAACCTCACACCCCGGATCTCTATACAGTGCTGGCGGGCAACGGCGGCGCGAGCGTAGACGGGTCCGCGCCGCGTCGAGCAGGAGACCCGGCTAGTCTGCGCCCGGCCGACAACAGCTCAGGTCCGTACGTGCACGTCGTCAAGTAGCGGAGCCGCTGCGCGCGGCTGAGCCGCGCGCGATGCGCTCGGCGCCACCCATGTAGGGCCGCAGGGCTGCGGGAATCACGATGCTGCCGTCTTCTTGCTGGTAGTTTTCCATGACCGCGATTAGAGTCCTCCCCACCGCCAGCCCCGAGCCGTTGAGCGTGTGCACCAGCTCCGGCTTGCCCTTCTGGTTGCGGAACCGCGCCTGCATGCGCCGGGCCTGAAACGCTTCGAAGTTGCTGCAGGAGGAGATTTCGCGGTAGCCGTTCTGCCCGGGCAACCACACCTCGATGTCGTAGGTCTTGGCGGCGGAGAAGCTCATGTCGCCGGTGCAAAGCAGCACGATCCGATAAGGAAGCTCGAGACGTCTGAGAATCGCTTCGGCGTGGGAGGTAAGCTGATCCAGCAGGCTGTAGGACTGTTCCGGATGGACGATTTGCACCAGCTCCACTTTGTCGAACTGGTGCTGGCGGATCATGCCGCGCGTATCCTTGCCATAGGCACCGGCCTCGCTGCGGAAGCAGGGCGAGTGGCACACGAACTTGAGCGGCAGCTTCTCCAGCGCCACGATCTCGTCGCGCACGATGTTGGTGACCGGCACCTCGGCCGTCGGGATCAGGTAGAGCTTCTCGGCATCGCGGCGCGGCACGGCGAAAAGGTCTTCCTCGAACTTGGGCAGGTTACCGGTGCCCCGCATGCTGGCTGCATTCACCAGGTAAGGCACGTAGACCTCGGTGTAGCCGTGCTCGGTCGCATGCACCTCCAGCATAAGCTGGGCGATGGCGCGGTGCATGCGGGCCAGCGGCCCACTCATCACGGCAAAGCGCGTGCTGGCAATCTTCGTCGCGGTCTCGAAATCCAGCATGCCCAGCCCCGCTCCCAGATCCACGTGGTCCTTGACTGGGAAGCTGAAGCTGCGCGGCTCGCCCACGCGCCGCAGCTCCAGGTTGTCCCCCACGGTAGTTCCCACGGGGACGGATTCGTGCGGGACATTCGGGACCAGCAGGAGGAAATCCGACAGGCTCTGCTGGAGTCTGTGCAGTTCGAGCTGTTGCTCCTTCAACCGGTCGCCGAACTGATCGACTTCCGCCATGATCTCGGCTGCGAGCCGGTCATCGCCCTTGGCCTTCGCCTGTCCGATCTGCTTTGACTTGAGGTTGCGCTCGGACTGAAGAGACTCCGTCGCCGTCTGAAGGTCTTTGCGGCGGGCCTCAAGCTCCCTGAACTCTTGCCAGTCGATGTCGATCCCGCGTGTCGCAATGCGCGCGGCCACCGCGGACAGGTCCTTTCGAAGCAGCTGTATGTCTAGCATCTCTCGAGCGTCGGTCCAAGGGTGACGGACGGCGGATCTACTGCTTCTTCTTGCCCTGCCGATCGAGCTCACGCAGGTGCGCGAGGCGCTCGGCGATTTTCGCCTCCAGCCCGCGTGGCGTCGGGACGTAGAACCTCATGTCAGCCATCCCCTCCGGGAGATAGTCTTCACCGGCCGCGTAGGCCTCCGGCTCGTCATGGGCATAGCGATAGGCGTGGCCGTAGCCCAGTTCCTTCATGAGTCGGGTCGGCGCGTTGCGCAGATGGATGGGGACGGGGCGTGAGCTGTCAGCGGAAACCAACTCACGCGCCTGGTTGTAGGCGGCGTAGACGGCATTGCTCTTCGGTGCGCTCGCGAGGTAGACGGTGGCCTCTGCCAGGGCCAGCTCGCCCTCGGGGGTGCCCAACCGCTCATAGGTCTCGCAGGCGTCCAGCGCCAGGCGCAGGGCCCGCGAGTCAGCCAGCCCGATGTCCTCCACCGCCATGCGGATTAAGCGCCGCCCGATGTAGAGCGGGTCGGCCCCGCCGTCCAGCATCCGGCACAACCAGTACAACGCCGCATCGGGCGCAGATCCGCGCACCGACTTGTGCAGTGCGGAGATCTGGTCGTAAAACGCATCGCCGCCCTTGTCGAACTGGCGCAGCTTCGATGC
>DATJVW010000394.1:0-38544 GCA_035501675.1 Burkholderiales bacterium
TGCGACATGTTGACCACGGCGTCTACCCCGACTTCCCGGGCGACCACCGCCATGGTGACCGTCGCTTCCAGGTACCCGGCAGACACGGACATGCCGAAGTAGACTCGCCGACAGCCGCTGACGACCCGATAGACGTCGGCCGGTTCGAGTAGGTCTCCGACTACCGCCTCCGCCCCGACGGCCTGTAAAGCTGCCGCCCGGTCGTCTTCACGGCGCACCATGGCGCGAACCGGGAGCCCGCGATCGAGCAGCAGGCCGCACACCGTTCGCCCCACCGCCCTAGTTGACCGGCTGCCCCGGTGACGAGGATCGGTCCGTTATCGGTCATATGACGATTCCTTTCGACGAACGTGACGTCGTTAACCGGGCGCCGGAGCGCAACGCGCGACGGGTACCTACGGCAACGCCGTTGGCGCTCCGGTTGAATGGCTGGTTCGGCGTCTGACTACAGCAGCTCGCGGAATTGCTCGACGGTGAGTCCGGCATCGCGTACAAGACCACCCATCGTGAATGCGTTGATTGGATTGTGACGTGGGATAGTTAGGATCCGCTGCCCATTTGTCATCACGATGTGCTTGCCTTGGCGCGTATCCAGAACCCGGCTTTCTCCAAAGCTCGCACGGCATCGAGGTGATTGACGCCTGGAACCTTAGGCAAGGGTTACACCGTAATTTCGACTTCGCGAACTTCTTCGCCCTTGAGCTGCTCTTCAACCACAGACAAGTACTCTCGGATCGCATCCCGAATGTTTTCGAGCGCCTCTGGCTCGGTCGCTCCCTGCGACCAGCAGCCAGGCAATCCGGGCACTGATACGCTGAAGCCTTCGTCGGATTTGTGAATCGCTATCTTGTATTTCATGGGGCCTCCACCAGGAAGTATAACTTGCCTGTCCGAGAGACGCCGAACGTTCGACGTAAGGGGCCTGCCGCAGGCAGGTCCCCTTGACGGAGGGGTTATGCGTCGGCACCAATGAGCACGTGGTTCTCATGGCGTCCCTCGCCCAAGACGAAGTAGGTGGTGCCGACCTTGGCGTAGCCCTGATGTGCATAGAAGGCGATGGCTCTAGCGTTCTTCGCGTTGACTGCAAGCCACAGCACGCCGTTTGATCGCTGCTTTGCTTCAGCTTCTGCGGCTCGAAGCAGCGACTTTCCAGCCCCGCAACCTAAGAAATGTTCTTGGACATAGAGCGTTTGCAGCTCGGCTGAAGAGGCGTTGCCCGCTGGACAAGGGATGCCAAACTTTACGACGGCAAGACCAACGAGGCTTTCGCCGCTTACCGCTACGAAGACCTGGCATGTGGGGTCATTCAGCAGCGCCAGGTACTTCTCCGGCGTGAGTTCATGAAGCACGTAGTCGGCGATATCGGGTGTGATGCCGCTGGTGGCATAGGTGTGTAGCCAGACTTGAGTTGCCAAGACCGCAAGGCGATTGGCATCGTCCAAACTACCACTACGAATGTCGAGACTAGGACGCATAACGCCCGTTTTCAGCGGCGGGCCGAGCGCGCAGCGCGAGGACCGTCCGCTGGAACACGTTGTTAGCCCGCGCGAATTCGTGTACTAAGCCCAACAAGCTACCTTCTCGGCTCATACCGCATCGCCACCGCCCCCGAGCCGAACTCCAGCCGGCTCACGAGCTTCAAGTCGACACGCTTCGACAACCCCGCGAACAACGTCGGCCCATGGCCCGCCAGCCTGGGGTGCACCACGAACTCGTACTCATCGATCAATCCCAGCTCCGCCAACGCCTGCGGGAGCTTCACGCCTCCCACGAACAGTCCCTTGCCCGACTCCAACTTGAGCTGCTGAACGGCCTTCCCGAGATCCCCGCGCACGAGCTCCGCGTTCCAATCGACCCCATCCAGGGTGCTCGACAGGACGTACTTCTTTGCCGCGTCGATCGTACGGGAGAAGGGTTCCATCCAGGGTTCCATCCAATCAGGCATGGCTCCCGTCCGCGCCGGCCGCCACGCTGCCTCCATCATTTCGCAAGTCACCCGGCCAAAGAGGAGGGCATCGGCCTGGCCGATGTTCTCGCTTGCGTGACGATGCAAGTCTTCATCCGCGACCATTTCACGATGATCGCAGCACCCGTCCAATGTGACGTTGATGGAATACCGAAGGGGTCGCATTACGTGCTCCTGAAGCGGGCTAACAACGCCGGCAATAACCCGCCGGCCAATAGCAAGCGAAGCGCCGCTGTTGGACGGTCAGGTTCATTGCTTTGTTAGCGGGCTACTTCCGATTTCGCCAAAATCCAGGGCGCCTACTCTGGTGAGCAACTGCCAGGATTAGGACTGACTCCGGATCACGGCGATACACAATTGAGTAAGGAAACCCCAGAAGCGACATTCGCCGACGCCGAAGTCGACCCGGAGCGCCTACGTCTGGGTGTGAACGAATGAGTGCAATCGTGCGCTCGACTTCAGCCGCGAACGACCTACCGAGACCCACCCCTCGCGACTCGTAGAACAAGGTGGCTTCGAGAAATTCCGCCCTCGCTTCTGGGTGGAAGTCGTAGGGAATCACTTCAGCTTGCGGTGAACCTCGGCAAATACTTCGTCCCCAGGGATGGGTTTCACTTCCCCGCGCTCAATCTCGCCAACCCGACGTTCGATTTCCACCCGCCACGCCTCCTCGATCAGTGCGGGGTCTTCAGCGGGGCCGTCCAGGGATTCAATCAAGGCGAGGGCAAGGTCTGCACGCTCCGGCTCCGAGAGTTGCGCCGCCTTCTCCTTCAACTCAGCAAGCATGCTTGACATCGTCAACCTCCAACTCGCAATCACAAATGCAGTATACCTCGCGTGACCCGCAGCCGCCTCCTGCCCGCTAACATGTAGTAGACAGGAAACCTTCGCGTTATAACACGGCAGACTCCCGCCTATCACGCAACGCATCTTGCCTGCCTGTCGCCACAACGCGCTCCAAATCGCGGACTAAGCTAGCATCCAATCAATGGGTTACCAAGCGGATGGCATATGCATTCCATACCGTCTGAGGCCCTGACCTGTTGGTGATAGGCGGACAGTTTCCGCCTTTGTGCCGGAAGCGGCCCATCAGACCCGCCTTTTCGAACGCGACGTGCTGAAACGTACGCACCTGGAGGCTCTTGCTTGCCCAAGTAAACGTTTTTCAACGTTTGCCGGCGCGCTGTCTCTCCTCTTCCTGGGTGTCGAGCAGCGCCGCGCCGGCAGCCGAGATCAATACGATCATGACCGTGCCGACCAGCCACGCGAAGTACCACGGGCCGTTGTCGCCGAGCACGGCGGCGAGGAAGATGACCAGAACGCCGATCAGCATGTAGACAACGAAGCGCGTGAGGATGCTCATGGGTCCTCCTCAGTATGCGTGCTCGTCGGACTCGACGTGCTGAACGCTGACCTTGCCTCGCATGACCCAGAACGCCCAACCGGTGTACCAGATGACCAGGGGCATGAAGACGGCGGTGAAGCCCAGCATCCAGACCAGCGTGTGCTCGCTCGACGATGCGTTCCAGACCGTCAGGCTGTGGGAAGGCTCCGAGCTCGACGGGAGCATGAACGGAAACATCGCGGCGCCCGCGGTACCGATGATGCCGATCCAGCCGAGCGCGCCCCGCCACCAAGCAAGATAGGACCGACGCCGGCGCACTGCCCAGACGCCCACGCCGACGGCAACGTACGCGGCGATGGGCACGAGACTCAAGATCGGGTGGCCGCGGAAGTTTCCCAACCACACCCCAGCCGCGCTCTCCACCGTCTGCTGGAGAGGCGTCTGCGCAAGCCCGGGATCCGGTGAACGCACCAGCTGATAGCCGTACATCATGCTCACCCAGATCCCACCTACCGTGAACAGAGCCAGAGCAACAAGCCCGCTCCATACGGCAAGCCGTTGCGCTCGTGCGTGCATCGCGCCCTCGGCGCCATTCATGATCGTCACGGCGCCCATGTATACCGACATCGCCACCGAAAGCAGCCCGCACAGGATCGCAAACGGATTGAACAGCCCGAGGAAGCTGCCGGTGTAGGTGGAGGTGAGATTCCAGCTGAAGTGGAACGGAACGCCCTTCAAAATATTGCCGATCGCCGCGCCGAACACCAGCATCGGCACGAACCCGCTGACGAACAACGCCCAATCCCATGCGTTGCGCCAGCGCGCGGAAGACAGCTTGCTGCGATACTCGAACCCCAGCGGCCGCACGATCATGCTCCACAGCAGCACCAGCATGACCACGTAGAAGCCCGAGAAGGCCGTGGCATAGACCAGCGGCCAGGCCGCGAAGATGGCGCCACCGCCCAGGACGAACCAAACCTGGTTGCCGTCCCAGTGCGGCCCGATGATGTTCAACGCCACGCGACGCTCGGCATCGGTACGCCCGACATGGCGCAAGATGGTGCCCACGCCCATGTCCATCCCCACCATGATGGCCAGGCCCATGAGCAGCACGCCGAGCAGCAGCCACCAGACGACTTTCAAGATCAGATAGGCTTCCATCGTCCTTGCGCTCTCAAGCCGCTCGCCGCGAAGCGGCCTGGGCCACGTGACCGAGCGGCTCATCCGGCGTCGGCCTGTGCTCCTGCGGTCCCTGGCGGATCGCCCTGACCATGAGATACATCTCGATGAAGATGAATGTCGTGTACAGCAGCACGAATCCCGTCAACGAAAACGCCATGTACGCGACGCTGTGCGTCGACGCCGACATCCACGTCGGCAGCACTTCGTAGACGGTCCACGGTTGGCGCCCGATCTCCGCGACCAGCCAGCCCGTCTCGCAAGCGATGAAGGGTATCGGTATCGACCACAGCGCCAGCCACAGGAATGCGCGCCTCTGTTCGACGCGGTCGAACAGGGTGTAGATCACCGCGAGAACAAAATAGGCGAGCATCATCAGCCCGAACCCGACCATGATGCGAAACGACCAGAAGACGGGCCAGACCAAAGGCATCGTGTCCGCGGCGGCCTTCTCGATGTCCGCGGGAGCGGCCTTCGACACATCCTGCTCGGGGGCATAGCGCGCGGCCAGGAAGCCGTAGCCGAGATCGCGCTCGTGCGCTTTGAACTGTGCCATCGCGTCCGCATCGCCCGGATTCGCGCTGAGCCGCTTCAGCGCCTCGACAGCGGGAATCCCATTGCGGATGCGCTCGGCCGAGTGCTGAATCAGGACATCAGCGGCCGGGACCGACCCGTCGAAAGAGTGGGTCACGAGCAACGACAGAGCGGCGGGAATCCGCAGCTCCCAGAGGTTCTTGCGCTCGCTCTGGGAAGGAAGCGCGACTACGTTGAACGCCATCGGCGGCTTCTCGGTCGTCCACAGCCCCTCCATGGCGGCGAGCTTGGTCGGCTGGGCGTGCCCCCCCACGAAGCCGAGGGCGTCGCCGAGCGTGATCACGCCGGCGGTCGAGAACACGCCGAACAGAGCTGCAATGCGAAACGAGCGCTTCGCGAGCTCCATGTGGCGCCGCTTCAGCATGTAGAAGGCGCTGATACCGGCCACGAACATCGCCGCGGTGACGTACCCGGCGATGCTGGTGTGCACGAACTTGGACTGCGCGTCGGGGCTGAACAGCATGCTCAGGAAGCTTTCGAGCTCCATGCGCATGGTCAGCGGATTGAAGAACGCGCCGCGCGGGTCTTGCATGAAGCTGTTGGCGATCAGGATCCACAACGCGGAGAGGTTGGATCCCAGGGCCACGAAGTAGGTGACGATGAGATGCTGCGCCTTGCTCAGCCGCTCCCAGCCGAACGCCATCAAGCCGACGAAGGTGGACTCCATGAAGAAAGCCATCAGGCCTTCGATGGCCAGCGGAGCGCCGAAAGTATCGCCGACGAAGCTGGAGTAGTACGACCAGTTGGTTCCGAACTGGAACTCCATCGTCAGCCCGGTAGCCACGCCCAGAGCGAAGTTGATCAGGAACAGCTTGCCCCAGAACCGCGTCATCTCCTTGTAGATCTCGCGGTTGCTGACGAAGTACACCGTCTCCATCGCCGCCAGCAGGAACGACAGTCCAAGGGTCAGGGGCACAAACAGGAAGTGGTACAGCGCGGTCGCGGCAAACTGCAGGCGCGACAGCTCCACCACAGTGTCGTCGATCATTGGGGTCAGGCCTATACTTTATAGCTCAGCGACGCTGCGCGGACCCATCCCGCGCATTGGACGGCCCCGGGACGTGTCCGCTCTCTACCAGCGTCACGCCTGCTTCTTGACCCAGGCCGTGCACCAGCCCTTGGCGTTGACGAGATTGCCCGTGAACAGCGCACACGGCCCGTTGGCCGCGCCCGGCTTGCCCGAGTAGAAATTGCAGGTGTTGCAAAATGCCTTCGGGTCCTTGCGATTGGCAGCCTTGGTAGCGTCCATCTTGTAGCCAAGAGCGGCCGCCTGCGGGTTGGTTTCGCTCACCGCCTCCACCGCAGCGGCAGCAAACGGCGCGGCGGCAAGGCCGCCGACCGTGAGCTTGATGAAGCGACGGCGGCTCGCACGGGAAGCATCGTGTGTCATGGCAAACTCCTTATGGGTGCGGTGTGAAATGCGTACGTGTCAGTGGGACTGATAATCAATTCTATTCTTGCGTAGCCGATCTGCGTAAGCCTACGCCAGCTTCGTCGCGGCTTCCAGCTCTAGCCACGAGTATCACGATGGAGCGCGGCCGCACCCAGCAGGTGCGCCCCTGCACCGTTTGAGCCTGCGCCCAGCTCGAGATATCCTCGGGCGGGTCGAGAAATGTATCGACCATGCGTCGCCATGGCCCCAGCGGGGCTGTAAGGGACGGGATCTCGAACTCGAGCGGCTCCCAGTAGGCGTTGCTGATCACGTGCATAACGACATGGTCTCCGAGGAGTTGGGCCGTGGCCGCAAGCGTGTGCGAGTCGTGGCTCCAGTCTGGAGCATTCAACCTCACCCCATGCCAGTGAACGGGCTGTTGGCGCAGCAGCTCGTTCAGCGTCATGTCGAAGCGTTCTGTCGACAGCTCGCGATTCATGCGCACGGCGATAAGTTGCTGCACGAACCGGTGAATGTCCCGATGCTTGTCGACCAATGTCCAGTCGAACCAGGAGGTTTCGTTGTCCTGGCAGTAGGCGTTGTTGTTCCCGCGCTGGGTGCGGCGCACCTCGTCTCCCATCGACAGCATGGGCGTCCCCATCGCGAGCAGCGTCAGCGTCAGGAAGTTCTTCACCTGCCGATTGCGCAACCGCTCCACCGAGGGATCGTCGGTGGGGCCTTCGATACCGCAGTTCCAGCTCAGGTTGTGGTCCGACCCGTCGCGGTTTCCCTCCCCGTTGGCCTCGTTGTGCTTGCTGTTGTACGACACCAGATCGTTGAGCGTAAAGCCGTCGTGACACGTAACGAAATTGATGCTCTGCTCTGGCTCACGCATCTCTTGTTCGTACAGATCCGGGCTGCCTGTCAAACGGTACGCCAGCGAACGAACGGTGCCGTTGTCGCCTTTGAGGAAGGCGCGAACGTCGTCGCGGAACTGGCCGTTCCATTCTTTCCAGCTGTCGCCGACGAAGCCGCCGACCTGATACAAGCCGGCCGCGTCCCACGCTTCGGCGATCAGCTTGACGTTCGCGAGCACCGGATCGGATTCGATATCCCAGAGAATCGGCGGAAATGCCATCGGGCTGCCCCGCTGGTCGCGGGAAAGGATCGAGGCGAGGTCAAAGCGAAACCCATCCACGTGCATCTCGCTGACCCAATAGCGCAGGCTGTCGAGGATCAGCCGCCGCACGACGGACTCGTTGGCGTTGAGCGTGTTCCCGCACCCGGTATAGTCGGCGTAGCTGGATTTGTCCTCCCCCAGGATGTAGTACGTCTCGTTCGACAAGCCACGGAAGCAGAGCGTCGGACCGTGTTCGTCGCCCTCTGCGGAATGGTTGTAGACGACGTCGAGGATGACCTCGATGCCGGCACGGTGCAGCGCTTTGACCATGTCCCGAAATTCGTCCACCGCCGCGAGCGCGCCCGGCTGCGAACTGTAGCCCAGGTGCGGTGCGAAAAACGAAACGGGCGAGTAGCCCCAGTAGTTCCCCAGGCCCGGCGGGCCGTCCTGCTCGTCAAAAGCGAACACCGGCAGCAGTTCTACCGCGCTGATGCCCAGGTCCCGAAGGTAGGGAATCTTGTCGATCACTCCGGCATAAGTGCCGCGCCTGGCCGGCGCGACGCCGGAGTTGGGATGCCGTGTGAATCCGCCTACGTGCATCTCGTAGAGAACGGTCCTGGTAAAGGGCCTCCGCGGCGGCGCGTCGTCCTCCCAGTCGTACGTGCTCGGGTCGACGACCACGCTCTTCATGGCCGAGGCCGCGTTGTCTCCGGGTTTGCGCGCGGCATCGCGACTCCAACCCGCCGGCTGGGCCACCCCCCTCCCGTATGGGTCGAGCAGGACCTTGTGCGGATCGAAGCGCAGCCCTCTCTCCGGATCGAAGGGACCGTCCACGCGAAATGCATAAAGCTGGCCCGGGGCGATCGCCGGCACCAGCGCGTGCCAGTAATGGTACGTACGATTGGTGCGCGGATCGAGATCGATCACGCGGGACGGTTTCGAGTCGTCGGCGTGTTCGAAGAGGAGCAGCTGAATCGACGCGCTGTGCCGGGAAAACACGCTGAAGTTGACGCCGCCCGGGCAGAGCGTGGCGCCGAGCGGGAAGCTCCGGCCGTGCGGGTGAACCGCCTGAGCGGGCATCGAGTTCATTGTCACGGGCAACAAATGCGTCTATCAGCCCCGCGGGGTGACCCCCTGCGTGCGGGTCCGGATCGTGTACGATGACCGCGCGCGAAGCAGAGGAGGAGCGATGCACGAAGAGCGGCTTTCACGGCAGCGCCAACTTGCTGCACGAGTGATCATCGAGGAGTTCTTTCGCCTGGAAGCCGCCGGCGGCGTGCTGCTCGTCGCTGCGTCGATCATCGCGCTGATTTGGGCCAACACCCCTTGGCATGCGCTGTACACGGGCCTGCTCAGCGTTCCCGTAGGAGTGCACGTCGGAGCCTTGGCACTGGACAAGCCGTTGCTCCTTTGGATCAACGACGCGCTCATGGCGATCTTCTTCCTGTTGGTCGGTCTGGAGATCAAGCGCGAGGTCCTCCAGGGCGAGCTTTCCAGCGTGCGGCAGGCGGCTTTGCCGTGCGTCGCCGCCGTGGGCGGCATGCTCGGTCCGGCGCTCGTCTACTCGGCGATCAATTGGGGCGACCCCGTGACGATGCACGGCTGGGCCATCCCGGCCGCGACGGATATCGCGTTCTCGCTCGGCGTGCTGGCTCTTCTGGGTGCGCGCGCGCCGAGCAGTCTCAAGATCTTCCTTCTGGCCCTCGCGATCATCGACGACCTGGGCGCCATCGTCATCATCGCGCTGTTCTATACCACCGACCTCTCGCTGCTGTCGCTGGGGCTCGCGGCGGCAGGGTTGGCCGCCCTGCTCGTCCTGAACCTGGCCGGCGTCAGGCGTATCGCGCCCTACGCGCTGGTCGGCATCTTTCTCTGGGTCTGCGTGCTCAAATCGGGGGTGCACGCCACGCTTGCGGGCGTTGCGCTCGGCTTCGCGGTGCCGTTGCGTGGCGCGAAAGAGGACGGCCACTCGCCGCTGCGCCATCTCGAGCACATGCTTCATCCCTGGGTCACCTACGGCATCCTGCCGGTCTTCGCGTTTGCCAACGCCGGAGTATCGCTCACGGGCTTGTCGCTGGCGAGTCTCGTCGAACCGGTCACATTGGGCAGTGCGCTTGGGCTGTTCCTCGGCAAGCAGTTGGGCGTCATGGGGACCACGTGGACGGCGGTCCGGCTCGGCATTGGCAGCGCACCGGCGGGGACCACCTGGTTCCAATTCTACGGCTTGGCGCTGCTCACGGGCATCGGGTTCACGATGAGCCTGTTCATCGGCACTCTCGCTTTCCAGGCTCCGGAACTCAACGATGCCGTACGGATCGGCGTCTTGAGCGGCTCGTTGGCGTGCGCGGTCGCCGGTTACCTCGTGCTGTACGTCGCGGGCGGAAGAGCGGATCGGACAAGCGCCAGCCAAGGCAGCGCACCTTAAGCGCCATCTGCGCCCGCAGCCGCACGGCCCCGTCCTCTCGCGTCGGTGTCATGCCTTGGTCGCCCGCGCATCGCTTCTCGCGTCCGGCACCGGCCAGATCTTGGACATGAGCCAGCTCACCAGCAGGCCCATGACGCAACCCAGAATGACCTCGCCCACCTTGTGCAGACCATGCTCCGCGGCGCTCAATCTCGAAGGGTGCGTCAAGCCGGCGGCGATGACGATCGCGGCGGTGATGGGCGCCTGCCGCCACATCGTCTGGATGCGAATCACGTACGACGAGATCAGCACGGTCACCGCCAGCGCGAGCGGAAGCTTCCACTCTCCCTCGGGGCCGATCATCAGGAAAAGCAATCCCACGACGCAGCCGACCAGCGCGTTGATAATGCGGGCGCGGAACATGCGAACCGCTTGCTCCACCTTCGGATCGCTGGCCGCGACCATCGATGCGATGGCCCAGATCGGATTGGTGTCGGCGATCAGGCGCAGCAGGACCCAGAGGGCGGTCGTGCCGATCATGACGTTCACGGCGAAGCGAACGCCGACCAGATCGTCTTCCAGTAATCGTTCCAGGACTCTCATAGCGCCTTCGAGTCGCTCCCTCTCGACACCTGACTCGAGTCATCGGACGGGTGGTGCGCCCACGGGCGCCGGTCCGGGTTTGCGTCCCTTCCGCTGTTGGTCGCGGATCTGCTGTGCTTGTTCTGAAATTCCTGTGCGAGCATGAAGATGACGCCGGTGGACCACGCGAAGGTGAGCAGCCCCGCCATCCCGAGCATGCCTTCGAGCAGCCGCCAGCGCAGCGGCAGATAGCCGCTGTTCAGGGTGCAGTAGTTGACCAAAGCGTAGTAGTAGGCCCGGCTCGGATTGGGGATCGCGCCTTTCCAGACGTAGAAGCCAGACCAAACGGATATCTCGAGGAGATCGATCAGGATGATCATCCAAACCGCGATGATGAGCACGCATAGACCGAGGATGAAGGCGGGCTGCTCGAATCTCCGAATCAGTTGCTTGAGCGCGCTGCTCGCGCGCAGCGTCAGGACCATGCCGGTTCCGTGGATCACGATGGTGACGGCCAGCAGCAGGCCTCCCCACATGATCTCGTCCAGTGAGATGACGTAGTGCAGTTCTTCCTTGAGTACGATGATTTCGTTCATCGTCCGGATAGCCGTGGTAAAGAGATCACTCGTGCGCCTGCGGCGGATTACCTTTCAACCGGTAGACCAGCCCGGTCTTGGTCGTTCCGAGCGAGAGCCAGTCGTGGCCGGCCTGCTGGAGCGTGATGAAGAACTGTTTGGCGCGCTCGATGGCCTTGTCATGCAGGTCATCCCTGCGCTTGAATTTGCACTGGAAAGCGAACTCGCCGCAAAGCGGCTTCTGCATGCCCCGCTCACGCCACAAGGCGAGGTTGCAATCGGCCGTCAGCCCCTTCCCGAAATCCAGCGTCCCCAGGTCCTGAAGGACCTCTTCGACGATGGTGTGATTCACGTACTCGACCTTCTCGTCCTTGGACTTCTTCAGGCCCGACAGGCAAGGGAAGATCTCTCCGAGCTTCGGCAGCGATGCGTGATCCAAGTCGGGCACCTGGCTCAAGTTGAGCTCGACATTGTGTGAGAACAGCAACCTGTACCCGCCGAGCTGGTCCTTGAGCGGCAGAGCTTCCGCCTTGAACTTGATGCGGTAGTCGCCCGCGATGTTCGGCCGCACGTCCAGGTCCGCGGCCTTCTGCATGTCCGGGTGCCGGAACTTGAAGACCATCTCCGGATCGCTCACGGGGAAGCCGTTCTCATAGGCGATGCGCCGCCGCAGGATGAACGCGTTGTTGTAGAGGCGATACCCCTCGGTGTCCAGGAACAATACCTCCCTGATCTCGGGTTTGAGGACCACGCCTTTGGTCGAGAAGCCGATACCGAACTGCTTGGCGGCGCGACCCACGAGCTCGCCATACTCCTGGAAAACCTTGGCGGAGGTGAAGCGGTCGGGTTTTAGAATGAGCTTGGCTTCGAGGTACTGGACCTCGTCGAGCGGGTGTCCGTCGCTGTATTTCCCCGGCTTGAGATCAAGCACTCGGCCCGGCTGGGCTGGTGAGCCTCCCGCTTCTTTCGACGGTTTGTCTTTGGTCGTCTCTGCTTCTTTCTTGGCCATGCTGTCGTCCTCCCCAACGGCACAACGGCTCAAATGCTGAACCGTGCCGATCCCACGCGCAAGCCTCCCGTATTCCTCTGGCACGGCATGATCGTCAACGCAAGATCAGCTTCTGCCCGCGAGCTCCCTAGCGACTGCCGCGACGCGCTCGGGCTCGAAGCCGAACTCCTTCTGCAACTCCTTGAGCGGCGCGGATGCACCGAACGTCTGCATGCCGATGACGCGGCCTCGAGCGCCGACATAGCGCTCCCATCCGAACGTGGACGCCTGCTCGATTGCGACGCGCGCCTCGACGTCGGGCGGCAGCACGCTGTCCCGGTACGCCCGATCTTGTTGCTCGAAGATATCCCAGGAGGGCATCGACACTACACGCGAGCGAATGCCGCCGGCGACGAGCTTTTCGTGCGCTTGCGCGGCGAGGCTCACTTCGCTCCCGGTGGCGATGAGCACGACTTCCGGCTTTCCGCCTGGCGCGTCGGCCAGCACGTAGGCTCCACGCGCGACACCCGACGCCGGGGCGTACTTGCTCCGATCCAGCGTGGGCAGCGGCTGGCGCGACAGCACGAGCACCGCCGGACGATGGCGCAGCTGCATGATCACGCGGTACGCCTCGACCACTTCGTTGGCGTCGCCGGGCCGCAGCAGCGTGAGGCCGGGAATGGCGCGCAGCGAAGCGAGATGCTCGATCGGCTGGTGCGTCGGCCCGTCCTCACCGTCGCCCATGGCGTCGTGCGTGAACACGAAGATGGTGGGCAGTTCCATCAACGCCGAGAGCCGTATCGCGGGCCTTGCGTAGTCGCTGAAGATGAAGAACGTGGCGCCGAAGGGCCGCAGCTTGGACAACGACAATCCGTTCACGACCGCGCCCATGGCGTGCTCGCGGATGCCGAAGTGCAGGTTCTTGCCCCCGGGTGTAGCGGCCTGGAGATCCCCTGCCCCCTCGTACTTAAGCGTGGTCTTGTTCGACGGCCCCAGATCCGCTGACCCCCCGAGGAACCACGGCACGTTCTGCGCGAGGACGTTGAGCGCCTGGCCCGAGGCGTCCCGCCCGGCAATGCCCTTCGCGTCCGCCGGAAAAACCGGCAGCTTGCGATCCCAGCCCTCCGGCAACTCGCGGCGCTGCATCTGGTCGATCTCAGTCGCGAGCTCGGCATGCTTGACGCGATAGCCAGCGAACAGATCGGCCCACGCGCGGCGCGCTGATGCTCCACGGGCGCCAATGCCCGCCGCGAAGTGCTCGCGCACCCCGTCCGGCACGAGAAACTGCGCATCCTCGGGCCAGCCGTAGGCACGCTTGGTGAGGCGGACTTCGTCCGGCCCGAGCGGCTCGCCGTGAGCGGCGGCGGTATCCTGCCGGTTGGGCGAGCCGTAGCCGATGTGGCTGTCGAGGATGACGAGCGTGGGCCGGCCCTGCGTCCGGCGAAACACCTGCAGCGCATGCTCGATCCGCTCGATGTCGTTGGCATCGCCCACCCTCTCCACGTTCCACTCGTAGCCGAGGAATCGCGCCGCCACATCTTCCGTGAACGTGATGCGCGTGCTGCCTTCGATGGTGATGCGGTTGTTGTCGTAGACCCAGCACAGATTATCCAGGCCCAGATGCCCGGCCAGCGACGCCGCCTCGGAGCCTACCCCTTCCATCAGGCAGCCGTCGCCGCAGACGGCGTAGATGTCGTAGTCGAAAACGTCGAACCCCGGCTTGTTGTAGCGGTTGGCGAGCCATTTCTCGGCGATCGCCATGCCGACGCTGGTCGCTATGCCTTGTCCAAGCGGACCCGTAGTGGTCTCTACCCCCGATACCCAGTGGTACTCGGGATGACCGGGCGCCTTGCTGCCGAGCTGGCGGAAGCGGCGGATGTCTTCCAGCGTCACGGAGGGCTGCCCCAGCCTCTCGTAATCCGCGTTCACCGCGCGCGTGCCGGTGAGGTGCAGCACCGACCACAGCAGCATCGACGCGTGCCCGTTCGACAGCACGAAACGGTCGCGATTGGGCCAGATCGGGTCCTGCGGGTCGAAGCGCATCACCCGGTTCCAGATGGTGTAGACCAGCGGCGCGAGCGCCATCGGCGTGCCGGGGTGACCCGAGTTGGCCGCCTGCACCGCGTCGATGGAAAGCGTGCGGATCGTGTTGATGGACAGCTGGTCCAATTGCGCATCGGTCATCGTCGTTCTCTCATGGCCTGCCGCGGGCAGACGCGCGCAAAGCTTGCCTTTCAAGCCCGAGTCACCGTGATGAGCAGCAATGCGTGCATGGGGTGTCTCCGTGCCCGGCGCGCCAGTCCATAAGGACGCATCGAGCGATGAGTCAGCGGGCGCCCAACTTGAGCTTCGCCGCAGCGGCACGATCCGTCAGGACGACGGCATGCTCCTGCCTTACGCGTCCGGCAGGGATCCGGCGGTCGCCGTCACGCAAGCGCACGAGAATTTCCGCCTTTTCCTCGCCGGTGACCACCCACAGAATACGCAGCGCGTGGTTGAGCACCGGATAGGTCAATGTCATGCGTCGCCGGCCCTGATAGGGGCCAGTCAGCGCGACGGCTGCATCATTCACGTCGAGGACCGGGTCGCCTGGCACGAGCGAGGCGGTATGTCCATCGGGGCCGAGCCCGAGATGGACGAGGTCGAGCACAGCGGGCGAGCCCGCGACCTCGTGCAATGTCGCGGCATAGCCGGACACCGCGGCCTGCAGGTCCTGCGACTCCACCGGCATGGCATGGATCTGCTCGGGGCGCAGCGGCGCGTGCCCGAGAAGGCTTTCGCGCAGGTGCATGAGGTTGCGGTCGGGGTCTCCCGCAGGTGCCACGCGCTCGTCCACCTGCAACACGTGCACGCCATCCCAGGGCACCTCTTTGTCCGCCAGGGCACGCAGCATCGCCCAGGGCGTGCGGCCACCGCTCACGGCCATCGCGAAGCGGCCGCGCGCCGCCACTGCAATTCTGGCGTCGGTGGCGATGATGGCGGCGGCTTCATCGGCTACTGCTTCGGGATCGTCCAACACTTCGATTTTCATCGTCGCTGCTATGGATTCGTCAGCCTTGCCTATCAAACGCTCGCTCTTCTCGGCGGGGGCAAGATCCTCTCTCCTGAGAGAAGGGTCCAAGCTAACTCCCCTCTCCCTCGATGGGAGAGGGATAGGGTGAGGGTGAAGGAGCCATCGACAATTCGGTCCCCTCACCCCGCGCTCTCCCGCAAGGGGAGAGGGCGTTACAGTCAGCCCTTCACTACCGGGTTCTCCCACCCGCCCGGAGGCGCAACGCTCTCGTCCACCTCGCGCGGCCCCCACGTGTTTGGCTCGTACTCATGCAGCGGGATGCCCTTCTTCAGAACCGGATCGACGATGCGCCACGCCTCTTCCACGTAGTCCTGTCGCGCGAACAGCGTCGAGTCGCCTGCCATGGCGTCCCCCAGCACCCTTTCATAGGCGCTCGGCTCGTCCGCACCGGGGCGCTCGCTCGCGAGCAGCTCCACCATTTGTCCGATCGATTTCTCGGCCTGGTCCATGACGGTCACGCCGAAAGCGGCCGTGACGTCGGGGTTGATGCGGAAGCGGAAGTAGTTCGCCGCAGGAGAGGAGTCGGGAAAGACTCTCGGCGGCCGGCGCATGCGGACAGCGACCTCCGTACAGGTCACCGGAAGAGACTTTCCGGTCCGGATGTAGAACGGGACGCCTTGCCAGCGCCAGGAGTTGAGCTCCAGGCGCAGCGCGGCGAAGGTTTCCACCTGCGAGTTGGGCGCTACCCCCGCCTCCTGCCTGTAGCCGCGAAACTGCCCGCGCACCAGATCTTTCTCGTCGAGCGGCGGGATCGCTTTCAAGACCTTGACCTTCTCGTCCCGCATCGATTCGCTGTCCGTGCGCGCCGGCGGCTCCATGGCCAGGTTCGCCAGCACTTGGAACAGGTGGTTCTGCACCACGTCGCGGACGGCGCCGGTCTGCTCGTAGAAAGCCCCTCGGCCTTGCACCCCGAAGTCTTCGGCCATCGTGATCTGCACGCTCTCGATGTGAGTGCGATTCCAAAACGACTCCATCAGCGCGTTGGTGAAGCGGAAGAACACCATGTTGTGAACCGGCCGCTTCCCCAAATAGTGGTCGATGCGGAAGATGCGCGACTCATCGAATGTCCGGTGCAGGATTCGATTGAGCTCCTGCGCCGAGGCCAGGTCCCGCCCGAAAGGCTTTTCGACAATGACCCGCGCGCCGTTGGTGCAAGCCGCCTGGGCCAGCCGTTCCACGACCATCTCGAAAGCCGACGGCGGAATGGCAAGGTAGTGCGCCGGCCGCTGCGCCGAGCCGAGCTGTTTGCGGACGGCCTGAAACGTTGCCGGCTCGGCGTAGTCGCCGTCCACATACCGCAGCAGAGCGCAGAGCTTCTCGAAGGCCACGGAATCGACTCCGCCGCCATGCTTCTCGAGGCTGTCGCGCGCGCGCGCCTTCAGCTGTTCGAGGTTCCAGCCGGCCTTGGCCACGCCGATGACGGGCACGTTGAGGGCGCCGCGCTTGAGCATCGCCTGCAGCGCGGGGAAGATCTTCTTGTACGCCAGGTCGCCGGTCGCGCCGAAGAACACCAGCGCATCCGAATGCGGTTCGTTCATGGTCGTCTCGTCTGCTTCATCGGGCGCTGCTTGCTGGCCTGACGCCGCGGCAGCGACACAAACCACGCACCCCCTCCCTGCCCTCCCCCGCCAGCGGGGGAGGGTTGGGGTGGGGGCAAACTCGGCGCGCGCTATCGCGCATTTCTGCGAGTGTCGGCAAAGCGCTCATTTGCCCGCCTTTTCCAGGTGCCCGCCGAATCCGTAACGCATCGCCGACAGCAGCTTGTTCTGGAAATCCGCTTCGCCGCGCGAGCTGAACCGCTCGTAAAGCGCCGTAGTCAGCACGAGGCAAGGCTGAGCTTCGTCGATCGCGGCCTTGATGGTCCAGCGTCCCTCGCCGGAGTCGGAGACCCGTCCGCCGAACTTCGAGAGCGCGGGGTCTGCCAGCAGAGCGCTGGCGGTCAGATCCAAAAGCCAGGAGGCGATCACGCTGCCACGCCGCCAAACCTCGGCGATGTCGGGCAAATTGAGATCGTACTGATAGTGCTCGGGATCACGCAGCGGCGTGGTCTCCGCGTCGATCTCATGCTTCTGCTTACCGACGTTGGCAGCGCGCAGGATACCCAGCCCTTCGGCATAGGCCGCCATGATTCCGTACTCGATGCCGTTGTGAACCATCTTGACGAAGTGGCCCGCGCCGTTGGGCCCGCAATGCAGATAGCCTTGCTCGGCGCTGCCGCCGGCCTTCTCGCGTCCCGGGGTCCGCGCGATGTCGCCGATGCCCGGCGCCAGCGCAGCGAAGATCGGGTCCAAGTGTTTCACCACCGGCTGCTCGCCGCCGATCATCATGCAGTAGCCGCGCTCCAAGCCCCAAACGCCGCCGCTCGTCCCCACGTCCACGTAGTGGATAGCCTTGGGGGCGAGCTCCTTTGCCCGCCGGATGTCGTCCACGTAGTAGGAGTTGCCGCCGTCGATGAGGATATCGTCGCGCTCCAGCGCGGGCAGAATGTCGGCGATGGTCTTGTCGACCACCGCAGCGGGAACCATCAACCACACCGCGCGCGGCTTCTGGAGCTTCTTCACCAGGTCCTGCAGCGATGTGGACGCGACCGCCGACTCCTTGGCGAGGTCTTCAACCGCCTTTGGCGACCTGTCGAAGACGACGCAGTTGTGACCCGCCTTGATGAGGCGCCGTACCATGTTGGCGCCCATCCTTCCCAGACCCACCATTCCGAGTTGCATACGCCATTCCTCTCGCACAAGAGATCGTCCGAAAACTCCCTCTCCCTTGATGGGAGAGGGCGGGGGTGAGGGTGAGCGCGGCGGCACCTCCGAGTCCCTCACCCTACCCTCTCCGCCCTCACCCTACCCTCTCCCGCAAGGGGAGAGGGAACAGCTACTGCGTAGCCTGCTTCAACTTCCGATAGCGCCTGATCAGCGCATTGGTCGAACTGTCATGCTCGAGCTCGGGTTCGGCTCTGCTCTCGAGCTCCGGGATGATGCGCTGGGCCAGCGCTTTGCCGAGCTCGACGCCCCACTGGTCGAACGAGTTGATGCTCCAGATCGTGCCCTGCGTGAAGACGCTGTGTTCGTAGAGCGCCACAAGCTTCCCGAGCACGTCCGGTGTGAGCCGCTCGACGAGAATCGCATTCGACGGGCGGTTGCCCTCGAACACCCGATGCGGCACGAGCGCGTCTGGCGTGCCCTCTGCCTTGACTTGCTCCGCGGTCTTGCCGAAGGCCAGCGCCTCGGTCTGGGCCAGCACGTTCGCGATCAGCATATCGTGGTGGCGGCCCAGCGGGTTGAGCGTCCGGATGAAGGCGATGAAATCGCACGGGATGAGGCGGGTCCCCTGGTGGATCAACTGGTAGAAAGAGTGCTGCCCATTGGTGCCGGGTTCGCCCCAGTAGATCGGCCCGGTGTCGCAGGCGACCCGGTCGCCCTCCAGCGTGACGTGCTTACCGTTGCTCTCCATCGTCAACTGCTGCAGATAGGCCGGGAAGCGCTTCAGATACTGCTCGTAGGGAAGGACCGCGACGGTCTGCGCGCCGAAAAAGTCGTTGTACCAGACCGACAGCAAACCCATCAGCACCGGCAGGTTGCGCTCGAACGGCGCGGTGCGGAAGTGCTCGTCCATCTCGTGGAACCCGGCCAGCATCGCGCGAAAGTTTTCCGGGCCGATGGCGAGCATCGTCGAGAGGCCGATCGCCGAATCCATGGAGTAGCGCCCTCCGACCCAATCCCAGAACTCGAACATGTTCGCGATGTCGATGCCGAACGCCGACACCTTCTCGGCGTTGGTCGAGACCGCCACAAAGTGCTTCGCCACCGCCTTCGCATCGCCGCCCAACCCCTTGAGCGACCAGTCGCGCGCGCTCTGAGCGTTGGTCATCGTCTCGAGGGTCGTGAACGTCTTGGAAGAAACGATGAACAGCGTTTCCGCCGGATCGAGGTCCTGCACAGCCTCCGCGAAGTCGGTGCCGTCGACGTTCGACACGAACCGGAACGTCATGCCGCGCTCGCTGTAGTGCCTGAGCGCCTCGTAGGCCATCACCGGCCCGAGGTCGGAGCCGCCGATGCCGATGTTGACGACGTTGCGGATGCGCCTTCCCGTGTGCCCCTTCCATTCGCCGCTGCGAAACCGGTTCGCAAAGTCGGTCATCTTGTCGAGCACCGCGTGAACCTCGGGGACCACGTTCTTGCCATCTACCACGATGGACGCCCCACGCGGCGCGCGCAGCGCCACGTGGAGCGCCGCCCGCATCTCGGTCACGTTGATCTTGTCGCCGCGGAACATGGCATCGATCCGGGCCCGAAGGCCCGACTGTTCTGCCAGCAGCAACAGGAGCCTGAGCGTCTCGTCGGTGATGCGGTTCTTCGAGTAGTCCAGGTAGATCCCGAGCGCCTCGAGGGTCATGCGTTCGCCGCGCCCGGGATCGTCGTCGAAGAGCTTGCGCAGATGCAGCCCCTGCACCTTCTCGCGGTGCGCCTCGAGCGCCAGCCAAGCCGCGCGTCTGGTCAGCGGTTCGATCGATGGCATGTTCATGCTCCTTTCGTGCCGTTCGTCACCGAGCCCGGCGACGACGCGCCTTAGCGGCAGATCTGCGGTTGGGTACTGTGTCCCACATCCGAAACCCACCGACGAACGCGTTGGCGTTATCGCCCAACCGGCAACCCGGCGGCAGCTTCTTCAGCTCCTTCGCGTTTCCGCCGCCGAGCACCAGGTCGTCCGGTTCAAGCGCTGCGTCGAGACGCCCCACAACGTCCGCGACGTAGCGCCGCCACTTCTTCTTGCCGTGCCGCTCCAATCCGCGCAAACCCACATAGTCCTCGTACGTCGCCTTCTTGTAAGGGAGGTGCCCCAACTCCATCGGCTCGACGATGCTGTTCGCGACCAGCGCGGAACCGAGCCCGGTGCCGAGCCCGAGGAACAGCATCTTTCCGCGCTTGTAGCTCCCCAGCGCCTGCATCGCCGCATCGTTGACGACCTTGACCGGCCGCCTGAACGCGGCCTCGAAGTCGAATCCGACCCAACCGCGTCCGAGGTTGTGGGGCTCCGCGACCGGCCGGTTGCGCAGAACCGGCCCCGGGTAGCCGATCGACACCGCGCCGTACCTCCATTTGCCGGCCAGCCGCTTGACTCGGGAGACCATGGCCTTGGCCGTCAGCTTCGAGCCCGACGCGAACTCGCGCGGAGCACTCTGCCCGGTGGCGAGGATCTTGACGTGAGTCCCGCCTATGTCTACCACCAGCACCTTCATCGCGCCTGTCCTAACATCCAGCTATTCCCTCTCCCCAGCAGAGATAAGATCCCTCTCCCCTCGCGGGAGAGGCGCGCCGGAGCGTGGAGCAGGGGCCCCTCTGGGGATGCGACCGTGAAGGAGCGCATAGCACCTCGATGGAACCTGCTCTGCCCTCCGCGGGCGCTGGGTGAGGGCCAAGGTGTCCTTTCAACTTGTCTTCTCGAGCGCGGCGCTCTTCGACGCGATCACAGCCATCAGCTCGTTCCAGGAGTTGACGAACGCCTTCGCGCCTTCATCCTGCAGTTGCGCGGCGAGGGCGTTCACGTCGACGCCCGCCTTGGCAAACTGGCCCAGCACCGCTTCGCAGTCCCCGCCGTCGGGAGACATGACGGCCCCGAGCTCACCGTGATCGGCGAACGCCTTCAATGTCGACTCGGGCATCGTGTTGACGGTGTGCGGCGCAGCCAGCCCCTGGACGTAGAGGATGTCCGAGGCCTTGGGATCTTTGGTGCCGGTGCTCGCGAGCAGCAGCCGCTGCGGGCGCGCACCGTTGTTGAACGCGCGCTGCGAGCGCGGCGCAGCGAGCAGATCGCGGTACGCCTTGTAGGCGCGTTGCGCGATCGCGATGCCGAGACGGTTGGTCAACTCCTTGGGTGCCTTGTTCGCAACCGCGACGTCCCAGCGGCTGATGAACAGCGACGCCACCGATGCGATGTCGGGCCTGAGCCCGGCGGCGATGCGGCGCTCGATGCCGCGCCAGTACGCGTCGGCCGCCGCCACGTAGTGCTCGCGCGAGAACAGCAGCGTCACGTTGATCGGCACGCCGGCGAAGATCGCTTCTTCGATCGCGGGCAATCCCTGCGGGGTGCCGGGGATCTTGATGAACAGGTTGGGACGTCCCGCCCGGGCATGCAGCTGCTTGGCCACGGTGATGGTGGTCTTGGTGTCGTACGCGAGCAGGGGAGAAACTTCGAGCGAGACAAATCCGTCCACGCCGCAGGTCCGATCGAAGACCGGCCGGAACAGGTCGGCGGCCTGGGTGATGTCCTCCAGCGCCAGCTCGAAGAACAGTGCCTCCCCGGTCTTGCCCTCTGTGAGCTTCTTGCGAATGGCCGGATCGTAGGCCGCGCTGTTCTTGATCGCGTGGTCGAAGATGGTCGGGTTCGAAGTCAGCCCCGTCACGGACAGCTCGTCGATGTAGCGCTTGAGCGTGCCGGTGGTCAACAGGTCCCGCGTGATGTTGTCGAGCCACAGACTCTGGCCCAGATCGTGGAGCTTTTGAGTCGCTTTCATGGTGTCACCTTCGTGGTACGTGCGATCGATGAGTTGCCCGCAGCCAACGCGGGCAGATCGTAGGCGAGCAGGTCGCTGATGCGCTCGATCGTCAAGTCGGCCTCTGGATACGAAGCCAGCGCGTTCGGATCTTGGGCAAACTGACCTTGCCGGGGAAACACGGTGGTCACGCGCTCGCCCCAGACCTTTTTGACTGCAGAAAGGATCCGGAGTTTGTCATCCACCAGCACATAGTGCCGGGCCGGATAGCGCCGCTCGACGTCATCCAGCGCCTCCTCTTTGTGGACATATATGAGCACGTGGCCTTGCACCGCCTCAGAGATGCCGGAGCGTTCGACCTTGCGCGGCTGGAACACCGCATCGCCATCGGACAGGATGACGGTGCGGCCCCAGGTACGCAGCCGCTCGAGGACATCGAGAGCGCGAGGGTAGAGTCGATCGCCGAATGGATAGTCGACGAACAGCGAGGACATCGACAGCACGCGCAGGTCCTCCGGATGCTCCATCCGGTAGCGCTGCAGAGCCCCGAGGTAGTCGCGGTAGCCCAGCTCGGCGAACAGCCGTTCCTGGATCGTCCAGTAGCGGTCTCGGGCTTCAGGCCCGAACCTGCATTCGAGGTGGCGCCGGAAGTCAGCCTGGATCGCGTCGTTGTCCAGCAGCGTGTCGTCGATGTCGACCAGGAAGACGATGGGGTCGGGCTGCGTCATCCAGCGCTTCCCGACAAGGCGTTGTTCACGATCTGCTGGGCCTCATCCACGATCGCCTGCAGGTGCCGCTCATCCTTGAAGCTCTCGGCGTAGATCTTGTACAGGTTCTCGGTGCCCGACGGTCGCGCCGCGAACCAGCCGCTTGCGGCGGTGACCTTGAGGCCGCCGATCGCGGCGTTGTTGCCGGGGGCTTTCGTCAGCTTGGCCGTGATCGGCTCGCCGGCGAGGGTCGATGCCGTCACCGCCTGGGGCGACAGCTTTCCGAGTCTCGCCTTCTGGTCGGGCGTTGCCGGCGCGTCGATGCGCGTGTAACAGGGCGCGCCGAACTCCGCAGTCAGTTCACGATAGTGCTCGCCCGGGTCCTTGCCCGTGCGCGCCGTGATCTCCGCCGCGAGCAGGTCCATGATCGGGCCGTCCTTGTCGGTGGTCCACACGCTGCCGTCGAGCCGCAGGAAGCTCGCCCCGGCGCTCTCTTCACCACCGAAGCAGAACGAGCCGTCGAGCAGTCCCGGCGCGAACCACTTGAAGCCCACCGGCACCTCGGAGAGCCGGCGGCCCAGCTTGTTGACCACACGATCGATCATGCCGCTGCTGACCAAGGTCTTGCCCACAGCCGCGCCCGCCGGCCAATGCGGGCGGTGCGCGAGCAGATACTGGATAGCCACCGCCAAGTAGTGGTTGGGATTCATCAACCCGGCGGAAGGCGTGACGATCCCGTGCCTGTCCGCATCGGTGTCATTCGCGAAAGCGACGCGATACTGGTCCTTCAGGCCGACCAGGCGGGCCATCGCATACGGACTGGAGCAGTCCATGCGGATCTTGCCGTCGTGATCGACGGTCATGAACGAGAAGGTCGGATCGACCAGCGGATTTACGACCTTGATGTTCAGCCCGTAGACCGCGTTGATCGGTTCCCAGTAGTGAACCGCGGCGCCGCCCAGCGGGTCCACGCCGAGCGCGAGGCCGGCGCCGCGGATGGCTTCCATGTCCACGACGTTACGCAGATCGTTGACGTAGGGCAGGATGAAATCTTCCTGACGCGTGGTCGCTGCCCTCATGGCAGCAGCGAGCGGCAACCGCTTCACGCCCGTGTTGCCCGTTTTCAGAAGCTGGTTGGCCCGGTCCTGGATCCACCGAGTCACGTCCGTGTCGGCAGGACCGCCGTCGGTCGGGTTGTACTTGAACCCGCCATCTTCCGGCGGATTGTGTGACGGCGTGATGACGACGCCGTCCGCAAGGTGCTCTTTGCGGCCGCGATTGTGGACGAGGATTTCGCGCGAGATGACCGGCGTAGGCGTCACCTGGTCGTCGCGCTGGATGACCGTTTGCACGCTGTTGGCAGCAAGCACCTCGAGGGCGGTGCGCTGGGCCGGCCCGGACAACGCGTGCGTGTCCTTGCCCATGTAAAGCGGACCGTCGATGCCCCGGCCGCGCCGGTAGTCGCAAATGCCCTGGGTGATGGCCAGGATATGCGCTTCGGTGAACGAGCCGTGCAGCGAAGAGCCCCGGTGCCCGCTGGTACCGAAGCTCACCAGCTGACTGGGGTCACTCGGGTCCGGCTTGCGGGCGAAGTATTCGCGCTCGAGCCGGGCCAGATCGACCAGCATCTCCTTCGGGGCCGGCTTGCCGGCTAGCGGGGAAATCGCCATGCGTCGCAGTCCTCTCGCCGACGATCGAGAGCCCAGGTTTCGAATGGCAGCAGTGATGGCGTTCAGCGGCGTCCCGGCCAGACACGGGCGCCGGCGCTCAGGGCACGGCCACCTCGCGCAGTTTACCGGAGAGCCCCGGATCGCGCGCTGCACCGAGATGACGGCAGAGCCTGTCGAACGTATCGCGCATCGCCAGTACCGGTCCCTGCTCTACGACACCGGACATGGCTTTGCTTGCCAGATCTCCGCCGCGTACTGCGCGATGGTGCGGTCGCTGGAGAATTTCCCGGAGCCGGCCACATTCAGGATGGCCTTGCGCGCCCACGCTTCCGGGTCCGCGTACAAATCGCACAGCCGCTGGTCCGCATCGAGGTAGGACCTGAGGTCCGCGAGGTGCATGTAGTGGTCCCCGTACGTGAGCAGCGCATCGCGCAGCGGTGCGAACACACCCGGCTCATAACGGCTGAAGTGATCGGAAAAGATCAGGTCCAAGGCCGCGCGCGTCTCGGGTTCGTTGTCGTAGTGCCAGTGGGGGTCGTACCAGCTGCGGTTGTCGGCCACCTGTTGCGCCGTCAGGCCGAACAGAAAGAAGTTCTCCTCGCGCGCCTCCTGCGCCATCTCGATCGTCGCGCCGTCGCGCGTGCCGATCGTCAGCGCGCCATTCATCATGAACTTCATGTTGCTGGTGCCGCTGGCCTCGTAACCGGCGGTCGAGATCTGGTTGGAAACATCCGCCGCAGGGATCAGCCGCTCCGCCAGCGACACGTCGTAGTCGGCCAGAAACACGACCTTGAGCCTGCCGCGCAGCGCCGGATCACCGTCGATCGTGCCCGCGAGATTGTTCAGGAACTTGATGATGAGCTTCGCCAAGCGGTAGGCGGGCGCCGCCTTGCCGCCGAAGAAGAAGGTCCTGGGCGCGATCTGAAGCCCGGGGTTGGCCCGCAGGCGGTCATACAGCACGACCACTCGCAACGCGTTGAGCAGCTGCCGCTTGTACTCGTGGATGCGCTTGATGTGGCAGTCAAAGAGGGAATCCGGATCCACGCTTTGGCCGCAGCTCGCTTTGAGCCAGTCGGCAAATCGCACCTTGGCCTCGCGCTTGGCCTTGCGGAACTCGCCCCGGAACGCCGTGTCGTCGGCCAGTGCCTTGAGCTCGCTCAGGCGGTCGAGGTCGGTGATCCAGGCCTCGCCGATGGCCCCGGAGATGACGCGTGCCAGCGATGGATTGGCCAATAGGAGCCAGCGCCGCGGCGTGACGCCGTTGGTCTTGTTGTTGAAGCGCTCGGGGAACATCTCGGCCAGGTCCTTGACCGTCGTCGTACGCAGCAGCTCGGAGTGGATCGCAGCTACGCCGTTGGTGCTGTGCGAGCCGACGATAGCCAAATGAGCCATGCGGACCTTGCGCTGGGCGCCCTCCTCCACCAAGCTCACGCGTGCGAGGCGTCCGTCATCGCCAGGGAAGCGGGTCCGGACCGCATCGAGCAGGCGCCGGTTGATCTCGTAGATGATCTCCAGTTGGCGTGGGAGCATCGCCTCGAACCACGCGAGCGGCCATCTTTCCAAAGCTTCGGGCAACAGGGTGTGGTTGGTGTACGCCAGAGCCCTTTGCGTCAGGCTCCAGGCTTCGTCCCACGCCAGGTGCGCGTCGTCGAGCAGGATGCGCATCAGCTCCGGTACGGCCATCGCGGGGTGCGTGTCGTTCATCTGTAGGGCGACCTTCTCGGGAAGCGCGCTCCAGTCCGCGTTGCTGCGTCGGAAGCGGCGCACGAGATCGGCGAGCGAGCACGCCACCAGAAAGTACTCCTGCACGAAGCGCAATCCCTGTCCCTGACTCGTCGAGTCATCCGGGTATAGCACGCGTGTCAAGGACTCGGCCGTGAGCGTCTCCGCCACGGCACCGACGAACTCGCCATGGCTGAATACCCGAAAGTCGAAGTAATCGCACGCGGCGGCGGCCCAGAGCCGAAGGGTGTTGATGGTCTCGCCGCCATAACCCGCCACGGGGCGATCGTATGGAATGCCGATCAACGTCGAAGGCCGGTCGGGGATCACGCGCAAGGTCCCGCCGCGCACGTCGAACGAGCAGTTCAGGTGGACTTCGACCTTCTCGCGGGGACGCGCAACCTCCCAGGGATCGGGACGCCGCAGCCAGTTGTCCGGCTGCTCGCTCTGCCAGCCATCGTCGATGGTTTGCTTGAAGATGCCGTACTCGTAGCGCAGCCCGTAGCCCATAGCCGGGAGCTGCATCGTCGCCATCGAGTCGAGGAAACACGCGGCCAGCCGCCCGAGCCCGCCGTTGCCCAGACCCGCGTCGGGTTCCCGCTCGAGCACGCCGGTCCAGCTGACGTCCCTCTGCCGGGCGGCTTGCTGCACGACCGGATCGAGCAGCAGGTTGGCGATATTGTTGGCGAGCGAGCGGCCGATGAGAAACTCCATCGACAGGTAGTAAATGCGCTTGGGGTTCTCGCGCTCGTATGCGCCCTGCGTCCGGACCCATCGCTGCGAGAGGACATCGCGCACGGAGCGGGCCACGGCCTCGAAGCGCTCGCGCGCGCTGGCGGCTGCCGGATCGATCACACTGTCGAACAAGAGGTGTCGCTCATACAGCCCATCCGTCCCCGAGAACTGGACCGGACCGCATCCGTACTGCTCGAGAAGCTTCGACATCTCGGCTGCGTTGGGCGCGCGCACGGCATTTTCTCCTGGTTTGTTCATCTGAGTCTTGCCTCGCTTGACTTCTCTTGATAAGCGACAAACCTCGCTCGTCATTCCCGGCCGTGCACACGCCGCGCGATCACGGGCCCACGTGATGTGTTTCATCCCACAGCCGGATCGCCGGCTCGGCCAGGCTATGCTCGTAGCCCAGCGCGCTCAGGCTCGCCGTACCGAGCACGAAGTACCTGCCGGTCGCCGGTTCGAGACCCAGCCAGCGGGCGGCCAGCATCCGCAGGAGATGCCCGCTCGAGAAGAGCAGCACGTCGCCCTCGATGGCGCGCAGGCGGCGGACCGCACGGTCGGCACGAGCGCCGACCTGTTCCGGCGACTCCCCTCCTGGGCAGCCATCGCGGAACAGCTGCCAGTCCGGGCGCCCCGCGTGGATGTCGGCGCTGGTGCGTCCCTCGTAGTCGCCGTAGTTCCATTCGAGGAGGTCGCGATCGACTTCGGCCGCGGCGCCGAACCCGGCGAGCTCGCAGGTGCGCGCGGCGCGCTGGAGCGGGCTGGTGAACACCTTCGCGAACGTCAGTCCCTGTAGCCGTTCTCCGAGCTGGCGCGCATGGCGCTCGCCGCGCTCGGTCAGCGGCAGATCGGTGAGTCCCGTGTGCTGGCCTGACAGGCTCCATGCGGTTTCACCGTGCCGGGCCAGGTAAACGATGGGAAGGCCGTCGCTCATCGGACAGCAGCCTGCGTTACGGGTCGCTTCGTCTCGGGAAGAGCATTATCCGTGAAATAGAACCCGTCCTGCCAAGCCCTCGAACGCCGGCGCCCGTCCCGTCATTTCAGTGTCACAAGCTTCGGCCGCCCCGTCGCTGTGAACCAACGCTCACCGGCCAACAACAGCGCGGCGACTGGCGACGAGCGCCCCGGCAAGCGCCGTCCATCCGGTCTGGTGCGAGGCTCCAAGCCCCTCGCCGGTATCGCCGTGGAAATACTCGTAGAAGAGGATGTGATCGCGCCACGCCGGGTCGCTCTGAAACAGTGCGGTGTCTCCGAACACCGGGCGCCGGCCCTTGTCGTCGAGCAGGAAGAGGCGCAACAGCCGGCGCTCGATCTCGTCCGCCACTTCACCGAGGTTGGCCTGGCGGCCGGAACCAGTCGGCAGTTCCACGGTGAAGCCGTCGCCGAGCGACGCATTCAGATGCCGCAACGATTCGAGCGCGAGGAAATTGAGTGGAAACCAGATCGGGCCGCGCCAGTTCGAGTTGCCGCCGAAGAGCCCGGTGGTGGACTCCGCCGGCTCGTAGTCGAGGCGGGCCTCGCCGCCCGGCAAAGCCACGACGAGCGGATGCTCGCGGTGATAGCGAGACAAGGAGCGCAGGCCGTAGGGCGAGAGAAATTCGTTCTCGTCCAGCATACACGCGAGCACGCGCCGCAGCCGGGCCTCGTCGACGAGCGCGATGAGCTCGGGACGATCGTCCTTCACGAAGTAGCGCAGGAAAGCCGAGCGCTGCGGCTTGTTAGCGATGAACCAGTTGGCCCGCGCGCGGAAGTCGGACAGCCGCTCCCACAGCGACGCGCTCAGCTCCACTGCGGCGAACAGCGGGAGCAGCCCCACCATGGAACGTGCCCGCACCGGCACGATGGAGCCGTCCGGGTGGCGCAGGCGGTCGTAGAAAAAGCCCTCGCGCTCGTCCCAGAGCTCGTTCATCGCCGTGGCGATGGAAGCGAAGTGCTCGAAGAACTTGAGCGCCACGTCTTCGTAGGACCGGTCTTGGTTGGCGAGCCGCAGCGCCATCTCGAGCATGTTGAGGCAGTACTTCGCCATCCACGCGGTGCCGTCGGACTGCTCGAGCAACTCCCCGCCTGGAAGCATGGCGGAGCGGTCGATCGGGCCGATGTTGTCGAGGCCGAGGAAGCCGCCCTCGAAGATGTTGTCGCCGAGCGCGTCTTTGCGATTGACCCACCACGTGAAGTTGATCAGCAGCTTGTGGAAGGCGGATGCCAGGAAGCCGAAGTCTCTGGCGCCGTCGATGCGGAACACGGCGAGCGCCGCCCAGGCATGAACGGGTGGGTTCACATCGCCGAACCTCCATTCGTAGGCCGGCAGCTGGCCGTTCGGGTGCATGTACCACTCGCGGCACAAGAGCAGAAGCTGGTGCTTTGCGGCCGCCGGGTCGATGTGCGCGAGGACCACGCAGTGGAAGGCGAGGTCCCAGGCCGCGTACCACGGGTACTCCCACTTGTCCGGCATGGCGATCACGTCGTGGCAGCTGAGGTGACGCCAACCGGCGTTGCGCCCGGACTTGCGCGCCGCGGGCGGCGGGTCGGCGGGGTCGCCGTCGAGCCAACGTTCGACATCGTAGTGGTAGAACTGCTGGCTCCACACCATCCCCGCGAACGCCTGGCGCATGACGGCAGCCTCGTCGTCGCTCGCGCTCGCGGGCCGCAGCGCTTGGTAATACGCGTCGGCCTCGCGCTCGCGGACGGCGAGCGTTTGCTCGAAGCCCGTGCCGAGGTCGAGCGCCGCGTCGGAGTCGTCTCGCACCAGGCGCAGCCGCAGCTCCACGGTGTCGCCGGGCGCGACGGCGACGCGATACCAGAGCGCCAGCTTGGTGCCGCGCTGCGCCGGATTGACGGTCGCCGCACCGCTGACAACGTGGTCGTTGATGCCGTCTTTTGGGAAAGGCGTGCGCGCGGGAATGCCATACAGGCGCGCAACATTGGTTTCGTTCTCGCAGAAGAGCAGCGCCGGCGCACGGCCCGCGCGATCCGGACCCGCGGCGAGCCGCCAGCGGCCGAGGCTCGCCTCCTCGGCGATCGCGCTCGCCTGGCCGGTCGCAGTGGACGAGGCGGCCCGGATCGTCGGCTTCGGAGTGCCCTCCTCCCACGACCACCGGTTGCGGAACCACAGCGTCGGCAGCACGTGCAGTTCGGCAGGCTCGGGACCGGCGTTGCGGATGCGGATGCGCAGGCAGAGGTCGCGCGGCGCCGCTTTAGCGTAGTCCGCCGTGATCCGCCAGTAGCGGTTGCCGTCGAAGATGCCGGTGTCGACGAGCTCGAATTCACGCTGCGCTTTGCTGCGCTTCGCGTTCTCCTCCCGCAGCCGCGCATACGGGAACTCGGCTTGCGTATAGTGATAGCGCCAGCGCAGCCACGCAGCGGTCGGCGTCGCATCGACGTACCACCAGTACTCCTTGGCGTCCTCCCCGTGATTGCCCTCGTTGCCGGAGAGACCGAAGATGCGCTCCTTAAGGCAAGGGTCGCGGCCGTTCCAGAACGCGGCCGCGAGGCACATGCGCTGCTCGATGTCGCACACGCCCGCCAGACCGTCCTCGCTCCAACGGTAGGCGCGCGAGCGAGCGTGATCGTGCGGGAAGTACTCCCACGCCTTGCCATCCGCGCTGTAATCCTCGCGCACCGTGCCCCATGCCCGCTCGCTGAGATAGGGGCCGATCGCCTTCCACTCTCCCGGTCGGCCCGCCGGCGCCTGAGCGAGCCGCAAGTGCTCGGCCGATCGGGCTGCACTCGCTGTCCCGGAGTCAGTCATGCGGCGATGGTGCGATGCGTGGCAGCTCTTCCGCCACGGAGATGATCCCGCTCAGAATGCACTCGGCAAAATCCATCGACGAGGGTCTTTTTGAAAGCGACTGCAGCCGAGTGCGCACCTCGTCGCACGGCGTTCAGGGGACCTGTAAAGTATACACGTGACCCAACACGGCACGCGGGAGCGGAGTTTCTCCCCTCCTCGGAAGAGGGGTGCAGGCGTTAGCAGGCGGGGTGGTGGGAGCCCTGAAAACCAAAACCACCCGGGCAGCGACCCGGGGGTGCCACCCCTCCTTGAAAAGAGGGGAGAGCAATTGGCGGGCGGGGTGGGGTGGTCAACCGTTGGCCAATGATGCAAGTCTCAACAGAACTGCGCCAAAATGCGCTCCGTCGCGTACGCGCGGGATTGCGAGATAGGCTCTAGCCCGTGTCGTCGCTCACGTGGACGTGTCCAACGAAGTCGCGTGCGGGTCGGCTCACTGAAGACGAAACATGCACCCGCATCTCCTCCTTCAGCTCATCGCTTTGCTCGCGCTGGCGAACACGACGCCGCTGGCCGCCAAGAAAATCTTCGGTGGCCGCTTCGCCTGGCCGCTCGATGGCGGGACCCAATTCCCCGACGGCCGGCCGCTGCTCGGCGCCGCGAAAACGGTCCGAGGTATCGCGCTCTCCGTGCTGGTGACCACGGCAGGCGCGCCGCTCATCGGCTTGGATGCAGGGATCGGCGCGCTGGTCGCTGCTGCCGCGATGGCCGGCGATCTGCTCTCGAGCTTCGCGAAGCGGCGCCTCAATCTGCCTCCGAGCAGCCGGGCCACCGGTTTGGACCAGATCCCGGAATCCCTGTTGCCGCTGCTCGCCTGCCGCGAGACGCTGTCGTTGACCGCGTTGGATATCGCCGCGGGGGTTACAGCTTTCTTTGTCGGCGCGGTGTTGCTGTCCCGACTGCTGTATCGCTGGCGCCTGCGCGACCGGCCCTACTAGCGGTGAAGGTTCAGACGCACTGCAGGTGATGTACGGTGACCTCGGGCGGGCAGTTGAGCCGCACCGCGACAATGCATGACCCGGCGCCCACCGAGGTGTAGCCCTCCATCTGGTGATAGCGCCACGCTCCCGATCCGAAACGCCTCGGCAGATGCGCATCCAAAGTGACCGGGATCGAACCCGGCAAGCAGATCTGTCCGCCGTGGGTGTGCCCGCTCAGCATGAGATTGAAACCCGCATGCGCCGCCTGGCGGTAGATCTCGGGGGTGTGCGACAGCAGGATCGAGAATTCCTCGATCGGGATCTGCCCCGCCGCCTTCTCGATGTTGTCGACGCGGTAGAAATGAGCGTCGTCGATCCCGGCGAGATGGATACGCTGATCGCCGCGCCGGATCTCTTCCGATTCGTTGAGCAGCATGCGGATGCCCATGTCCTCCAGGGCCGGCACCATGCGGATCGAATCGTGATTGCCCAGGACGCCGTAGACCGGCCCTCTCAGATGCCCCCGCAGGCGCGCCAGCCCGTCCAGGGTGGCATCGAACGGACCGAAGGTCTCGGCCCGATAGTCGCCGGTCAGAACGCACAGATCGTAGGCCAGCCCGTCGATCAGCTCGATGGTGCGCCGCATCGCGCCCTCGTTCATCTCCACGTGCAGATCGCTGAGGTGGAGCACGGCGTAGCCGTCGAATCGGGGCGGCAGCGCCTTCGCCCGCAGCATGTTGCGGCGGAGCTCGACGCGTTCGGCGTTGCGCCGGGCGCGCCAGTAGAGCCCCGTCAGGCGCAGTGCATTGCGTATCAGCGGCTCGCTCAGGTACCAGTTCTCGATGTGGAAGAAGTTGAGCCCCTGGCCGAAGACCTGGGCCTCGTGATCGGACTCGATCCCCAAGCGCTGCCGCGCATACAGGGGGCCGAGGCGCTGCTCGAGCTTGCGCAGGATGTCCTTGTCCATGGGCTTCCGCCGCTTCCTCAGCCGCTCGCGTCCGTCGGCGGGTTGACTCGAAGCTGACCGCGACAGCATACTAAATTTGATGACTCCGAAAACATCGCCACCGTCGGATGCAGGCGCTGAGCTCGCCCCAGTGGCCGGAGCGGAAGGCCAGCGCAAAGTCGTGCTCGTGGCGGCTGACGGCGCCCGCGCCGAGGTGTACCTGCACGGAGCTCAGGTGACATCGTGGGTGCCCGCCGGCGATACTTCGGACCGCCTCTTTCTCAGTGCGCGATCGCGATACAAACCGGGCGCGGCGATCCGCGGGGGCGTGCCGGTGTGCTTCCCGCAGTTTGCCACACAGGGGCCATTGCCCTCGCATGGGTTTGCGCGAGTGTCGACCTGGGACTTGACGCGCGGCGAGCGGCGGGACTCGGGCACAGCGCACGCCGTTCTGCGGCTGACCGACTCGGACGCGACGCGCGCCGTCTGGCCGCATGCGTTCGTGGCCCAACTGAGCATCAAGGTCAACGGCCGCGAACTCGAGATCGGCCTGATCGTTGAGAACAGCGGCTCGACGCTTTTCGAGTTCACCGGTGCCCTGCACACATACCTCCGGGTGGCTGATATTCGGCAAACGGTGGTCCGAGGGTTGCGCAACGCGCGCTACCGGGACAAGGTCCTTGGCACGGACGGTGTCATCGAGACCGCCTCCGAGCTGCGCATCGACCGCGAACTCGATCGCGTCTACTACACCGCGCCCGATGCCCTCGAGGTCCACGAGCCGGGCCGAACGACGGCTATCCGCGCGACGGGGTTTCCGGAGACCGTCGTGTGGAACCCGGGAGAACGCGGCGGCGCGGCGCTCGAGGATCTCGAGCCGGGCGGTTACGCGCGCATGGTGTGCGTCGAGGCGGCCGTGGCCCGAGCGCCCGCGGCGCTGAGTGCCGGCGAGAGCTGGAGCGGAACGCAGAAGCTCACCGCACGCTGAGCGCGCGACGCCGGTGCGGCTGTCCCTCTTCGCAAGCGTTCGTCCTGTCAGCCGCGCGGGGGCGATACGCGATGCGCTGGCGGGAGTGAGCCTCGCGTCGATGAACATCCCGCAAGTGCTCGGCTACACCCGCATCGCCGGCACCCCGGTCGTCACCGGACTCTACACGGTGCTGCTGCCGCTGGTCGCGTTTGCGGCCTTCGGCTCCTCGCGCCATCTGGTCGTGGCGGCCGACTCGGCGACCGCAGCCATTTTCGCCAGCGCCTTGTCCGGCATGGCGCCGTTGGCCAGCCCGAAGTACATGACGCTGGTCGGCATGGTGGCGCTGCTGACCGCCGGCATGTTGTTGCTGGCGCGCATCTTCAAGCTGGGATTTCTCGCGGACTTCCTGTCACGCACCGTGCTGGTGGGATTTCTCGCCGGGGTCGGATTCCAGGTCGGCATCGCCATGCTGGGCGATATGCTCGGAGTGGTGGTGAGTTCACAGCGCAGTGTCGGACAGCTCCGGCAGATCATCGAGAGCGCGCCACACGCGCATCTTCCGACGCTGGGAGTCTCGGTTCTCGTCGTGGCGTGCATCCTGGTGGCGCGTCATGTTGCGCCTCGGCTTCCCGTTCCGCTGTTCGCGGTGGCAGGTAGCATCGCCGCGAGCTCCGCGTGGGATTTTGCCGAGCGCGGCATTGCCGTCGTCGGACCGGTCGTTGGAGGGCTGCCCTCCTTCGGTTTTCCCAGCGTGAGCTGGAAGGAGCTGCTTGCGCTGCTGCCGGTGGCCGCTTCGTGCTTCGTGATGATCATCGCGCAAAGCGCGGCTGCTTCGCGCGTGTTCGCTACGCGTTTCCACGAGCGCGTCGACGAGGACGCGGACATCCTGGGGCTGTCGGCGGCGAATGCCGCGGCTGCGGTGAGCGGGACGTTCGTGGTCAACGGCAGTCCCACGCAGACTGCGATGGCCGCTCTCGCCGGCGCTCGCTCCCAGTTCGCGCAACTCGTGTTCGCCGGCCTCGTCCTGATCGTCCTGCTGTTCCTGACCGGGCCGCTCCAATATCTGCCCCGCTGCGTGCTGGCCGGCATCGTGTTCACGATCGGCATCGGGCTGGTAGATGTCCGAAGCCTGCGCGACATCCGCCGCGAGAGTCCCGGGGAGTTCAGGCTTGCGATCATCACCGCAGCCGCGGTGGCGCTGGTGGGCGTCGAGCAGGGCATTCTGCTGGCCATGGTATTGTCGCTGCTCCGCCACGTCCGCCACAGCTACCTGCCGCACACGACGGTGCTGACACCCGACGCGGCCGGCCGGTGGATGCCGGGGGCGGCGGTGCCTGGAACCCAAACCGAGCCGGGGCTGATCGTCTATCGCTTCGGTGCGGACCTGTTCTATGCCAATGACACCCGTTTCGCCGACGAAGTGCGCGCGCTGGTGGAGCACGCGGCCACCCCAGTGCGCTGGTTCGTGGTGGACGCGGGGGCGATTACCGATATGGACTACGCCGCCGCACGTTCGGTGCGCGATTTGCTCGACGACCTGACGCGCCGCGGGGTGGGTCTGGTCTTCGCACGCGTCAATCCCTTCCTGCGCTCCGACATGGACCGGCACGGCATCACGGCGGCGATCGGCGCGGCGCGGATATTCCCGACCCTGCACGAGGCCCTCGCCGCAGTCCGCGGGCGCGCCGGCCACGACGCATGAAGCCCGTAGAGCACGGCGGGGGTGCCTTTGAAGGGGTCAGGCCTATACTTTATAGGTGTCTGACGCATACGGCCGGATTTGGCCCTTTTGAGCGCGCCGACCTCACTCCAACGGACTATAAAGTATAGTCCTGACCCCAAACCTATCCGTAAAGTATAGGCCTGACCCCCCCGAGGGGAAGGAACGCAGGCAGGACGTAAACGTCTCGTCCCTGCCGCGACAGGCTCAGCACCGCCAGGATGACGGCGCATCCGGCGAGCGGCAACAGCAGCTCGGGCCGCGATCGAAGCTCGCGGCGCGCCCGCCAGACTGCGCTGAGCGCCAGGGGCCATGCAGGCAACGCGGCCCACACCACGCTGCGGACAACGTCGACCGGACCGCTGGCCGGGCCCAGCGAATTCCAGCCCAGGAAGCGACCCAGGTTGTTGTCCAAGAGCCAAACCGCCAAGAGATCCGGAGAGCGCTGGTACAACATCGCTGGCCAGATCGCGAGCCAGGGCAGGCTCGCCAGAAAAGCCACAAGCACGCTGCGTGCGTAGTCCTGCGAGCGCCATCGGGGAGACAGCAGCGGGAGGACGGCGACGAGGACGCTGAAGCAGCCGGGGGCGAGCAGGCCCTTCGACATGAAGCCCAGACCCACGCCGGTGCCCAGCCACAGGCCACCCCAATACGGGCGTCTCAGGCCGAGCGCCAGCCCGTAGAACGCGAGCGCGAATCCGGTGAGCTGCGCGACGTCGGTCAGCAGCTGATGCCCCGCACAGCAACAGCCCCACGCTGCTGAGGAACATCAGCGTCGCCAACCAGCCTCTGCCGGCTCCGAAGAGCTCCCGTCCAGTCAGCCCCACGAGGAGAAAAGTCAGCGCCATGTAGAATCCGGTGGCAAGCCGCGCCGCATCGTGCAGCGGCAGCACGGTGCCGAACGCCTTTGCGGTCAGCGCTGTCGTCAAGTAGTAGAGCGGCGGTTTCTCCATGAAAGGCTCGTGCGCGAGCAGGGGCACGACCCAGTCGCGGCCCTCGAGGAAGCTGAGCACCAGGCCGAAGCTGTATGCCTCGCCCGGCTTCCAAGGATCGTGGCCGACGAGCCCTGGGAGGATCCAGGCTGCGCAAATGAGGGATACGAGCACGGCAATGCCGCGTGAGTGCCACATCGGCGTGTCTTTCGTTACGCAACGGGGGCAAGTGTCTTCGGCACAGACGGAGAAGCCGGACGAATGCAACCCGGCGGTGACCATGCAGCGCCCAGAATAGCGCGTGGTCTCTCTGACGAAGTACTGACGGGCTCTTACGCGGACCTGTCCGCCGCGAGACATATGTCGCGGGACGGGTTAAGAGGAGGAGAGGACCGCTCCGACACCCGAGCGAACTCGGTTACTGAAATGTACCAGGACACCAGAGACTCCTGAGAGACTTTGGCGCTGTACCTTCCAAGTGAGCGTTGCAGGGCCGCGCGTGTCAGCGGAGACGCGCTTCAAACTCGGGCCGCCGCTCGGAGCAAACCAGGTGGGCGCGCAGCGCATGCTTCTAAATCTTCGTCTGCTTGCCTCTTCTTGATGCCCAGATCAAAAGTGCCGTCAGGACCACGTGCAGGACGACCGCCGGCCACAGCAGTATTCCGTTCGAACCGCCCGAGAAACCGAGGTAGGCAAGATACAGCGTGACAGCCACGCTGTAGGTCAGCATGCCGACCAGCGGCGGGCCCGGCCAGCATGCGACCCCCAATGCGATCAGGGCGATACCGGCCACGCGCGCCACTGTCACGGCGATGCCCGTCAGTTCTGCGCCGAGCAGCAATTGCCCGACCAGCGACGGGACAATCAGCAACGCCAGCCCGGTCGCGGCTTCTGCGACAGCGGCGAAGATCAATACCCCTTTCATCGCTCCGGGAACGCTCAGTCTCTTTGGCGAGCGACCCGATCGCGAATCGCCGGCAGCTGCTCGCGCTCCTCTTCCGTGTACTGCGCCGGCCCGAGGTCGAAAGTCAGCTTGTTGATCTTGCCCGTAAACTTGAACGGACAATCGTAGCGATATTCGATGAGCGCCAGCGGGGTGCGTGTATCCTGCCCGATGTCAAAGTCTTCGTCTTCGGGAAACAGGATGGGGGTGGTGTGCTCCATGGAGTTCTTGGCCACCTCCTTGCCGTCTACGGACAGCACGCCCGTGCCACCCTTGCCGAGACCCGGCCCGTCGAACTTGAAGTCGAACACGATGGTGTGCTTGCCGGCGCTCAGCTCCGGCCCTTCCCACGCCGTACGCTTGAGATCGAGCAGGTTGTAGAGAAACACGACCTTGCCCCGGCCGAATCCAAACTCGCCTTTGCTCAAAAACAGGCCGTAGCCGCCGAAGCGCCCGCCCTGGGTGACGATCATGCCTTCCGCTCCGCCCTCGGGGATCTCGACCTCGGCGGTGATGGTGTAGGACTTCTCCAGGATGCTCGGCGCAGCGGCGGCCGGCACGCCGGTTAATTCACCCGAATACGTGAAGCGTGTTCGTCCTGCCGTTGCGCTCGGACGCGGCGTGAGGAAGCGCGCGAGCGTCGAGTTGTCGAGCGGCAGCACGTCGTACTTCTTCGCCTCGGCGTAGAAGAGGTCCTGCATCTGCTTGAGCTTCTCCGGCATCCTGGCGGCAAGGTCGTTGAACTCTGTGACGTCCTCGTTGATGTTGTAGAGCTCCCACTGGTACCCGGTGATCACGTCGGGCGGCGGCTTGGTATTGAGCTCCCACGGGATCGTCACCGGCGTCGTGGCCGCTACCCAACCGTCGTGATAGATGGCGCGATTGCCGAGCATCTCGAAGTATTGCGTCGTGTGCCGGGTCGGGGCGTTGGCGTTCGCCTTGTCCCACGTGTACACCATGCTCACGCCTTCGATGGGACGCTGCTTGATGCCGTTGATCGTGTCGGGCGCCGGGATGCCGGTCGCCTCCAGGATAGTGGGCGCGATGTCGATGACATGGTGGAACTGGCGACGAATGCCGCCTGCGTCCTTGATGTGGCCTGGCCAAGACATGGCCATGCCCTGGGACGTCCCGCCGAAATGCGACGCCACCTGCTTGACCCATTTGAACGGCGTGTCCATCGCCCACGCCCAGCCGGCCGCATAGTGCGGAAAGGTCCGTTCCGACCCCCAGAACTCGTACCAGAGAAACTGATCCTTGACCGGAACGGAAAAGCCATTGAAGGTGGTGAACTCGTTCGGTGTGCCGTTGAGCATGCCCTCGGCACTCGCGCCGTTGTCGCCGGCGATGTAGATGATCAAGGTGTTGTCGAGCTCGCCCAAGTCTTCGACGGCCTGGATGACCCGGCCGATCTCGTGGTCGGTGTACGCGAGATAAGCGCCGTAGACGTCGGCTTGCTTGATGAAGAGCTTTTTCTCCTCCCAACTGAGCGAATCCCACTCCGGCAGTTCCTTCGGCCATAGCGTCAGCTTGGCGTCGCCGGGGATGATCCCTAGCCGCTTCTGGTTGGCGAAGATGGCCTCTCGTAGCTTGTTCCAACCGCCGTCAAACAGGTGCATGTCGCTGATCTTCTTGATCCACGGCGGCGTCGGATGATGCGGCGCGTGCGTGCCGCCCGGCACGTAATAGACAAGGAACGGTTTGCCGGGCGCGATCTCCTTGAGCTGCTTCATGTACCGGATCGCGTCGTCGGCCATGGCCGTGGTCAGATTCCAGCCGGGATTGCCTTGAAAGGGGTAGA